>JAIBBQ010000028.1 GCA_019694595.1 Myxococcaceae bacterium
AACAGCGCAGTGATGAGCTTGCCGCGCGTGCCGAGGTCGAGCTGGTCGATCGACTTCAGCCGCAACGGCCGCAGCGCCTTGAGCACGCCCTCGAGCGGCTGCTTCTGGCCGGCGTAGTCGGCCTTGCTGAGCGCCTTCTCGAGCGCGGGGAGCTCGGACACCACCCGGAAGGTCGATCCACCGGAGTCGCCGTCGCGGTCACGCCTGCCCCGCCCGCCCTTGCCGTCGCGCCCGCGCCCACCGCCGCCACGCCCACCGTCACGGCCGTCGCGCCCACCCGGGCCGCGGGGACCACCACGGCCACCAGGACCACCGCCCGGGCCACCGGGACCACGACCATCGCGACCGCCGCGGCGATCGCCGCGCGGGGGCTGCTGCTGTCCGTCTTGCATGAAACGACTCCTCGAAGGCTTTCCGATCGGCGCCCCCGAAGGAGTCGGGGCGACGCGGCCAGCGCTTCTAGAAGGCGTAGCGCAGCATGGGCGTCACCGCAAAGCCGAACGACGCGGTGAGCACCTGGGCGTTGAAGACCGCTTCCAACCCGATGGAGAAGTGACGCAGCTTGGTGAAGTACTCGAAGCCCGGGCCGGCAAACACCAGCACGTCGGGCACCGGCAGCAGCGCGCGCGGCTGGTAGATGACGTACCCCGCCCCCGCGCGAATGTAGAACCAGCTGCGCTTCACGTCCTGGCTGTCGTTGAGGCCCACCAGGCTCAGGCGCGCGGTGAGGCCGGGAATGAACTCGGTGTAGTCGCCCGACGCGCGCGGCGCGCCGCTCACCGGGTCCTGCGACTTGCCGGTGTAGTCGCTGCCGGCGCGGTTCGCGGTCGCCTGCGCGAAGAGCGCCAGGCTGAAGCGCTCGCCGAAGTCGTAGCCGAACTCCACGCGCGCCGCCTGCCCCAGCAGGAAGTAGCGCGCCGAGCCGTCACCCGCGGGCGGGTTGATGGTCGCCCACAGCCCGGCCGAGACGGCGAGGTGCAGGCCGCGCTCGATCTCGTTGAAGGTCGTCGCCTCGCGGTCCTTCGCCACCTTCTCGGAGGCGGCCTTCTCCTGAGCGAAGGCGGTGACCGAGGCGAGCAAGCACAGGGTGAGGACGCGGCGCATGGTGGCGGGAAACTACTCGTGTTTGCGCGCGCTCGAAAGCGCATTGCGCGTGGGCCGCCGGAGGGTCAACGGCGCGGCAGCCACGGCCCGGGGTGAGCCTCGCCGCCAGGCGTGCTCCCCGGCCGACGCACCTGCCCCTTCCCGCGCGAGCCCCCTGGCCCGCGCGGCACGGCTCGGGCCTCGGTCAGCCGCCCGACTGCTTGAAGATGAACGGGTAGGTCACCACCACCACACCGCCACCCTTGGGCTTGGGGAAGATCCAGGTCTTCACGCGGCCCGCGACGCAGGTCTCGAGCTCCGCGTTGTTCACCGTGGACTGGGCCACCGACGAGGTCGCCACCGAGCCCGAACCCGTGATGACGAACTTGATCGCCACCTTGCCTTCGAGCTTCGGGAACCGGTTCAGCTGGCTCTCGTAGCAGTACCGGATCTGGCCGCGGTTGGCGTGAATCACCTTGCGAATGAGCTCCTTGTCGAGCGAGCCCATGACCGTCGGTTCCGACGAGGTGATGCCGATGTCCACGTCCTTCTTGCCGCCGAGCACGCCGACGCCGGTGCCGTAGCCGCCGGTGCCTCCGCCGCGGCCCTTGGTACCGATGCCGCCGATGCCGATGGTGTCACCGATGCCGCCGCCGCCCGAGCCCGACCCACGCAGGCCGAGACCACCGAAGCCCTGGGCGTCACCCGCCGCGGCGCCGAACATGTTGCCCATCGCGCTCTTCAGCTCACCGCCCAGGCCCTGGTGGCCGAAGATGGTGGAGATGCCGCTGTTGGCGCCGCCGCCGAAGACCTTCTGCACCAGCAAGCGGGCCTGATCCTTGTTGTTCGGGTCGCCCTTGGGCGCCGCGTGCGCCGAGCGCTTGGGCGCTTCCTTCTTGCCCATCTGGCCTTCGTCGCCCTTGTGCTTCTGCGCGATCTCGCCCGAGTCCTTCTTCTTGTTGAAGCGGTCGAGGCTCTTCTGCACCTCGGGCGGCTTGATGAGCAGCTTGGCGATGCGCGCCTGGTTGCCCGACAGATCGTCGGCCAGGTCGTCGCCGTCCGCGTCGCGGTTGAGCGCGGTGATCACCGCCGCCGCCCCGAGGAAGAACATCACCAGGAAGATGTTGAGCACCGTGAAGTCGATGGTGTCGGTGAACGGCACCAGCACCGCCTTGGGCTGCGGCTGGAAGAACGCCTCCAGCACCACGCCGCCCAGGTCGACCCAGACGAAGTCGTCGCCCTGCAGGGTGATCGAATAGCCGTCGCCGTCGGAGCTCGCGGCGCGGGTCTCCTTCGCCTGCGCCAGCGTCATCACCTCGGCCCCGCCGCGGCGCTGCAGCTCGCCCTTCATCTTGCTGGTGAAGCGAACGACCGCCCCGTCCTTGCCCTGGCGCGCGGCGACGAACGACGGGCCGCCGAGCTTGCCGTCGCCCATGGGGAAGCTCACCCCCTGCGCGGTGCCCACGGTGTACGAGCTCTCGCCGTTCGGCGAGAAGTACTGGGTGGCGACCATCTGATCGCCCCACATCATGCGGATCTCGAGCCCCAGCGGGCCCGAGCCCTTGCGCATGCGCGGCCGCACGCGGGCAATCTCCCCCGTCGCCTCGTTGCGCACCGGAGCGGGCGCCGCCGGCTCGTGCGCCGGCACCGCGGGCTGCTGCGGCATCGCCGCGCGGATCTGCTCCGCCGCCACCTCGATGGTGGGGGTGTGCGTCTGGGTCACGTCGGAAGGCCCGACCATCGTCGGTGCAGGCGCGTCGCCCATTGGGTTCGAGGAAGTGACCGCGCCCTCGCCGGTCTTCTCGACCTTGATGGTGGTGCCGCCGATGCGGATCTCGTCGCCGAAGGACAGCGCGCCCTTGGTGGTCACCCGCTTGCCGTTGACGAAGGTGCCGTCGACGCTGCCCATGTCGATGATCGACAGGCCGCCGTCGGGAGCCACTTCGATGACCGAGTGAATGCGCGACGCCTTCTCGTCATCGAGGCAGAGGTGCGCCGACGAGAGCCGGCCGATCTTGATGATGTCGCGGTCGTATTCCTTCGCGACCACCAGCTGCTCACCCTTGAACACCTTCAGCGTCAACGGCACGGCCACGTGAAGCCTCCTTGGGGCAAGAGCGCGTAACTGGTCAGAACCGCACTGAGCCCATCGGGTTGGACACCGCCCGGCAGGCTGGGTTCCCGGTTACAGCTCACCCACCGACTGCATCACCTTGTCTTTGAACTCTTCGCGAATCTTGATCAGGTTCGAGTGCTTCACCGTCTTGCGCGCCTCGACGTACTCACCGTCGGGCTTGGTGAGATCGCCTTCGATGGTGTCGTCTTCGAAGTTGTACTCGGTCGTCTTCTTGTAGGTGACGTTGCCCTTGTCCTGGGCCAACGCGCCAAACGCGAAGAGCAACGCGATCGCAGCCGCAAACGCCTTCATGGTGTGGCCTCCTTCGACGTCCCTTTGGAAACCGACTCGATGCTACCACCGCGGCGCGAACTACCAACTCGAGCGCCGGCGCTTCCTCTTTCGTGTGGGCGCAACACCCACCCCGCCCTGCCCTAGAGCGGCTCGTCGGGCTCGTCGCCCTTCTTCTTGGGCGCCGGCGCGGGGGCGGCCGCCGGAGCTGGGGCCGCGGCGGGCTTGGCCGCGTCCTTCTTCTTCGGGGGCGGCTGGCTTTCTTCCGCCGAGACCGGGGGAGTGTCCTTGTCCTTGTCCTTGCCGGCCGGCGCAGGCGCCTTCGCCGCGTCCTTCCCGCCGCCCTTGGCCGAGTCGAGCTGCTTCTTGAGCTCCTCTTCCTTCTTGGCCTTCTCCTCGGCGGCGGCGGCGTCCTCGGCCTTCTTGGCCTCGGCTTCCATCTTCGCGGCTTCCTCGGCGGCCTTCTTGTCTTCCTCGCGCTTGGCGAGCACGGCTTCCTGGTCCTTGATCGCGTCGTAGACCGGGTGGTTCGCCGCGAGCGAACCGTCGCCGCCCTTCGCCTGAATGTACTGGCGGTAGTACTCGAGCGCCTTCTCCGGCATGCCCTTCGCCGCGAGGATGAAGCCGCGGTTCAGGTACAGCTCCGGCATGTCGCTCCTGGCCTTCTGCGCGAGGTCGTACGTGGCCATCGCCTTGTCGTACTCACCCATGCCCTTCTGGGCGACGCCCAGGTTGAGCAGCGCCTCGGCGTTGTTGCCGTTGGCCTGGAGGATCTTGCGCAGGCTCTCTTCCGCGCTGCCGTAGTCCTCCTGCGCCAGCGCCATGCGCGCGAGCTCGTAGTGCGCCGGCAGGAAGTCGGGCCGCGCCTCGATCGCCTTGCGGAACTGCGCGCGCGCGCGCACCGGGTCCTTCTCCAGCATGGCGATCTGCCCCAGGAGGTAGAGGACCTCGGGGTCGCCGTCGTCGAGCTTCATCGCCTTGAGCGCCACCAGCTTGGCGAGCGAGAGCTGCTTCTGCTCGAAGTAGGCGCTCATCAGCACCTTGTAGGCCTGCAAGGTGTGCGGGTCGCGGAACAGCGCGTCCTTCGCCAGCTCGATCGCCTTGTCGAGCTCTCCGCGGCGGCGGTGGATCTCGGCCAGACGCGCCCGGCTCCCCGCGTCGTCGGGGTACTTGGCGAGGATCTGCTCGTAGATCTGCACCGCCTTGGCCTCGTCGCCGCCGTTCTGCGCGATCACCGCCAGGTTCTGCGCGGCCTGCACCAGCGACGGCTTCCGGTCGAGCGCTTCCTTGTAATAGGCGACCGCGTCCTTGACCTTGCCCTGGCGCTCGGCGAGCACGCCCAGGTTGTAGGTCGCTTCCGCGAGCCGCGAATCGGCGTCGGCCGCGGCGGCGAACTTCTTCTCCAGGCCCGCGTAGTCGTACGTCTTCGCCTTCTTCTGCGCCTCGTACGCCTTGGTGGCGTCTTCGAAGGCGAGCTTGGCCTTGGTGTTGATCTGCGGCTGCCCGTCACCCGCGGGGGCGGCAGCGCTCGAGCTGCTGCTGCGCTGCTGCGAACCGCGCTGCGGCTGGGCGGTCTCGGTGCGCTCCGCGCTCTGGGTGGTGGCGCAGCCCAGCGCGAAGAGCGACGCGCCGGCGAAGATCGAGAACCACCGGCTGCTGGTCGAGGTGCGGTTCATGGAGTGCCTCTCAGAGCGGCTCATCGGGCTCCTCTTCCTTCTTCTTCTTCTTCTGCGCGGTCTGCGGCGCGGGGGCGCTCTTGGCGGCGGGCTGCTCGTCGAGATCCTTGGGCGGCTTGTCCTTCAGGTCCGACGTGTCGCGCGCCACTTCCTTGCTCGCCGCCTTGATGTCGCCGGTGGCGATGGCGCCCGCGCTCGACGTGGTGGGCACCGCCTGCACCGAGAGGAGCAGGTCCTCGCCGATCGACGTCAGCTTGCCTTCGGGCATCTTGAGCTCGGCGACGTCCTCTCCCATCTTGGGGAAGCGCTCCGGCCGGTACTTGGTGCGCAGGTTCTCGAGCGCCTGGGTGGTGCAGGCGTTGAACACGTCGAGTTCCTGGCTCTTCTGTACCGCTGCGGTGAACGCCTCGGCCGCCTTCTCGCGCACCGGGGGAAGCTGCTGCTCGAGCTGACCCTTCACCTCGAACTCCAGGTCGTCGGTCATGCCCTTGGGGCGCGGCGGGTGAATGAGCGTCTCGGCGAAGTTGTCGTACGCCATGCCGATGCGGGTCAGCGCGCAGATCGCCGGGTCGGCCGACTTGAAGGTGACCGTCTGGGTGTACATCTTCTGCACGCCCTCGAGCGCCTTCGCCTTGTCGGTGATCGAGTTCTTGAACTCGCCGACGTTGGCCAGCTTCGACCACTTGAGCCGCATCTTCTCGTACTTCTTCCAGTCGTCTTCGTTGTGGAGGAAGTGCGCGCGGGCCACCGCGTCGAGCGCGGTGATCTCGAGCGCGCCCTTGGTCTTCTTGGGCAGCTTCTCGTGGTAGTCGAGGATGCGGTCGAAGATCTTCTTCGCCGCGCCCTTGTTCTTGATCTTGTCTTCGTAGATGCCGGCGATGCGGCCTTCGGCGGTCAGGAGCTTGTTGGGGTCCTTGCCATACTTCTTCTCGTACTCTTCGAGCTGCTTCTGCGCCTTGCCGTACGCGCCGTTGCGCTCGTGCAGGTCGACGATCGACAGGAACACCGCTTCCGCGTCCTTCGACTCGCCCCACAGCTCGAGGTAGTGCTCGCGGTTGCGCAGCGCGGCCTTGTACTGCCCGAGCCCGTCGCGGAACACGCCGGCGTTGAAGAGCGCGATCTGCGCCTTCGACTCTTCCCAGACCTGGCCGTCTTTCTTGTCGTCGTCGGCCGGGGCCGCGGCGGCCTTGGCGCCCTTCTTCCCCGCCTTGGCCGGCGCCTTCGCCGCCTTCTTGCCGCCGCCGTTGAGGCTCTTCTCGTACTGCGCCGCGTACGCCTCGTAGCCCGCGGCCGCGTTCTCGAAGTCGGCCACCGCGTCGTAGCCTTCGGCGAGCGCGAACAGCGTCTGGGGCACGAACGAGCTCTTGGGGTACCCCTGGATGATGCGCTTGCGCGTCTCGATCGCCTTGTCGAGCTGGCGCGCGTTGAAATAGTCGATGCTGGCGTTGAAGAGCGCCTTGTCGGCGATCTCCGACTTGGGGAACTCGGTGACGAACGCGATGTACGCGTCGGCTGCCTTGCCGAAGTCCTTCTTCGCCTCGAGCTGGTTCACGAGCTTGAACGCCGACTGCTCGATGAGCTTGGCCAGGTCCTCGCGGAACTTGCCGGTGGCGAGCTTGTCCTCGCCGTAGAACTTGCGCGCCCACTCGTTGACCTTCGCCCAATCGCCCTGGAGGTTGTACGAGTCGAGCACCAGGTTGGCCGCGATCTCACCCGCGCGGTCGCCGTTCTCGAACTTGTAGTCGGGGTGCTTGAGCGCGATCTCCGCGAAGCGCGGCACCGCCTGCTCGAGGTCGTTGTAGTCGTAGTAGATCTTCGCGGCCTTGTAGGCGATCTCGACCTTCTTATCGCCCGCCGGCACGTACTTGAGGTAGCGCTCGCACGCCTCGAGCAGCGACTTCTTCTCGGCCGGAATGGTCAGCTTCTTGTTGGGGTCGGTGACCGCTTCCGGCTTGAGCTTGCCGGAGCTCTCGAGCCCCTTCACCACCTGGTCGTTGGCGAGGATCGCGTTGTACGCGGCGTTCACCATCCACTTGCACAGGGGGCCCTTGGGCTTGCCGTTCTCGTCCTTCTCCGGCGGCGCCTCGCACTTGTCCTTCCGCTTGATGTCCGTCTCGAGCACGATCGTGTACTGCTCGGCGGCCTTGTCGTACTTGTTGAGGTTGTCGTTGAGGAGCTCGGCCCAGAAGAAGCGCAGGTCGTACGCCTTGTTGTTGTCGGGGAAGAGCGTCAGGTAGTCGGCGTAGACCTCGTTGGCGAAGCCGAAGGTCTCGTCGTCGCGGGTCTTCTTGGCCTCGTTGTGCCAGTTGACCGCGAGGTTCGAGATGGTGCGCTCCGAGAGCTCCTTCGCCTCCTCGAGCACGGTGACGTCCTTGGGGTCCATCGGCTTCTTCGCCGCGCCCTTCACGTCGTCCATGATCTTCACCAGGCGGCGCACCTGCTGCACCGTCATGCGCTTGTTCCCGGCGCGCATCACGCAGTCGATGATCTTGCCCTGGAAGCCCGGCGCCTCGGGCGCGGTGGGGCGTTCCTTGATCAGCATGTCGAAGGCGAGCGCTGCTTCCTTGTCCTTGCCGTCTTCGTAATAGAGGCCGGCGAGGCCCTTCATCATGTTGCGCAGGTCTTCGGGCTTGGTGCTGGGGAGCTTGGCGAACCGCTCCTTGCCTTCGTTCGGGTTGCCGGTGATGAGCCGCGCGTAGCTGCGCACGTAGTCGGTGCGCGCTTCGCGAACCAGCCCCTGCCGACCGCCCTTCGCACCCTTCTTGCCTTCGACTTCCTCGGTGCCCTGGATCTCGGCGTACAGCATCACCGCCTTGTACTGCTCCATCGCCTTCTCGTAGTCGCCCAGGTTGAAGTAGCACCAACCCTGCTTGTAGAGCGCGTAGCCGTAGACCGCGTTCTCGGGGAACTTGGCGGCTTCCTTGTACGACGCGAGCGCCTTCTCGATCTGGTCGCGCTTTCCCTTGGAGCCGTTGAAGTAGTACTCGCCGAACGCCAGGTGCGAGTCGGGCAGGTACTTCGACTTGGGGTACTTCTCGATGAGCCGCTTGTATGCGGTGAGCGAGCGGCGCTCGTCGCCCATCTCCATCAGGTTCTGGCCGAGGAAGTAGAGGACTTCGTCGGTGCGGGGGAAGTCTTTGTACTTCTGGACGATCTCCGTGTACTGCTCGACGGCCAGGCCCGCGGGCTCCTTCGCCGCCTCGACGAGCTTGTCCTTCTCCGCCTTGATGCGCTCCATCGCCGCCTTGTCGCCGGCGTTCATCGCGCGGATGTAGTCGTCGTCTTTCCGGTTGGCCTCGAACAGCTGGTAGCGCGATTCCTCGAAGTAGAGCTCGCCCAGGCGGAAGAGCAGCTTGGGCATCTCTTCCTTGTCCTTGCCGCCGTTGAGCTGGATGATCCGCTTCAGATCCTCGATCTGCTCGCGGCGCTTCGACGCCACCTGGCCTTCGACGCCGAGGCGGAACTGGTCGTACTGCAGCGCCGGCGCCGCATCGGTCTTCTCCTTCTTGCGCGTCACGTCGCCGGCCAGCGACTTGTCCGGCGCGATGCTCGTCGACTTCTTGCCGAGCTCCGCGTCCTTGGCGGTCTTCTTCTCTCCCGCCTTGTCCT
The DNA here is from genome assembly GCA_019694595.1 of Myxococcaceae bacterium. Classification (GTDB taxonomy): domain Bacteria; phylum Myxococcota; class Myxococcia; order Myxococcales; family Myxococcaceae; genus JAIBBQ01. The sequence continues at coordinate 8,776 of JAIBBQ010000028.1, forward strand.
GCCCGAACGCGACCGCGGATGCGGTCAGCGCCAACACGATCAAGATTCGCCGCATGATCTCTCGTTCCGCCTGTGGGCGGCCGCAGCACCTGCTCTCAAATGCTGTCGGCAACCGGGCAAGACTCCTCGGGAAATTCCCTTTGCTGCGGAGCGGATTTTGGCCCTGCGGTTCCTCAGGCGTCAAGCAGCGCGTAGCGCGCGCGCAAGAATGTCGTCGAACATCGCAGCCGTCAGGCGGCCGGTCTGCGTGTTCTGCTGGCTCACGTGGTAGCAGCCCAGCACCGTGGGGAACCCCGCGCGGGCCACCTCGGTTCCATGCCCGAATTTGGGCCGTGGCCGCGGGTGGTCGAGCGCCTCGAGCAGCTGGTCGAAGGCCAGCGCCCCCAGCGCCAGCAAGACCCGGGGCTTGAGCAGCTGGAGCTCCCGGTGAAAGAACGGCCGGCAGGCCTTCACTTCGTCGGGCGAAGGCCAGTTGTCCGGGGGCGCGCAGCGCACCGGCGCGAGGATGTAGGCGCCCTTGAGCTTGAGCCCGTCGTCGCGCGAGGTGCTGTGGGGCTGGTTCGCGAGAGCGAAGCGGTGGAGCCCCGCGTAGAGGAAGTCGCCCGAGCGGTCGCCGGTGAACATGCGCCCGGTGCGGTTGGCGCCGTGGGCGGCCGGGGCCAGCCCGACGATCACCAGCTTCGCCCGGGGGTCGCCGAAGCCCGGCACCGGCCGGCCCCAGTAGGTCCAGTCTCGGTAGGCGCGCCGCTTTTCCCGCGCCACCTGCTCGCGCCACGCGACCAGCCTCGGGCACGCGCGGCACCCGGCGATCTCCTTCGACAGCGCCTCGAGCCTGGTCATCGCCGCCCCACCCCGAGCGCCTCGAGCAGCTTGCGCGTGCGCACGCTGCGCGCCGGGTCGGCGCCCAGGCGGACCCGCAGCTCGAGCGACGGGTCCTTCGCCAGGAGCGCGGTCACCACCCGGGGCTCCACCTCGGGCGGCACCTCGAGGACCGAGCCCGCGGCGCACGGAAAGGCGGCCAGCGCGTCCCCCGCCGGAACCGGCAGCACCAGCTCGAGCGCCTGCCCCGGCTGCTGGGTGGTGCAGGCGGCCGGCCACGGCTCGGTCGGCGCGCTCACCACGAAGCGCCGCCCGGGGAGCTGGCGGAAGGCCCCCCACTGCAGCAGGTCGACCTGCGGCGGCGGGGCCCACGACAGCCAGGTGGGCCGCCAGCGCGAGAGCTGCGCCGCGTCGGCGCCGTCGAGCGGCCCGCGGAAATTGAGCGCCACCGGGCGGCTGGTCGCCAGCGCGGGTCCGACCCGACCCGGCGCGAAGTCGAACCACAGCCCTGCGCGAGGCACCCGCGAGAGCTGCTGCAGGTCGGCCGGCTTGAGCGGCGCGCGCAGCTGCACCCACGCCCGCTCGAAGCGTTGCAGGGTGTCGATCACCGATTCCTTGAGCGTGTTGCCGTCGGTGGTGAGCCAGAGCGTGACCCCGGGCCGCGCCAGGAGCCGCAGGTGATCGGAATCCAGCGCCTCGGCGGCCACCACGTGCAGCCGCAGGACCCCGGGCGGCAGCTGCTCGAGCGCGGTGCCGGCGTCGGCCGCGGCGAGCAACAGGCCCAGCCCCAGCGCGATCACGGCCCGGGCGCCAGGTAGAACGGCGTGCGCCGGTAGCGCATCAGCACCACCTTGAGCGCCACCTTGAGCGTCGCGGTCGCCGGCACCGCGAGCAGCACCCCCGCGAACCCGAAGAGCTCGGCGAAGGCGAGCACCGCGATGATCACCGCCACCGGCGGCAGCCCGACCTTGGTGCCCACCACCCGGGGGGTGATGAAGAGCCCTTCGAGCAGCTGCGCCAGCAGGAACGTGCCCGCCACCACCGCGAACTGCCACGGCCCCTGCCAGCTCAGCAGCACGGAGATCACCGCCAGCGACGCGCCGACGCCGGTGCCCAGGTACGGCACCATGTTGCCGAAGCCGGCGATGAGCCCGATGACGATCGCCATGTCGATGCGCGCGATCGACAAGCCCGCGCTGTAGATGACCGAGAGGATCGCCCCCACCGTGAGCTGCCCGCGCACGAAGGCCGACAGCACGTCGTCGACCTCGCCGAAGCGCCGCTCGAGCAACGGCAGCGCGCGCCGCGGCAGGAGGTTGCGCAGCCGTTCCACCAGCACCGGGTAGTCGTCGAGGAAGAAGAAGGCGAGCACCGGCACCACCAGGAGCCCCAGCACCGACGCCACCACGCTCGCGGTGTTGCTGGCGAAGCTCGCCACCAGCTTGGCCGCCGCGGGGCCCGCTTCCTTGAGCAGGTCCGAGGCCTCGTCGCTCAGCTGGCTCGCCCGCTCGCGAATCAGGGTGGGCACCGAGATGCCGAAGGTGCGTTCCACCCACGGCACCAGCTGCACGCCGGCGGCCCTGATGAAGTCGGGCAGCTTGGCGGCCTCGTCGCGGAAGACGGGAATCAGGTACAGCCCGAAGCCGGTGAGCGCCACCACCAGCCCGGCGAACACCAGCGCGGTCGCCCGGGTGCGCGGCATGCGCCGCTTCACCAGCGCGGTCACCACCGGGTTGAGCGCGTAGGCCAGCGCGAGCGCCAGCATCACCGGCACCGACACGCCGCGCACCAGCGACAGCAGGAGAAACAGCGCGCCGATGCCGCCCACCACGCCGGCCGCCCAGCCGAGGTCGATCTTGCGCGCCAGCGCCTCGGGCAGCCCCGAGTTCTCGTCGGCGGCCACGGGCCCCATGGGCACCGTCGTCGCCGTGGTGGGTACCACCGCCTCCGTCGGGGCCGAGGCCCCCGGGCTCACGGGCCCTGCTTGGCCAGCCACTTGGAGAACGCGTCGTTCTTGATCTTCTCGTCGAGCTCCGCGGCCTCGAAGAGGTCGGCGCCCACCGCCTGCGCCTCGCCGGCCTGGAGCTGCACGAAGATCTTCTCCCACTCGTCGGCGCTGACTTCCTGCGGGCCCTTCACCTCGACGTGCCCGCCCTTGGGCGCGGCGCCCTTGAGCGTCTTGGCGATCTTCGCCGAAGGGTTCACGCGCACCACGCCCTCGACCACGCGAATGACGGTGGCCGGCTTGCGCGCCTTGGTCTTGGCGCCCTTCACCAGGGTGTCGGCGTCGATGCGGAAGATGGTGCCGCGCACGCCTGCGACCGCGCGCTCGGTCTTCACCTCGTACTTGGCGCCGCCGAGCAGCTTCTTCACGTGGGTCCACAGCGCGCCGGACTTGAGCGTGCCCAGGAAGCTCTTGCAGTCCTGGCCGTCGAACTGCGCGTCGTCGATGTAGAGCTCGGCCTTCTCCGACAGGGCGATCTGGCTGCCGTCGTTGAGCTCGAGCTTCAGGTTGCCGCCCGGGCCGACCTTGAGCGTGTCCTTGAGCTCGACTTCCGTGCCGACCGCGAGGTCGACCGGGGCGCCGCCTTCGGGGGCGCGGGTGGCCTTGCCTTCGAGCACGGCGATCTTGCCGATCGACGCCAGGGCGAGCTGCGGCATCAGCAGGGTCAGCGCCATCACCAGGGTTGCACGCTTCACGGTGTCTCCTTCGGTTGTTCCGGCGCCCGCGTCAGCTCGGCCGACAGCACGGCCCGGGCACCACCGCTTTCTATCCACGTTTCCCACGGCGCGAAGCCAGGTTTCTTCACCTCGACGTGGCGCCAGCCCGCCCCCCACACCGGCAGGCGCTCGCCCACCGCGCTGCACTGCCCCACCGGCACGCCGTCGATCGACACTTCCGCGTCCGGAGGCTGGCACCGCAGCACCACCGCCCCACCCCGCGCCTTCGACTGCGCGAGGCCTTCGCCTGCCTGGTCGAACAGCTGCGGCGCGGGGCGCGCGGCACAGGCGCACCCCAGCACCACCGGCCAGACCTTCACTTGCCGAGCGAGAGCTCGACCTTGTTGTTCATCAGCCCGGTGACGTTGATCTTCTTCTTCTTCACCGACTTGGTCTTGAGCACCGAGCCCAGCTCCTTGGCGGTGCCGGCGTAGGCGAGCGTGTACTCGACCTTGCCGCCCGAGAAGTCGCCGGTGGTCACCTTGGTCACCTTGTCCACCGCGCCGAACGCCTTCTCGAGCTGCTCGACCATCTCCAGGTCGGGAACGCCGGTCACCGCCACGGTGACCTCGTTGCCGTTGACGTCGGCGTTGCGCAGGTACTCGATGACCGGCTTGCGCAGCTCGCTCACGATGCGCGGGGCGTCGGCGGCGCAGAATTCCTGCGCGACTTCCTTGTAGCCCACGACCTTCTTGCTCATCGCCATCATGCGCTTCTGGTCGATCTCGCCCGCGACCTTGGCGAGCTGGGTGCCGGTGCGGGTCTCGAACATCGCGAGGTCGTAGCTGCCGGTCACGAAGAAGAGGATCTGCTTGCCCTTGTCGTCGAGCTCCGGGAGCGTGCCCGCGCCCGGCGGCACGTAGCGGAAGCTCGCGGTGCCGTAGACGATGTAGTCGACGTCGCTGCGCTTGGTGATCTCCTTGGCGTCCACCGCGCCGTTCGAGACGCCCGCGCTGATCTTGATGGGGCCGTCGCCGGTGCTCTTCTCGTCCTTGATGGTCCAGCCGTCGCGCTTGAAGGCGTCGGTGATGACGGTGGGCAGGATCTCGCTCTTGGTGCTCACGCCCTTGGAGTCGATCGACTGTTCCTGCACGGCGATCAGCACCTTCTTGAACCCGAGCTTGCCGATGAGCATCTGCACCGCGGCGACTTCCTTCTCGAGGTCGGAAGCGACGATCTCCGCCTTCACCTTGACGGTGACGACCTTCTTCTCGACCTTCTTGTCGAGCACGTCGTACTTCTTCACGAAGCCCAGCGCCTTGGTGCTGACCTGGTCCATCAGCAGGCTGCTGTTGCGGGTGACCGTGTCGGCCTGGACGATGACGCCCGCGGCCTGCTCCACCGCGGTGCGCAGCGCCTGGGCCTTGGCTTCCTCGAAGGCCTTCTCTTCCGTGCCGCTGCCGACCGCGGCCTGGCCGGTGGCTTCCTGGGTGACGATGTTGGCTTCCGCGGCGAAGGCCGCGCTGGCCAGCACCACCGAGACGACGCCGAGCTTGAGTGCGTTCATGGGTCTTGAGGGTTCCGGTGGTTTCAGTTGAGGACGATGACGACCTTGCCCTGGGACAGGTAGCTGGCGTCGGACTCGATGAGCTTCTTCACGTCGGCCTCGGCGAGCGCGAGGTCGACCCCGTTCGCCTTCGACGCCTTGAGCACCAGCGGCTTGTCGCCCGCCTTCATCGACTTCTTCGCTTCCTCGAGCGACTGCACGTAAGACGCGACGCCGCTCGACTTGCGGGCGTCGGCCGACAGCGAGTCGACCGAGTAGACCGGCTTGCCGGCCGCGTCGAGCAGCCGGGGCGCCAGCGCAGGGGTCACCTTGAGGCCGCGGGCGTCGATCACCAGGCCCGTGGCGTGGTCGCCTTCGGGGGCCTTGGCCACCGCGGCAGCCTTCGGATCGGCCGCCTTGGGGTCAGCCGCCTTCGGGTCGGCAGCCTTGGGGTCGGCCGCCTTCGGGTCCTTGCCTTCCACCTTGGCCGGGGCCGCCGCGATGAGCTGCTGCGGCGTGGGGTCGGGGTCGACCACCTCGGTCAGGAGCGCCAGCGGGGCCTCGATGTCGACTTCGACGCCGCCGTCGGCGTAGTAACGCTTGCCGGCCACGCGGTAGCCGCGCAGCAGGCCTTCGACGCGCGCCTTGACCTTGTCGTCGGCCATGGCGTCGCTCATCTTCTTGGTGCCGTCGATCTGGATGCCCTGCACCTGCGCGAGCAGGTTGCGCATCGCATCGACCAGCGCCGCGCGCTCCGCGCCGAGGCGGGCCTTCGCGGGGTTGGTTTCCTTGAGATCGGGAGCCCCGGCGCCGGTCGCCCGGACCAGCTGCCCGCCCCAGTTCACGCCCGGCGCCTGCTTGGCGTCACCGGTGAACTTCTTCTCGTCCGCCGCCTGGGTGACCAGGGGCAGCGCAACTGCACACAACCAGACGAGTCTTCGCACGAGTGACCCTCCGAACCTTGTGACCTGATGAGCGAACGAGGAAAAGCCCCGTGCGATTCAACGGTCCAGGGTCAGAGGTGTCAAGGGACCAGGGAATTCAATTCGGTCCCCCCTTGACTCCGTCGCCCTACATGGGCCCACCCCGGGTGGGTCAGGTGCCCTGCTGCACGAACGACTCGATCATGCGCTTGTGGCGCTCGGTGAGGAGCGTGAACTTGATGCCCGAGCCTTCTTCCTCGAGCTCGCACCACTCACGGACGATCTCGCCTTCGGCGTAGATGACCTCTTCGCTCCCCGGGAGCTGGAACTGCAGGCCGACCCGCTTGCCCGACAGCTCGGGCTCGATGAGGTGCGAGAGGCCGACGCCTTCGCGCGAGATGTCGGACGTCCGCGCCATGTACGGCACGCCCGCCACGTACTTGTTCAGGTAGATGTCCAGGGGCACTCGGCCGTGCTTGCGCTTCTCGCTCATGGTGTGACCTCCGCTGCGTTTGGCCCCGCCGAGAACAACCGCTGCGTGCAACAGCGGTGCGGCGAGATGGAGCGAAGGCTACGGGCGTGTGAGGCCGGGTCAATTTTCTGGGCTGTTTCTTGGGCGAAGGGGCGGCAAGCGCCCCCAGGCCCAGAAGAAAAACGGCATCGGAAAGTTGCGCAGCCTCCGGAGGTGCGCCCTCTTCGATGGTGATCAGTTCGACGCGGGTCTGCCGAGCGCGGCGGTGGTGGCGCGCAGCAGCGGGCCCGCACTCACCGGCTCACCCGCGGCGTTCTTCATCCACAGGTCGGGGGCCACCGAGCCGAAGCGCGCCATGCGCTCGAACTCCGGCCCGAGCTTGCCGGCCTTGCGCACCTGCTCCTCGATCTGGAACGCGATCAGGTGCCCGAGCGGGTAATTGAAGAGGTACAGCGGGTAGCTGATCATGTGCGAGTAGATGCCGAGGATCGCGGTGTCTTTCCCGCCGAGCACCGGGGCGTAGTACTGGTTCCACACCTGGCGAGAGAGCGCGACGGTCGCCTCGCGCAGCTCCTTGGGGGTCGCCTTGGGGTGCTCGTACATCCAGTGCCAGACGCCCACGTCGACCAGGGCGACGCCGGCGATCTCGAACGTCATCCAGAAGTCGTTGAGCACCCGCAGCCGCTCGGTCTCGGCGTCGGGCTTGGCCTGGCCGAGCAGCTCGAGGTCCTTCGCCTGGAACACGAAGGCCAGCGCCTCGGTGAACGCGGTGTTGGGCACGCCGGACAGCAGCGTGTGATCGACGTCGTAGAGGCTGAACACCTGCTCCACGTTGTGGCCGAGCTCGTGGACCGCGATGTTGTAGCCCTTGTAGTCCATGCCGTCCTTCCCCACGCGGGTGCGCAGGTGGGGAAAGTCACCGCGGCGGGCCGACTGCAGCGCGTGCCCCTGCCCGCGCGCGGGGTCGACCTTGATGCGGTCCGCGAGGTACTGCGCCCGGTCGGCCGCGAAGCCGAGCTCCTTGAGAATCCGGGGAATGTCCTTCGCGAAGGCGTCGGCGGTGGGGTAGCGCTTGCGGGTCAACGCATCGAGCTTCTCCTCGCTGATCGCGCCGCGCGCCACGAAGCCGTTGAACCACAGGTCCTGCGGCTCGAGCGGCCGGCCGAGCTTCTTCTGGATCTCCGCGCCCACCTGCCCCACCAGCGGGCTCTTGAGCACCTCTTCCAGCAGGCCCTTCACCCGGGCCTCGGGCATCTCGGCGCCCAGCGCAAAGGCCCGCTCGATGGCGGTCGGCGTGGCCGGTGCGTACGGGTCGGCGAGCCTGGAGGCGGCGAAGTTCGCCCACAGCTTCTGGTAGCGCACGTCGGCCTCGGCCTTGGCGTCGGTGGTCACCGGCCGCTTGGGCGCGTCGGTCTCGAGCTCGGCTTCCGGCGTGGCGGTCACCGCGTTGGTGAACGGGTTCCAGTCCACGCGCGGGTTGTCGATCACCGCCGCGGGAATGGTCTGGGTGACGATGCGCTCCATCACCTTGACGATGGTGCGCTGCTTGGCGAGCCCGTCGGCGTCGGCGTAGTTCGCCTTGAGCTCGTCGCGCAGGTTCCAGTGGCTGATGAGCCGCTTGCCCTTCGGGAACAGGCGGGCGCCCTTCTCGTCGACCAGGTGGTGCATCCACACGTTGTAGTCGGCGACGTAGAGGTCGCCGGCCGAGGTGGCCGCCGAGATGCCCGCCTGGATGTCGCCGGGAATGCGGCGCGCGAAGCGACCGGTGAGGCGCGCCTCGGCCCACTGGCGCCGGGTCCACCCTGCGCCCTCGGCGGTGCGCTGGTCGAGCGTGGACACCGGGAAGTTGAGCAGCGCGGCGAAGGCGGCCTTGGTACCGAAGAGGTCCTCGGTCACCCGCGCCGACGGATCGTAGGCCGCGAAGAGCGGGTCGACCTTGAGCTGGGGCCCGAGGTCGAGCTCGCTCGCCTTGCGGCACTCGCGGCCGATCTCCAGCATGTGCCCGTCGATCTGCTCGAGGTTCGCCTCGTAGCGGTCGAAGAGCTTGTCGAGCTCGGCCTGCTCGGAGACGAAGTGCTCCTTCACGAAGGCCGCGAGGTCGCCGTCTTCGGCCTTCCACAGGGACTGCACCTGCTTGAGCCCCTGCTCCACGCGCGCTCGGGCGGCCTCGCCGTGTTGCTTCACGAGCTCGGCGGACAGCGCCTTCAGGTCGACGGCGGGCGGCTTCTTCGCAGGGGCGGCCATCAGCACCACGCAGAGCAGGAGCATCGAAGGGACCTTCGGCGAGGGGGAAAATGAAAACGCCTGGCCCTTCTTGCGAAGGTCCAGGCGTTGTTCAACACCCGAAAGACGAGATCGTCAGACGGCGCGAACGTTCTGAGCCTGCAGACCCTTCGGCCCGCGGGTGACGTCGAACTCCACCTTCTGCCCCTCGGAGAGGGTGCGGAAGCCGTCCATCGAGATCGCAGTGTGGTGGCAGAACACGTCTTCGCCGCCCCCGTCCTGCGTGATGAACCCGAAGCCCTTCGCATCGTTGAACCACTTCACAGTGCCAGTTGCCATTGTTGCTATCTCGTCCTTCTTTGGTGCGATGCCCTCGTGATTGAGGACGGCGACCTCATATGGGGGAAGGGCCACGGATGTCCACCCCCAGGGCCCGCGGTGATCCGCCCGTGAGACTTCAGCGGGCGGCCGACAAGCCGCGGTGCGTCACCAACCGCACTTCGCGCCGGCGTTCTGCTTCTTCAGGTACGCGCGCAGCGGCTCGAAGTACTCGAGGATCGGGGTGGCATCCATCTGCTTGGAGCCGGTCATCGCGTAGAGCGCGTCGGGCCACGGCTTGCTCGCGCCCATCGCCAGCATGGCCTTGAGCTTCGCGCCCGCCTCGCGGTTCCCGTAGATCGAGCAGGTGTGCAGCGGGCCCTGGTGACCGGCCGCCTGGCACATCGCCTTGTGGAACTGGAACTGGAGGATGCGCGCGAGGAAGTAGCGCATGTACGGCACGTTCGCGGGGATGTGGTACTTCGCGCCCGGGTCGAAGAACTCCTCGCCGCGGGTGCTCGGCGCCGCGACGCCCTGGTACTTCTGGCGCAGCGCCCACCAGTGCGCGTTGTACTGATCGGGCTTCACCTTCCCCGAGAACACGTCCCACCGCCACTGGTCCATCATGCGGCCGAAGGGCAGGAACGCGATCTTCTCCAGCGCGTCCTTCATCTGCAGGTTGATGAGGCCGCGGTCGTCCTTGGGCACTTCCTTGAGCAGGTTCAGCTTCTTCAGGTACTCGGGGGTGATCGACAGCGTGAGCGCGTCGCCGATCGCCTCGTGGAAGCCGTCGTTCGCCCCCTGCTGGAAGAGCACCGGCATCTTCCAGTAGTTCATGAAGTAGTAGTCGTGCCCGAGCTCGTGGTGCACGGTGACGAGGTCTTCCTCGTCGATCTTGATGCACATCTTGATGCGCAGGTCGTTGCTGAAGGTCACGTCCCACGCGCTGGCGTGGCAGACCACGTCGCGGTCCTGCGGCTTCTTGAACTGCGAGCGTTCCCAGAAGGTGGCCGGCAGCGGGTCCATGCCCAGCGAGGTGAAGAAGCTCTCGCCGAGCTTCACCAGCTTCTTCTCGTCGTACTTCTGCTTCTGCAGCTCCTTGGTGACGTCGAGGTTGGTGACGCCCTTGTACGGCTCGACGAGCGGGTAGACGTTGCTCCATTCCTGGGCCCAGAGGTTGCCGAGCAGGTGCGCGGGAATCGGGCCGGTGTCGCTCACCTTGCCGGGGTACTTCTTCGCCAGCTGGGTGCGCACGTAGCAGTGCAGGTCGTCGTAGAGCGGCTTGAGCTGCTCGTAGAGGCGGTCGGTTTCCTTCTCGAAGGCCTCCGGCGCCATGTCGTAGCCGCTGCGCCACAGGTCGCCCATGTCCTTGGCGCCGATCTCCTTGGCGCCTTCGTTCGACAGCTGCACCAGGCGCTCGTAGAGCGGGCGCATGTCCTTGGAGATGGTGTGCCAGCCTTCCCAGGCCTCGAGCTGCTCGTCGTAGCTGCCGCCCTTGGCGAGCACCGCCGACAGCTGCTGGATGTCGCGGCACTTCTTGGGGTCGGGCTCCTTCCCCGGCTCGACGCCCTTGCAGAACTTGCCCTTGCCGTACATGCCTTCGAGCTTGGCGGCGAGGTTGGCCAGCTCGGTACGCTTGTCGGCGTCGCTCGGCGCAGGCAGCGACTGCGAGACGCGCAGCAGATACAGCATGCGCTCGGTGTCGGGGTCGAGCTTGAGCCCCTTGAAGCGGAACGAGTCCTTGATGGCCTGGGTGACGTACGCCATCACGTCGTCGTTCATCGCCGCCGCGTTCCGCTCGGTGTCGTCGGTGATGTAGGTCGACTTGATCCACTCCGCGGTCGAGCTGCGGACCCAGAGCTTCGCCAGGTCCTTGTTCACCTTGGCGACGAAGGCCTTGGCCTCTTCCACGGTCGGCGCGGGAGCGGCGGGAGCTGCGGCGGGCGCCGCCGCAGGAGCGGAGACGAGTACGGCCACCACGGAAAGGAGCGCGTGCATGCGCGCGCGTCTAGGGCACCGACGGCAGCGTGTCGAGCACGACTTCCTTCTTCACCACCCCGTCGCGGGGCACCACCACGTCGAGGCGGTGCCGGGCGCCGTCGGGGCCCACCAGCGTCAAGGTGGCCGGGCCGGCCGACAGGTAGAGGTCGACCACCGGGGTCGGCCCCAGGCTCTGCTCACCGAGGTACACCTGCGACGGAGGCCTCGACTGCAGACTCACGCGCCCCACCCCCACCGACGGCGGCGGCGGCGGCGGCGCGCGACGCACCCACACCGCGGCGGCGATGCCCAGCGCCAGCGCGAGCAGCGCCACCACCGCGAGCCCGGCGCGGCCGAGCCGCGGCGGCAGCTCGGTGGCCTCGCCGACCTGCGAGAGCTTCATTTCCGAGCGCGGGCCGGGGGGGCGCGGGGGCGTCAGGTGGGGCGAGAAGCGGTCGGTGGGGTGGGTCGACGGCTCGTCGAGCGCGGCGGCCGGCACCGGCAAGACCTCGGTGGCCAGCGGGGCGCGGGCGCGGCGCAGCCGGGGCGCCTCCGCGGTGAAGCCCGGCCTGCCGGGCCTGGTGCCCACCGCGTGGGGCTCGTCGAGCGTGCCCATGCGGCTCAGGAGCGCCGCGATCTCGGCGCGGCGCGTCGGGAAGCGTTCCCGCAGGTACGCCGCGCGCTGCTGGGGGGTGAACGGCTCGACGCCCGCCCCGAGCAGCGCGTCGAGGAAGGCGCCGGCGTCGGGAGTCCGCCGCTCGGGCTTGCGCTGCAGCGCGCCGAGCACCACCGCGTCGAGGGCGGCGCTCACTTCCGCGTTCAGGCTCGACGGCGTGGGAATCGGCGCCTCGTACACCGCCGCCATGTCCGCCGCGGCGCGCCCGCGGTGGAACAGCTTGCGGCCGGTGAGCAGCTCGTGGAGCACCGTGCCCAGCGAGAAGACGTCGCTGCGCTGATCGACCGACAGGTCGATCGCCTGCTCGGGCGACATGTACGCGGCGGTGCCACGCACCATGCCGGCCACCGTGCGCCGCGCGCTGCCGACCGCCTTGGCGATGCCGAAGTCGAGCACCCGGCCGACGCCGTCGAAGTCCACCATCAGGTTCTTCGGCGTCACGTCGCGGTGCACGATGGGCGGCACCCGGGCGTGGGCGTGCGCGAGCCCTCGCGCGAAGTCCTGCACCGCGCCCACCACGAAGCCCAGCGGCAGGCGAGCGCCCTGCTCCCGCACCAGCGTGCTCAGCTCGTCGACCGTCGCCCCGCGGATGAACTCGATGACCAGCAGCACTTCGTCGTCGGCCACGTCGAGGTCGAGCACCCGGGCCACGTTGGGGTGGTCGAGCGACACCGTCAGCCGCGCCTCGTCGATGATCGCGCGCAGCGCCTTCTCGTCTTCGCGCTCTTCCTCGAGGATCCGCTTGAGCACCACCGGGGTGAAGGCGTGGGGGCCCGCGCGGGGAAAGGCGAGGAAGATCTCCGCCATGCCGCCGACGGCCAGCCGGCAGAGCAGGCCGTACTTGCCGAGATCCTTGCCGGTGTAGGCGTCAGCGACGAAGGGCATCGCGCTTTTTCGACCTGCGGCGTGCGAGGACGGCGAGGAGCACCGCGAGCACGGGCCCCGCCGGGCCGGGCGCGCCGCAGCCGCAGCCCTTGGGCGTCACCGGCGGCGTGGTGCCGCCGTCGGTGCCCGGCGTGCCGCCGTCCGACGCCAGGCCGCCGTCGAAGCCGGGGAAGCTCGCCTGCACCACCGGCCACACCGCCCCGCACTTCTGCGCCACCGAGGACCCCGCGGGGCACGCCAGCACGCCCTGGATGTCCTTCCACCGCAGCACGCCGGTGAGCCCGGGCGCAGCGGGGTCTCCGCGGCCGAGCACGTAGCCGTCGAGATCGTTGTCCGCGCAGGCGTAGTACGCGCCCGGCGCCACGCCGACGCAGGCGTTGCGCTTCGGGGCGTTCAGCGCGGCGAAGGTGCGCCCTTCGTCGGCCGAGCGGTAGAGGTGCTCGAAGCTGGCGGCGAAGGCGAGCGCGCCGTCGCTGCTGAAGGCGGCGGAGTTGAACGGCTGGTGCTCTTCCTGGACCACGGCGAAGGTCGAGAGCCCGTCACCGCTGCGCACCAGCACGCTCAGGTTGCCGGGGTCGTCGTTGACCGCCAGCAGCACCACGTCGGGCTTGGTGGGGTGCACCGCGAGGATCCGCAGCGGGCCGTGCACCGGCACCAGCGTCGTCACCTCGGTGCGGGTGAAGCCCGTGCCCCCGGTGTCGCTGCGCAGCACGAAGGTGGTGCCGCCGTCTTCGTACCACCAGGCGCCGCCGTACACGCGTGACGGCTGCGACGGCGCGGCCACCACGTCGGTGAAGAAGAGCACCTCGCTCGACTGCCCGGTGTCCTGCCAGGTCTGCCCTTCGTCGGCCGACACCCGCACCGCGTTGGTGACGCCGAACTTGCCGCTGCTCGCCACCAGCCCCGCCGAGGTGAGCGCCAGGCCGCGCGCGCCCACGTCGGCGAAGGCGGGCACCGCGGTCCAGGTGCACTGCTGGTCCTTCGACTGGGCGAGGCCGAAGATCGACCCGGTGAAGGTGGTGCCCGACGGCAGCGTGACCGAGGTGGGAATCTGCCCCGCGCCGTAGCCGATGGCTTCCTCGCAGAGGTAGCTCCAGCTCGCCCCGCGATCGCGGCTCACCAGCAGCCCGAAGCTGGTGCCCACGGTGAGCTCGTCGGGGTGGCCCGGCCGCACCGAGACCTCGAGCGTCTGCGGCAAGGCGCCGTGGGCCCACGCCGCGGCGGCGCAGAGGACCACGGCGCAGGAGAGGACCCGGTTCACCGCGCGCATCAGACCCCAGAGCGCCGCGCGGGCGCAAAGGTCCGCAGCGGCTGGGCCTTGCCCTTGACCGTCATCGGCTCGAGCTCCCGCCAGGCGTAGCGATCGCCCACCTGGGCCTGGGCCGATTCCGTCACCAGGATCGTCGAGCCGGCGGCCTTGGTGAGGCCTTCGACGCGAGAGGCGACGTTCACCGTGTCTCCGATGACGGTGAACTCGCGGCGCTCGGCGGGACCGATCTCGCCCAGCGTGGCCGGCCCGGTGTGAATGCCGATGCCGATCTGCAGCGCTTCCCTGCCCTGGCGGGCGCGCTCGGCGTTGAGCTGCTCCAGCGCCTGCAGCATCTCGAGCGCGCACTCCACCGCCTCCGCGGCGTGCCCGGGGAGCTTCTGGGGCGCGCCGAAGTACGCCAGGATCCCGTCGCCCATGAACTTGTCGACGTTGCCCTGGTGGCGCTCGACGACCTCGACCATGCGGCTCAGGTAGTCGTTGAGCTGGGCCACCACCTCGCGGCTGTCGAGCGCCTCGCTCATCGAGGTGAACCCGCGGATGTCGCTGAAGAGCACCGTGATCTCGCAGCTGCGGCCGGCCGTGACGGTGACCCCTTCCTCGGCGATCAGCTGGGCCACCGCGGGCGAGAAGTGCCGCGCCAGGTTGGCCACCTTGCCCACCAGCGCCACCACCCGGGTGGCGAGGTAGGCGGCGGCGCCGGTGGTCATCACCACCATCGCCCCCGAGCCGATGAACCACGAGCGGTCGGGCGCGCTCTGGGCCAGCAGCAGGAACTGCACCGGGAGCACGACCAGCCCGGTGACCACGATCACCTTGCGGCGCAGCGTCATCAGCGCCAGCACGATGAGGAAGCAGAAGATCGCCACCGCGAACATCGCGTTGGCCAGCGCCTGCGCCGAGCCCGACACCCGCTGCCACTCGATGAGCGCGAGGAGCGGCACGTCGAGGAAGGGCACGCTCCACGCGGTGGCGCGGGCGCTGCGCTGCCCGAGCTGCCCCAGCACCGCCAGGCCGATGGCGAGGCCCAGGTCGGCCAGCGGGCGGGCGGCGTAGGCCACGAAGTCGTCGACCGAGGAACTCGCCGCCGCCACCGCGGTCACCAGCACCGCCGCGCCGAACAACCGGGTGCTGCGCAGGAGGCCGGCCATGCGCAGCCGCTCGGCCTCGAGCGCCCGCCGGGTCCCGGCGTCGAGCATCAGCGCGCGCTCCGGGCCGCGACCACCTCGCGGATCCTCGCTTCCAGCAGGTGCACCACGTCGGACAGCGGGAGCGCCGAGGAATCGACCCGCAGCGCGTCGGGCGCCGGCTTGAGCGGCGCCACCTCGCGCTCGCTGTCTTCCTTGTCGCGCTTCTGCTGCTCGTTGAGCACGTTGGCGAAGGGCTGTTCCTTGCCCTTCTCGAACAGCTCCTCGTAGCGCCGGCGCGCGCGAACGCCGGGGTCGGCGAAGAGGAAGAACTTCACGTCGGCGTCGGGAAACACCACGGTGCCGATGTCGCGCCCTTCGAGGATCGCGCCCTGCCCCGCCTGGAGCGCCAGCCGCCGCTGCAGATCGAGCAGCCCGTCGCGCACCACCTTGCGGCTCGAGACCTGGCTCGCGGCGAGCGAGTTCTCGGGGCTGCGGATGTCCTGGGACACGTCCACCCCGTCGAGGAACACGTGGTTGTGCTCGCCTTCCACCCGGAAGGTGATGGTGAGCGTCGCGAGGAGCGACCCCAGCGCCGCGTCGTCGTCGAGCGCGAGGTTGCGGCGGCGGGCCGCCAGCGCGACGCACCGGTAGATGGCGCCGGTGTCCACCAGCGAGAAGCCGAGCCGGCGCGCGAGCAGCTTGGACACCGACGACTTGCCCGCGCCTGCCGGGCCGTCGATGGCGACGATGAGCGGCCGGCTCACGTCTTCAAGACCTCGCGCAGCGCCGTCACCAGCCGCTCGTTCTCGGCGGGGAGCCCGCACGAGATGCGCAGCGCCTGGGGCCAGCCGCTCCCCGGCACCGGCCGGGTGATCACGCCCTTGCGCAGCAGCGCCTCGAACACCGGGCCCGACGGCCGGCCGAGGTCGGCGAAGACGAAGTTCGCGTGGCTGTGCGGCACGGGAATGCCGAGGTCCTTGAGCGCTCCTTCGAGGAAGCGCAGCCCTTTCCAGGTCAGCTCGCGCGATGCCTTCACGTGCGCGGCGTCGTCGAGCGCGGCCACCGCCATCGCCTGCGCCATCGAGGTGAGGTTGAACGGCATGCGGGTGCGGTTGAGGTACCCCACCAGCGGCGCCTGCATGATGCCGTAGCCCACGCGCAGCCCGGCGAGCCCGTAGATCTTCGAGAAGGTGCGCAGCACCAGCACGTTGGGCCGCGCGCGGTAGTAGTCGAGCCCGTTGGGGTACTCGGGCCAGTCGACGTACTCGAAGTACGCCTCGTCGAGCACCACCAGCGTCTCGGGCGGCACCTTCGCCAGGAAGGCGTCGAGTTCGCTCTTGGAGAACGCGGTCGACGTCGGGTTGTCGGGGTTGGCGAGGTACACCAGGCGGGTCTTCGGCGTCAGCGCCGCGGCCATGGCCTCGAGGTCGTACCGGTAGCCGCTCTTCATCGGCACTTCGCGGAACCTGCGGCCGTGCGACTGGAGCGCGACCTTGTACATCATGAAGCTGCCCGCGCTGAGCAGCGCCTCGTCGTCGGGCGTGGTGAAGGTGCGGATCACCAGCTCGATGATCTCGTTGGACCCCGAGCCGACGAAGACCTCGCTCGCCGAGACGCCGAGGTGCTTGGCCACCGCGTGCACCAGGCTGAAGTTGGCGCCGTCGGGGTACAGGTGCACCTTGTGGGCTGCGGCGTCGGCCAGCGCCAGCGCCTTCGGCGACGGGCCGAGCGGGTTCTCGTTGGAAGCGAGCTTGATGGGGTTCTTCACCCCGTATTCGCGCTCGGTCTCCTCGATGGGCTTTCCGGGGACGTACGGCTTGAGCGTCTCCACCCACTCGGGGACCAGGGGCCTCATGCGCGCTCCGCGGCTCCGGCGAACACGCCCATGGCGCGGAACTTCCGGTACCGGTCCGCGACCAGGGCGCTGGGCTTGAGGACCCGGAGCTGCTGGAGATGTCGCCGCAGGGCTGCGCCCACGGTCTGCGCGGTCGCCGCCGGGTCGCGGTGCGCGCCGCCCGCGGGCTCGGGCAGCACCTCGTCGATGACCTCGAAGGCCTTGAGGTCCTTCGCGGTGAGCTTGAGCGACTCCGCCGCCCGCTCCGCCTTGGAGGCGTCGCGGTAGAGGATCGAGCTGCAGCCTTCGGGGGAGATCACCGAGTAGGTGCTGTTCTCGAGCATCAGCACCCGGTTGCCGACGCCGATCGCCAGCGCGCCGCCGGAGCCGCCTTCGCCCACCACGGTGGAGATGATGGGCACCTTGAGCGCCGCCATCACCTCGAGGTTGACGGCGATGGCCTCGGCCTGGCCACGCTCTTCCGAGCCGATGCCGGGGTACGCGCCGGAGGTGTCGACGAAGGTCAGGATCGGCCGCTCGAAGCGCTCGGCGAGCTCCATCAGGCGGCGCGCCTTCCGGTAGCCTTCCGGCCTCGGCATGCCGAAGTTGCGGACCATGTTCTCCTTGGTCGAGCGCCCCTTCTGGTGGCCCAGCACCAGCACCGGCTGGCCGTCGAAGCGGGCGAAGCCGCCGATGAGGGCCGCGTCCTCGGCGAAGGCGCGGTCGCCCGCGAGCTCGCAGTAGTCGGTGAACAGCGCCTGGACGTAGTCGAGGAAGTACGGCCGCCCCGGGTGCCGGGACAGCTGCACCCGCTGCCAGCGGGTGAGGTCGGTGAAGATCTCCGACTGGAGCTTCTTCGCCTTCTTCTCGAGCTTGCCGATCTCGGCGGACACGTCGACCGAGCCGGTGGCGGACAGCGCCTTGAGCTCGGTGATCTTCTTCTCGAGCTCGATGATCGGGCGCTCGAAGTCGAGCGCATGCGTGGAGAGCAAAGCCATGGAGTGCCGCCCTTGAAGCACCAACGAAGGCGCCCCCACAACTGCAAAACACCCACGCGCCGCGTCAGGCGGCCTTGATCTTGGCGGGCACGCTCAGGGCGTACCACGAGGTGCGGAACGCCTTGAGCTCGCGCAGCCCGGCCGGGTGACGGCCCAGCGCGGGCGCCACCGTGACCTGGAGCCCGATCTTCTTCTCGAAGGCCTTGGCGACCGCGAGCTCGTTGTTGCGGCGTTCCTCGGTGACCGGACAGGTGGTCTTGGGCAGCACCCGGTTCACCAGCACGCGCTCGACGGGGAGCTTCTTCGCCTTGAGGTACTCGACCAGGCGCTCGACCGGCGGCATGGCCAGTTCCTCGCCGCGGGTGACGACCACGAAGCGGCACTCGTTGGGGTTCAGGATCGCCGCCTCGAACCGCTGCACGTGCTTGAGGATCGCCGCCAGCTCGTCGGCCATGGGGCCCAGGCCCTTGGCGCGGTACTTGGTGAAGATCGCCAGCACGGTGGTGAGCCACTGCTTGGCCACCGCGGGCAGCTCGAGCAGCCGCATGGTGTTGCCGGTGGGCGCGGGGTCGATGACGATGCGCTTGAACCGTTCCTGCACCAGCGCGTCGGTGACGGTGGACATCGCCGCCAGCTCGTCCATGCCGGTGGGGGCGAGCTCCCAGAGGTTGCGCACGAGCTCGCGGTCGAGCGCGAACTCCTGGCCCTTCTGCTCGGGCCCGAAGGCCGCCTCGGCGCGCTCCTTGAACTTCTTGCGCAGGTTGCCGTACCAGGTCGCGAAGTCGATCTCGCGCGCGTACAGGCCCTTGGTGCCCTTCACCTGGGTCTCGGTGTCGGTCAGCCGGCTCAGCAGCACGTCGGACAGCGAGTGCGCGGGGTCGGCCGACAGCAGCAGCACCGGCCCTTCCTTCTCGGTCAGGGTCACCGCGGCGGCCGCGGCGCAGCTCGACTTGCCGACGCCACCACCACCCACGAAGAAGAGGAAGCGGGTGGGCGGCAGCGGAGGCGCCGCGATGGGGGGCATGCCCGGCGCGCGGACCAGCGCCGGCGGGCCTTCGGCCGCCGAGAACGCGAGCGCCTTGGTTTCCTTGCCCGACGCCCAGTCCTTGCCGAACTTCTTCACCTCGTCGAGGCCGCGGGGGCCGACGATGCGGCGCTGGAGCAGCTCGACCGGCACGCCGAGCGACTGGAACTTGCGCACGTGGGGCGCCTGCAGGCCGCGGCGGTTGGCGACCTCGCGGCTGTCCTTCCCGTCTTCGATCTGGTCGGCGATGATCC
This sequence comes from Myxococcaceae bacterium, assembly GCA_019694595.1. Classification (GTDB taxonomy): domain Bacteria; phylum Myxococcota; class Myxococcia; order Myxococcales; family Myxococcaceae; genus JAIBBQ01. The sequence continues at coordinate 27,786 of JAIBBQ010000028.1, forward strand.
GCGCGATGGGGATGTTGCGCTCGCGCAGCTGGGTGAACAGCCAGCGCACCTGCGCCTCGGGCACCGGCTCGGCCAGCGCGCAGAGGTGGAAGCCGAAGCGGGCCTCGTCCTTGATGAAGGCGGTGACCGACTCGCAGCGCTGCGCCAGCACTTCGAGCTGGCCGTCGCCGCGGGGGGGCGGCGTCTTGCTGCCGGCGCGGGGCGGCTTCTCGCCGCGCTGGAGCGAGATGAGCTTGCGCAGCAGCACCGCGTGGTCGAGCGCGCGCACGGTGTGCGAGGCGCCCAGGCCGTCGACCACCACGCGGTCGAACTGCTTGGTCTCGATCAGCTCGACGAGGTGGAAGAGCGCGGCGACCTCGCCCAGGTTCGAGGCGTAGGCCTCGAGCAGCTTCTTCACGTCGTCGTCGGCGAGCAGCTGGCTCTTGAGCACCTTCTCGGTGAAGGCGGCCTTCACCTTGGCGGCGAGCGGCTCGGCGAGCGCCGCGTGCTCGAGCTCGCTGGCGAACAGCCCGCCGGTGCCCTTGCCGGGCAGGAGCTTGGTGGGCTTGCCCGAGAGCTTCTTCTTGAGGAGATCCGACAGGCCGCCGTTGGAGTCGAACGAGGTGAGGAGGATCTTCTCCTTGCCGTTGGTCTCCAGCAGGTTGAGCGCGAAGGCCGTGGAGAGGGTGGTCTTGCCCGCACCGCCCTTGCCACCGAACAGATGCAGAACCTTCGTCTCGCTCATGGTGCTTCGCCTTTTGTCGGAGTCGGCCCGACTGCAAACCCGGGAAGGGGCAGAATCCTTCCCCCCGGGCACACGTGAAGGGCGCGGACTGTCCTCGAAAATAGGGGTAAAAGTCAAGCGAGGTCGGGGATTTTCGCGGCCATCCCACGCCTGCCTACATGCCCGTCATCCGTAGCGTTTTCGGACCAGGAAGACGATGGCATCACGGGCCGAAGGGTCGGTGTACCCGTACCGCTGGCACATCGCGTCGAGGGTCTGCCGGACCTGCCCCTGCTCCTTGGCGCTCAAGGCGCCCTTCTCGTCGGACAGGTACTTGAGGATGTTCTCGACGTTGCGCTGGAGCTGCCGCTTCCGCTCGTCGTGGAAGTGATCTTTCAGGCGCTTGAAGAGGTCGGGGAAGATCCGCGTGAAGTCGATGGCGCCGTCGGGGTGGTCGATCTTGTGGGCGCCCACGGCCGCGATGAGCCCGCGGCGGAACTCGCCGGCGTCGTCGCCCTTGGGCATCACGTAGCCTTCGAACTCGGCCATGCGGCCTTCGTCGGGCTTCTCGGTCGCCCCGGTGTGCTTGTTGAAGATCTTCTCGCCCTTCACCCAGTGCGAGACGAGCTGCAGGTAGCGCTCGAAGAGGTCCTTGTACTGGCCTTCGGAGATGAGGCCCATGGAATCGCGGACCTCGTGGTCGACCAGGTCGAGGTAGTCGTTCTCGACCGCGGCCACGAACTCGGTGTGGTCGTGGTAGCCGTCGACGACTTCCTGCTGCAGGAACTCGTAGACGGTCTTGTCGAGGCAGAGCGCGCGCAGCTCGGCGAAGACCGCGAGCGGGTGCAGCCCGTCGTGGTCGGCGCTCTGGGCGGCGTTGAAGAGCGCGGTCTTGATTTCCCGCGCGCTGGCGCCGCTGCGGCCTTCGTAGTTCGGCCAGCTGTCGGACTCCTCGTAGAGCCCCTGGGCGTGCTTGCGCAGCTCGTTGGCCTGGGCGAGCGTGAGTCGCTCGGGGGCGGTGCCGTCCTGGTAGAGCGCGAGCTTCTCGAGCGGCGAGAGGCGCTCGATGAGCGGCCGCACGTCGGGCGGGTAGCGCTCGGCGATGGGCTTCTTCAAGCGGGTGAGCACCGCCCACATCGCGGCCACCCGGGTGGCGTGGGGCGCGACGTGGCGGCCGACGGTCTCGTGGGTGACCTGGGCGTCGTAGATCTCCTGCTCGAGCTTCCAGCGGCGCAGGTACGGCACCCGCACCAGCTCGATGCGGCCCTTGAACGACGCGAAGTCGGGCAGCTCCTTGAAGGCCGCGAGGTGCTTCTCGTTGGCGCTGGCGATCAGCACTTCGTCGAGCTGCAGCGTGAAGTGCTCCAGCGACACCTCGCCGGTCTCGCTGGCGCCGAGCAGGTACTTGAAGGTCTCGAGCGGCCGCTTGAGCAGGTCCGAGTACTCGATGAGGCCGCGGTTGGCGGACACCAGCGGGCCGTGCGGCTCGTAGAGCACCACCGACTGCAGCGCGGGTGGCAGGTTGGCCTGGGTGCGGTCGGCGGTGATCTGGTGGTAGCCGGCGTCGACGCTCATCTGCGGCTCGACGGTGAAGGTGGCGGTCTGGTACCGGCGCGAGACGTAGAAGCGCTCGACCTGCACGTGGCGCAGCACCTTGAGCCAGTCGCCGTCGTTGGCGGCGAGCAGCGCGTCGAAGATGCGCTTCGACTTGTGGGACAGCTCGCCTTCGAGCAGGTACTGCGAGCAGACGAAGTCTTCGCCCTTGGCCTTGAGCGCGGGCTCGAGCAGCGCCTTGCGCTCGGAGCGGGGAATCAGGAACAGCGGGTGCTCGCGCAGCGGCGAGGTGATGCGCACGTCGATGAACTCGGCCTCGAGGTGGGCGTAGGTGGCGAGCGCGCCCTTCTCGCCGCCCTTCTCGCCGCCGAAGCCGATGGCGCCCTTCACCAGCTTCTCGGTGGGGAAGACCCAGTTGAACGTGTACAGCGCGCCGTCGGGGCTCTGCGAGTAGCGCTCCATGCCGCGCTTGAGCGCGTCGACCAGGCTCGACTTCGCCGAGCCGTTCGGCCCGTGCAGCAGGATGAGCTTGTTGATGCGCCCCGAGCGGGTGAAGTTGCCCAGCAGCCGGTAGATCGCGTTCTGGACTTCTTCCTGGCCGGCGACCTTGCCGTCGCGCTGGCCTTCGGGCGCGTCGAAGATCTTGAAGCGGCGGATCTTGCCCGACGGGTGGCTCACCTGCTCGGTGCCGAACGAATCGATGGCATCCTTGAGGTACTGGGCGGCGTTGCGCGCCTGCGCGCGCGGCCGCTGCAGGAACAGCTGCAGGTATTCCTCGAACGAGAGGATGGTGCGGTTCTTCGCGAAGTCGCTGGCGACCTCGGTGCCGACCGACTGGATGAAGCTGCGGGCGTCCATGGCTCGAGCTTAAGCGCTGGGCCCACGGCGTTGGCAGTTTCGGTGAGACGGTGTGCGCAAAGCGCGCCTGGTTGTGGCAGCGTGCCGGCGCGATGCGTCGCTCTGCCCTCGCCTTCCTCGCGCTCGCGCTGTCCGCCTGCCCGACCCAGAACTCGCTGCCCTGCGCGAAGGACGCCGAGTGCCCCTCGACGCTGCGCTGCCGCTCGGGCGCCTGCGGGCCCATCTGCCTCGACGACTCCGAGTGCGGCACCGCCCAGGTCTGCCAGGGCGGCACCTGCCAGCCGCGGCCGGAGTGCGTGAAGACCGAGGACTGCGCCACCGGCTTCAGCTGCACCGCGGGCAAGTGCGCGTGCACCGGCGACTCGGCGTGCCTCGCCAACCAGACCTGCCTCAACGGACAGTGCATGACCCGCAAGCCGTGCACCGCCAACGCCGACTGTGCCGGCAGCGGCGGCCGCTGCGAGCTGACCCAGGGCCAGTGCCTGCCGGTGTGCCGGCTGGGCTCGGACTGCGCGCCGATGCTCGACCCCCGGGTGGCGCTCGCCATCTACAGCTGCCTGATGGGCACCTGCACCCGGCGGTGCCTCAACGATCAGACCTGCGGCATGTCGGGGCTCATCTGTCAGGGCGGCCTGTGCGAGGCGGCTCAGTGCAAGACGATGAGCGACTGTCCGATGAACCAGTACTGCACCAGCGCGAACTTCGGGCGCTGCGCCGAGTACACGGTCTGCACCTCGTCGGATCAGTGCGACAAGGACCACGAGTGCCTCAAGTTCCCGTCGGGGCAGTGCCCGCCGGGCTTCGACTGCTCCAAGTCGATCTGCCAGGAACGCCAGCGCTGCGTGATCGACGGCGACTGCGTGCCGGCGGCGACCACCGCGAACCCGATGCCGGCGCAGAACGGCTACTGCTCCGGCAACCACTGCCGGCCGGCGGTGAAGTGCAGCGGTGCGTCGTGCGCGGCGGGCTTCGAGTGCGTGGCGTCGCTGTGCGTGCCGGCGGCCTGCCGGGGCCACGCCGATTGCACCGGCGGCCAGTTCTGCGTCGAAGGCAAGTGCGCCTCGCCCCCGCCCGACATGGAGTACAGCATCCTGCAGCTCACGCCCCTGCACGCGGTGCTCGAGGTGGGCGACGTGCTCCAGCTGCACCTGGTGGGCTTCGGCCTGGGCGGGGTGAGCAGCCCGGTGCCGAGCGCGAAGTACGACGTGCTCGACGACCAGGGGCAGCCGTCGAGCCTGGCCACGGTCACCACCGGAGGGCTGGTGACGGCGGTCGGCCCCGGCACGGTGAAGATCCGCGCCAGCGTGACGGCGTCGGGCGCGCCGCCGAAGGACATGGTGCTCGCCATCTACCCGCACGTGACGAGCGGGCGGCGGGTGCTGGTGCTGCGCGACTCCACGCACCAGGGCCTGTCGGGCGTGGCGGTGAAGGCGTGCCTGGCGAGCGACTGCAGCGCGCCGCTCGAGGCCACCACCGACGCGATGGGCGTGGCGAGCTTCCCCGCGCTCGGGGCGGGCGCGATGCACGCGGTGGCGATCTCGCCGGCGGTGCGCACCGGCGACGGCCTGCCGCTCCTGGAGCGGGCGACCGCGCTGTCGGTGGAGACGGCGGACCTGGTGCTGCCGCTGCGGGAGAACCCGGTGCACGCGGCGGCGGGCTTCAACGCCACCATCGAGTTCGGCTCGGTGCACAGCTCGGGCACGTACTGGGTCGGCCTGGGCGCGAGCAGCATCGGCGACCTGCCCGAGGTGAAGCTGGCGGAGATCCTCGGGGAGACGTTCCAGGTGGAGATCCCCGGCGTGGGCCAGAAGGTGCCGGTGCCCGGCGCGGTGGTACTCTACACCTCGCCCGGCTTCGGGATTCCGCAGGAAGTGAAGGGCAAGTCGCTGGGGCTGGGCCAGGCCGGCGAGGTGCGCGGCGGGGTGGCGTTCGCCGGGCGCGGCGAGCTCGACCAGGCGGCGCTGCTGCGCTCGACGCAGCTACTCGGGTACGTGGGCGCGTTCGACTACGCGGTGGTGCCGCCCTATTCCATCGCGTCGCTTTCGCGGGTGGCCGACACCGCCGACGTGGACAACGACGGGCTCTGCAGCAACGCGGGGCGCTGCCCGATGGGTTCGGAAGAGGTGCCCGACTACGCGCAGTTCCCGATGCTGAACTTCGCGCCGCAGCGCGAGCAGCAGCGTCGCAGCGAGATCGTGCTCCCCAAGCTGCCGTCGACCGCCGACCAGGTGGTGGTGGCGGCGGTGGAGACCACCAGCGAAGGCGGCGCGCTGCCGCTCGGCTTCTCGGCGGTGACGCCGGGGCCTCCGGCGGGCGACGGCACGCGCACCGCGGCGCCCTTCGTGCTGCGCAGCGGCGCCCCGTACTTCGGCGTCGAGGTGTCGACGCCGGGCGTGTGGGTGCTGGCGGGGAACAACGCGGGCACGCTGGTGACGTCGCGGCTGACGCGCGGTCCGACGCTGCCGGCGCGCATCCTGGTGGCGCCGATGATCCCCGGGCCGGGGGCGGGGTCCTACGCCGCGGCGACGCGCACCTTCGGGCCGTCGCAGCCCGACTGGGCGAGCGCGTACTCGAGCGGTGGCGAGCTGGCGCGGGTGACCATCACCGGCAGCCAGAATCGCCACGTGGTGTACCTGCCGATGGTGGCCGGCCAGGGCACCTTCGCCCTGCCCCAGTCGCCCGCAGGGCCGGGGACCGACCCGCTCGGCGAAGGCATGCCGAGCCTCGACGTGGTGGCCTTCGACCTGGTGGGCAGCTCGAGCGCCGACGACGCCTTCGACCTCGCCGGCGCGCACCTCGACACGCTCATCTCGGTGGTCGACGGGTACAGCAAGAGCTCGAAGTAGCGCTCAGCCCGGGCGCCAGGCATCGGCGCCCGGCGTGGAGTCGACCTCGAGCTCGCCTTCGACCGTGCTGGTGTACCGGGTGCCGATCGGAACGTGGGCCATGGGTGCCCCTCGTTTCGAGTTCGGACCGAGCGCCCCGGAACCGTCACCTCGCCGGCGTGGTTGCTGGCGCGCCGGGATGACGCCCGAGTTCAAGGCGCTTCGCCTGCCGCCTGGACGGGGTAAGGTCGCCGACCGTGAATCGGGAACCGATCATCGGCATCGACCTCGGCACCACCAACTCCTGCGCGGCGATCGTGGACGGCGACGTCAACGGCGTGCCGCAGGTGAAGCTGATTCCGTACAAGGGTGGCGACTACACGATCCCTTCCATCTACGCGGTGGACGACAAGGGCAACGAGCTCATCGGCTACGAGGCCAAGCGCCAGTGGCAGCTGAACCCTCGGAACACCATCTACGGCGCCAAGCGCCTGGTGGGCCGCACGATGAGCAGCGACATCGTCGAGCAGATGCGGAAGACGGTGCAGTACCAGGTGCGACCGAGCGAGGACAACAAAGAGGTCGTCATCGACGTCGCCAAGAAGTCGCTGTCGCTGCAAGACGTCTCGGCGCGCATCCTCAACAAGATCCGCGACGTGGCGTCGAACCACCTCAAGGTGGCGGTGAACAAGGCGGTGGTGACGGTGCCCGCCTACTTCTCGGATCGCCAGCGTCAGTCGGTGAAGGACGCCGGCAAGCTGGTGGGCCTCGAGGTGGTGCGGATCATCAACGAGCCCACCTCGGCGGCGCTGGCGTACGGCGTGGGCCGCCACCTGAAGAAGACGGTGGTGATCTACGACCTGGGCGGCGGCACCTTCGACGTGTCGATCATCGAGATCCGCGATCAGGTGTTCGAGGTGAAGGCCACGGGCGGCGACATCTTCCTGGGCGGCATCGACTTCGACAACGCGATGATCGTGCACATCTTGAAGGAGTTCAAAGCCAAGACGGGCATCGATCTGTCGACGGACCCGGTGGCGATGCAGCGGATCAAGGACCTCGCCGAGCGCACCAAGATGGACCTGTCGACGCGCGAGGAAGCGCCCTTCAACATCCCGTTCATCACCATGACGGCGCAGGGCCAGCCGCTGAACATCGAGATGAAGTTCACCCGGAAGCTGCTGGAGCAGCTGACGGTGGACCTGGTGGACCGCACGCTGAAGATCGTGGCCAAGGTGCTGGTGGACTCGGGGCTGTCGACCCAGGCGATCGAAGAGGTGATGCTGGTCGGCGGTCAGACCCGCATGCCGATCGTGCAGGAGCGGCTGACCAAGTTCTTCGGCAAGGCGCCGTCGAAGTCGGTGCACCCGGACGAGGCGGTGGCGATCGGCGCGGCGCTGTACGCGCACTCGCTGAGCGACGACACCAACCTGAAGCTGCAGCTGCTCGACGTGATCCCGATGGCGATCGGCCTGGAGAAGGCCGACGGCGGGTTCCACCAGGTGTTCCCGCGGAACTCGTCGATCCCCAACGCGAAGCAGATTCGCGGCACGACCAGCCAGGCGAACCAGACCGAGCTGATCATGCGCATCTACCAGGGCGATCACGACGCGGCGAAGGAGAACGAGCAGCTCGGTGAGTTCACCTTCTCCGGCATTCGCCCTGCCCCCGCGGGCCAGGAGCAGATCGAGATCACCTTCGACGTGAACGTCGAAGGCATCCTCACCATGATGGCGAAGGACCCGGCGAGCGGGAAGCAGCTGAAGACCACCGTTCGCGTGACCCAGAGCTGACGCTCGCGCCTCGCGCCGTCGGCCGTTGGTGCAGTCGTGCTGCCGAGGGGGCTGCCGTGAACCGAGCTGCGATCGTGGGCGCCGTGGTGCTGCTGGGCGCGGTGGGCTGCGCCGGCGGAGTCTCCGGAGGCACGGGCGGTGGTGGTGGGACTGCTTCCGGTGGCGGTGCGGCCTCGTCTGGCGGTGGTTCTTCCTCGTCTGGCGGAGGTGCCTCCTCGTCTGGCGGAGGTGCCTCCTCGTCTGGCGGAGGTGCCTCCTCGTCTGGCGGAGGTGCCTCCTCGTCCGGCGGCGGTGCGGCCTCGTCGGGCGGTGGCGCGGCCTCGTCGGGCGGTGGCGCGTCCTCGTCCGGCGGCGGTGCGTCCTCGTCCGGCGGCGGAACCTCCTCGTCCGGCGGCGGTGCGTCCTCCTCCGGGGGCGGCACCTCGTCCTCCGGCGGCGGCGCTCCGGTGGATGCGGGCTGCGTCACCTGCCCAGCGAACCTCTTCGTCGACCCGAACGGCGGCAGCTGTGTTCGTCACCCCGACGGCGGCGTGTACGTCGACGCGGAGGCGTGCGGCTCGCTGCAGGCGGCCTTCAGCGGCTGTCAGCCGGGCGACTTCATCCGGGTGAAGGCGGGCGTGTACGCGGCGCAGGCGGTCTCGGGGGTGAAGGCCAGCCCCGGGTGCGTGATCGCCGGTGAGCCCGGGGCGGTGATCGGGCCGCTGTCCACCTCGGCCACCTTCGTGACCATCGCGAGCCTGACCGTCGATGCGGGCAACGGCCACGCGGCCGACGGCTGGCGCAACAGCGGCAACGACGTGACGGTGCAAGACCTGAGCATCCGCGGGGCGTACGCCTCGGTGGGCCTCTCCGGGAGCCGGGTCACCTGGCGCGGCGGCGAGCTCGGCACTCCGGGCCAGACGGGCGGCGCGCGGTCCTGCAACTCCGCGGACACCGAGCCCGTCGAGATCGCGAACGCCGACCACGTGCTCATCGACGGCGTCACCTTCCACCCGCAGAACTCCGACCCCACGCCGTGCGCGGGGAGCTCGAACGGCTTCCACCTCGAGATGGTGCGCATCGACCACGACACCAGCGTGCTGACGCTGGAGCGCTCGACCTTCGAAGACGGAGACCACTCGAACACCGCGAGCGTCTTCATCACCAACGTCAACGGTGACCCGGGCGACCCGACCCAGCTCACCTTCCAGAACAACTTCTTCGGCAGCGCCGACAACACCTCGTTCTCGGTGCACCAGAACGTGTCCAACTGCTCGACCTTCACCTGGGCGTACAACACGTTCCACAACACGCCCGGAGACCCGACGGCGAACGGCTGCAGCACGTCGGCCGGCATGCGCTGGGTGGGAAACCTCGGCCCCTGGCCGGCCTTCTATTCGTGCGCGGGGACGCACGTGCGCAACCTCTGGCAGGACCAGCAGACGTTCAGCTGCGGCAGCGACGGCGTGCAGATCGGCACGCGCTACGGCTTCAACGCGCTGGGGCTCGACGGCGGCTTCCACCTGCAGGCGGGGTCTCCGGCCATCGACCGCGGCGAGGACGGCGGCTACTGCCTGGGTGCCCTGGGCGCGCGCGACCACGACGGCACCGCCCGCCCCCGAGGGGCTGCATGCGACGTGGGCGCCCACGAACGCTGAGCGCTACGGGGTTCCGCCGTCGGGCGCCCAGTGCGCGATGCGCTCGAGCCAGGACTGGCCGCCGCGCCCGTCGCGCACCACGAAGGTGAAGCGCACGTCCTGCTCCACGTCGTCGGACTTGGGCTTCCACTGGGTGCGGTGGCGCTCCGACAGCCCGCTGAAGTCCACGCCGCCGGTCTCGTTGGGGCTGAACTTTCCGGCGGTGGCGTACCAGGCGATCTTCCACGACTCGACCAAGTGCACCGGCTCGAGCTTGAGGCTCGGCACCACGTACGGCTCCTCGGCGTCGGTGAAGTCCACCGGCAGCATCACGAAGGGGCCGGCGCCGCTGAGGCTGAGGCCCGCGTCGGCTTCCCAGGGCTTGCCGTCGAGCGTCATGCCCGGCAGCTGCGGGGTGACGTTGACCTTCATCTCCGGGAAGAAGCGGCAGCTGAAGACCATCAGCTTCTGGGCGTAGACGTCCTCGGTGCCCGCGGTGAGGTGAATGACGATGGGCACGCGCAGGCCGCCGAGGCCCTTGAAGGTGTCCTGCTCCAGCACGCCCTGCAGCAGGAACTTGTCGGCGAGCTGCTGCGCGCCCAGGCGCATCGGCAGCGTGAGCTCTCCGTCGTGCGCCTCGCCCTTGCCGAGCACCACGAACTCACCTTCGTTGTTGCACTGCAGGTCGCCCTGGTCGGCGCAGGCGCGGACCTCGTAGGCGATCGCCCGGCCCATGCCCTTGGGGTCCGCGATGCGCCAGGTGACCTGCAGCTCCTGGTTGAAGGTGGCGAACAGCTTCAGCGGGTCGTCGAGCGAGCACTGCTCCGCCATCACCTCGGGCGGCTCGATGCGCACGCCGAGCACGCGCAGGTCGACCACCTGGCTGGGGTCGTCGGTGGGGCCGACGCACGCGGCGGCGAGCAACGTGAGCAGGAGCGCGCGGCGCATCAGAAGCTCCCCTTCACGCCGAGGATCGGCAGGAACGGAATGCCCGGCACCTCGTATTCCTGGCGGAACCGGTAGTCGTAGAAGCTGCCTTCGACGTTCTTGATGTTGAGGATGTTCTGCACGTCGAGGAACAGCCCGAGCGACCAGCTGTCGAACTGGAAGGTCTTGTCGATGCGCACGTCGAGCTGGGCGAAGTCCTTCACCCGGGCCGAGCGCGAGGCGCCGAGCTTGATGGCGAAGCTGTTCGCGTCGGCGCGGTACTCGTCGTACCCGGTCACCAGCGGGCTCTTGGGCCGCCCCGTCACGTAGCGGAAGCGCGAGCCGATCTCGAAGCCGTACGGCAGCCGCACGCTGCCCACCACGGTCAGGATGTGCGTCTGGTCGAAGCTGGTGAGCACGTACGGCTTGTCGCTGCCCGCGGTGCGCTCTTCCGAGCGGGCGAGCGTGTACGCCACCCAGCCGAAGAAGCGCTTCGACACCTCGTGCCGCAGCATCACCTCGAGGCCGTACGCGCGGCCGAGGCCGTCGTTGGCGAAGCGCTGGCTGGTGACGCTCCCGTCGGGGTTGGTCACCGTGGGCCCGGGCGAGCTCACGTTCTCGAAGCGCCGGTTGTAGAAGCCCGTGAGGTCGACGTTGATGTAGTCGGTGAAGCGGTGCGAGACGCCCAGCGACGACTGGAACGCGCGCTCGTGGGTCAGCGACGGGGTACCGAACGGCGGCGGCTCCATGTCGGTGGCGGACGGCGGCTGGGTGTAGAGGCCGATGGAGCCCTTGAGCGCGGTGGACTCGAGCAGTTCGTAGCGCGCCCACAGCCGGGGGTCGAAGGCGTGGCGCGTCTGGCCGTCGAGCAGCGCGTGCGAGGCGCGCAGGCCCGGGGTGAGGGTGAGCTTGCCGATCTTGAGATCGGTCTCCAGGAAGATGGCGCCATCGAAGGAGTCGAGCTGGCGGGCGACGCGCTGGGACTCGACCTTCGGCTCGGCGCCGGGGAACGGCACGTACTGGTTGCCGGACAGCACCGGCAGCTCCGCCGAGCCGGCGATGCGGTCGAACACCGTGTCCACACCCGCGCGCACCGTGAGGTGGCTGTTCACCTCGACCGCGAGGTCCTCGCGCAGGCCGACCTCGTACTCGTCGGCGCGCACGCTGGAGGCGCCGAAGCGCAGCGTGCCCAGGTCGTAGCCGAGGTACGGCGTGGTCTTCAGCGAGACGTTGCCTTCGCGGTAGTTCCAGGTGCCCACCACGCGGTGGAAGGTGGTGTGGAAGTCGACGTTGACGTCGCGGTTGCGCCCGCCGCCGGTGGCGACCAGCTGCAGGGCGTCGTCGGAGCCGAAGGCCATCACCGAGCCGGTGGAGCGGGTCGGCTCGCCGCGCTTGCCGCCGAAGTCGGCGCGGGCCTGGTAGTCCCAGTACCGCGGGAGGATGAGCAGCGAGCCGCCTTCGGGGTCCTTCGGCAGCACCAGCGGCAGCAGCGCGTCGATGTAGCTGCGGCGCACCGCCGCGGCGACCGAGACCGAGTCGGTGATCGGCGCCTCGAAGAAGAGGCTGGTGTCCTGGAGGTCGATCTTCGCCACGCCGTGGTACGTGTCGGTGGCGCCCTTGCGCGTCGCCACGTCGATCACGCCGCCCACCGCGCGGCCGTAGCGAGCGCCGAAGCCCCCGGGGAAGAAGTCGATGCGGTCGAGGAACTCGCTGTTGACGACCGAAGGCCCGCCGCCCAGGTGGTAGAGGATGGGGATCTCGACGCCGTCGAGGAAGGTGAGCGTCTGGTCGGGCTGCGCGCCGCGGACGATGAGCTGCCCCGAGAGGAACGGGGCGCGTGCCACGCCGGGGAAGTTCTGGATCACCCGCACCGGATCGCCGAAGGAGCCGGGGATCTTCTGCAGCTCGTTGCGGTCGAGCGTGCGCCGCACGACTTCCTTCTTCTCGCGCTCGGCGCGCACCACCGTCTCGTACCCCTGGGTCTTCGGCCGCACGTAGTAGACGACCTCGCGCTGCTCGCCCCGCTCCAGCTTCTCGGTGGTGAGGAACGGCTCGTGCTCGCTCGCCACCACCTGCACCGCGCAGGGCCCGGCGTGCAGCGGCAGCTCGAAGAACCCTTCGGCGTTCGACAGCGCGTCGATGAGATCGGGCTGGTTGGTGCAGCGCACCGTGGCGCCTTCGATGCGGGTGCGGCTCCCGCGGCTGACCAGGCGGCCGAGCAGCTTGGCGTTGGGCGGCGGCGGCCCGGCGTCCTGTCCGGCGTCGGGCGCCTCGGGCTCGACGCCCGCGTCGGCCACCCGCAGCACGAAGTGGTACGTGTATTCGACCTGCACCGCAGCGGGCGTGCCGTCGAGCTCCGCGGGGCTGAAGCGGAAGCGCTTCACCGCCGCCAGCGCGGCCTCGTCGAAGCCATGGCCGACCGCCTCGAGCACCTCGGCGTCGGGCACCGAGCCGTCGGCGCCGATGGTGATCTGCATGCGCACGCTGGCGGTGAGCCCCTGGGCCAGGGCGTCCGGCGGGTAGTCGGCGTCGACGAGCTCGAGCAGCTCGGGAGCCTTGGTGAGCACCGGCACGTGCACGCCCGCGTCGACCTCCACCACCTTGGCGCCTTCGTAAGCGCCGGCGGGAAGGCCGAGGACGAGCAGGCAGGCAGCGAGGAGCCTCACGGCCGCGTCATGTAGCGGGCGCGCGCTGGAAAGCAACCGCCTTGGGGCATAGAAGCGCCGACGCGCCATGCCCATTCACCCCACCCTGCTCGAGGTGCTGGCCTGCCCGGAAGACAAGGGCCCGCTGCTCTACTTCCAGGCGGAAGGGCTGCTCTACAACCCGCGCAGGCGCCGCAAGTACCGGGTGGAAGACGACCTGCCCATCATGCTCGTCGAGGAGTCGACGCTGGCGAGCGAGCAGGAGCACGCCGCGCTCGAGGCCAAGGCCCGCGCCGAGCACGTGGCGCTCAACTTCACGCCCTGACGGCGTTCGTCAGACGCCGAACCAGGGCAGCTTCTCGCCGGCCACCGCCCACACGGCGTCAGGGTGCGCCGCGACCGAGCCCACGGTCGGCCCGGAACCGGAGCCGCCGTACACGTCGCTGGCGAGCGGGCGGGCGCCGTAGCCCTGGTTGGTCGACTCGCCCCACTCCGAGCGAGGCACGCCCATGGCCTGGAGGATCGACCCGTAGAGCTGCTGGATGGTGAGCCCGAAGCGCACCCCGTCGCGCGGCGTGGAGCCGAGGTTGCGGTAGTCGAGGAAGTTGCCGGTGCGGACCGCGCCGTCGGCGCCGCCGAAGGTGACGAAGACCCGCCCGGAGATGCCGTGGTCGGGCTCGCCCATCTCGCTCACCGGGAAGATGAGGCTGCGATCGAGCAGCGTCTTGCCGTCGGTGTCGGTGATGGCGTCGAGCTTGGCGGCGAGCGGCACCACCACCTCGCTCACCACCTTGCGCGCGGCTTCCACGGCCTTGCCCTGCGCGAGCGGATCTCCCGCGGCGAAGTGCTCGATCTGGTGGTGCCAGTCGGCGGTGTCGCCGAACGAGAAGAGGTTGTAGTTCGTGTAGCAGACGGCGACGCGGGTCAGGTTGCACTGCAGCGCCGCGACCAGCACGTCCTCGTAGCTGCGCAAGGTGGCGACGTGCGACGCGGAGCCGGCGGCCTCGCCGGCGGGCTGGAGATCGGCGGGCGCGCTCGGCTTGCCGGGGCAGCTCAGGGTGCCCACCACCTGCTGACGCCGCTCGATCTCCGCCAGGTGCTCGACGTGCTGGTCGAGCCGCAGCTTGTCGCCCGACGAGAGGCGCGCGTCGCCGCGCAGCTTCTTGAAGCTCTCCGAGACGAGGTCGACCACGCTCTTGCGCGGCTTGGCGGTGGGCGCGCCGGGCACGAAGCCGCCGAAGAGCTGCGAGTACAGCTGGTAGGCGCTCTTCACCTGCTCGCTGCCGAGGCCGACGATGCTCCCGTTGCGCGAGGCGTAGCTGGGGGTGCCTTCGTACGGGCCCGAGCCGAAGAGCACCGAGCGGCGGGTGCCGCCGAACGACGGGTAGAAGCTCGGCGAGTCGGCGAGCACCTGGTCGATGGAGCGCCGGTAGTAGTCGGGCCGCGAGAAGCCCTGGCCGACGCCGAAGTTCCCCAGGTGCATCGAGTTGTGGGTCCAGCTCCCGGAGTAGTCGCAGCCGCGGATGACGTTCGCCTTGGCGATCAGCGCGTCGGTGAGCAGGCCGCTCGAGGTGGACAGCACGTCGCTGACGCGCATGACGCCACCGCTGGCCGAGCCCTTGAGCTGGGTGCGGCGGATCGAGAAGCCGGCGTAGTCCTTCACCTCGGCCACCGGCAGGCCCGACGGGCAGTACGCGTCGCCGCGAATGGTGCTGTTGGGGAAGCAGTAGGCGAGGAAGATCTTCCGGTTCGCCGCCGCGGTCTGCGCCTGCGCCTCGGAGAGGAGCGACGGCAGCACGGGAATGGCGAGCAGCGCGCCGCCCGCGCCCTTGAGGAGCCACCGCCGGCTGAGCGGCGTGCCCTGCTGCGCGATGACGTCGGGAAGGTCTCGAGCCTTCATGGTGCGGTCACCCGGTGACGGAAGCCCTGCGACATCACACTGGCCTTGAAGACGTCCTTGAGGCTCTTGCCGGAGCGGGCCAGCGTCTCCAGCTCCGACAGACGGCAGCCGTCGGCGGCGGGGTCTTCTTCGGCCTTCTGCGCGGTGAAGCGGAAGAGCTGCGCGGAGAGGCACGCTTCGAAGCGGCCGGAGCTGGCGATGCGCTCGGTGAGCTCCTTGGCGTCGGCGGCGACGGCCTCGGTGCCGCCCACGTGCGGAGACGCGGCGGTCTTCACGTCGAAGGTCTTCAGCGCCTTGCCCTGGTCGTCGTACGCCGTCTCCCGGCTGCGCTCGCGGCCCAGCGGGTCGAAGTCCTCGGTCAGGTACCCCAGCGGGTTGATGAGCGTGCGGTGGCAGCCGAGGCAGACCGAGCCGCTGACCTCGGTGAGCCCTTCGACCTTCTGCCGGCTGCTGAGCACGTCGGTGGTCTGCAGGGTCGAGTTGGCGGCGCCGGGCGGTGGAGCGCTGAGCACGTCGCAGAGCACCGCGGTGCGCAGGCGCACGCCCTTCTTGATGGGGTTGGTCTCGAAGCGGCCGTTGGCGGTGAAGCCGACGCGGGTGATGAGGCCGGCGCGGCGGGTGCCGGCGGGCGCGGGCGCGGTGGCGCTGCCGTCCCACGGCTGGGCGCCGTAGAGCGCGGCCACCTGGGCATCCCTGGTGTACACGGCGGTGTCGGTGAGGAAGTCGCGGGTCCCCGCGCCGGTGTCGAAGGCGTGGCGCGCGGCGCCGAGCAGGTCCTCGACGATGCCGGGCCGCGTGTCGTGGGTGGGCGCGGGCCCTTCCATCGCCACTGCGCGGTACGCCGGCACGGTGAGCTGGTCGGTCAGGTCCACCGCGCCGCGGCGCACCCAGAGCCACTGGTCGAAGAACTCGTCGCGCACCGCCTGGGCGCGCACGTCGGCGAGCAGGCGATCGACCTGCGCCTCGTAGCCCGCCTCGGTGTCGAGCGCGCCCGAGGTCGCGGCCGCCCACAGCGCGTCGTCGGGGGGCTCGTTGGTGAGGTGAAACGACAGGCGGCTGGCGAGCGCGACGCCGGTCAGCTGCGCGCTGGTGTCGGAGAGCGCAGCGCCCCGCCCTTCGACCAGGAAGGTGAAGGCGGGCTGGGCGAGCAGCGCGGTGAGGACGTCGGCGAACACCACGGCTTCTCCGCCGTCGCCGCGCGCCGCGTCCGCCGCGGAAGCGATGAGGGCCGCCTGCTCGGTGGTCATGGTGCCGCGCAGCACCCGGGGCCCAAGGCGATCGACCAGCGTCCGCGCGCAGGTGACGTCGTTGGCCGCGTTGCCGTCGCTGGCACAGGCGCCGAAGATCGCCGTGCGCTGCTGGGCCGTCGATGCCAGGGACTCCGCCACCGCGCGCGCCACCGCGAAGAGCGCGTCGGCCTGCTGCTGCGAGAGCTGCTGATCCGAGCGGGTGAAGCCGTGGGCGCCGAAGCTGTTGGGCGCGACCTCCACGTCGTCGGGGTACAGGGCGAGCTTGGGGGCCGCGGCGGCCAGCGCGGCGGTGGCCGTCGCCGGCGCGAGCTGCTGGACCGCCAGCCGCAGCGTGTTCTGGTACTGCACCTTGCTCAGGCGCCGCAGCGGCAGGTCCACGGCGGTGCGCGCCGGGTCGCACTTGAACCGCAGCGGCGCAGGAGTGACCGCCCCATCGCCGCCGCCGGCAGTGCCGCCACCCAGGCCCGGAAAAGGCTGACCGCCACCGGCGCTGGAGTTCCCCGGCCCCATTTCCACCGCGCGCCACGGCTCGGCGACGTCGATGGCGGCATCGCAGCCGGCCAGGGTGCCCAGGAGAAGGATCGGGAGTCGACGCATCGAGGCCTCCACACCTTGAGCAAGATCGGCGCCCGAAGTCGCATCGCGCCTCCCGGGCCTGACTTCGCGACCTTGGCGGCCTGCTGGTGGTACATGCATGCACCAACTGGCCGGATTCACTGGATGATCGACACACACTGCCACCTCGACGCCCCCCGCTTCGACGCCGACCGCGAGGCGGTGACGCAGCGTGCCTTCGCCGCAGGCCTCGAGGCCATCGTGGTGCCCGGCGTGGAGCCGACCCAGTGGCCGGCGCTTCTCGACTGGCCTCGGCGCGACCCGCGCATCGTGGTGGGCCTGGGCATTCACCCCCAGTTTCTCCCCGACCTCTCCCCCGCCGACGACGACCGCGCGCTCGCGGAGCTCGACGTGCTGCTGGGCCGCGGGGGCGCGAAGGCGGTGGGCGAGTGCGGGCTCGACGGCCCCACGACGGAGCGCGTCCCGATGGATCGGCAGCTGGCGATCCTCCGCGCGCACTTCGCGCTCGCCCGGAAGCACCGGCTCCCGCTCCTGATGCACTGCCTGCGCGCCCACCCGCAGCTGCGCACCCTGCTGGAAGAGGAGCCGGTCCCCGAGGCGGGGCTCTTGATGCACAGCTACTCGGGCTCGCACGAGCTGGTGAAGCGGTACGTGCAGGCGGGGTGTCACTTCAGCTTCGCGGGCCCCATCACCTTCGTCGACGCGCGCCGGCCGCTCGATGCCCTGGCGGCGATCCCGCTCGAGCGGCTGATGGTGGAGACCGACGCGCCCGATCAAGCGCCCCACCCTCACCGGGGCAGCCGCTGCGAGCCGGCGCACCTGCCCCTGATGATCGACGCCGTCGTCCGGGTGAAGGGCCCGGAGGCACGCGCCGCGGTCACCGAGAACGCCAGGCGCTTCTTTCGGCTGCCCGAACCGAAGTAATGGGGTGGGCGTGACTCCCGACGTGCACCAGCCCCTGCCTCCGGCGCCCCCCGCGCCCCGCCCCTTCAAGCTCCACCGCCGCTTCGATCGGACCGCCCGGCTCATCGGCGACTCCGGCGTCGAGCGCCTGCAGCGCGCCCGGGTGCTGGTGTTCGGGCTGGGCGGCGTGGGGAGCTACGCGGTCGAAGGCCTGGTCCGCAGCGGCGTGGGTCACCTGACCCTGGTGGACTTCGACGTGGTGTGCGTCACCAACACCAACCGGCAGCTGCACGCCACCGTGAGCACCGTCGGCAAGTCGAAGGCGGAGCTGATGGCGGCCCGCTGCGCCCAGATCAACCCGGAGGTGTCGGTGGAGGCGCGGCAGGCCTTCTACCGGGAAGACGTGGCGGCGGCGCAGCTCGACGGCCAGTGGGACTTCGTGGTCGACGCCATCGACAACGTGAAGGCGAAGCTCAACCTCCTGCACGAGTGCCTGGCGCGCAAGCTGCCGGTCGTGAGTTCGATGGGCGCGGCCGGGCGGCTCGACCCCACGCGCATCCGCGTCGAGGACCTGTGCGAAACGCACATGGATCCGTTCGCCAAGGACATCCGCAAGCTCCTGAAGAAGAAGTACGGGCACGACACCAACGCGCCGACCGGCATCACGGCCGTCTATTCCATCGAGCCGCGCCGCGACCCCATCGAGCTGCGGTACGACGACGCGACCGAAGGGTTCCTGTGTGTCTGCCCGCACGGCGAGAACGAGTTCCACTCGTGCGAGCACCGCAACCAGATCGACGGCAGCGTGGCCTTCGTCACGTCGGTCTTCGGCATGAACATGTCGGGCGTGGTGGTGCGACGGTTGGCCCAGGGCCGCTGAGGCCGCGGTTGAACATCGACGGATCTTTTGGAGGTCGCATGAGCCGGACCCTGTGGGCAGCGGTGGTGGTGGCGGTGGGCTGCGCGGCCTGCGACGGCGGCGGCGGGAGCAGCGGCGGTGGCGCCGGCGCGCGTGGCGGCGGCGCAGCGAGCGCCGGCGGCGGAAGCGCGAGCGG
>JAIBBQ010000029.1 GCA_019694595.1 Myxococcaceae bacterium
TCGCCTGGCGGCGGCCCGCAGCGACGCGACCGCGGGCGAGCTGCGCGGCAAGGAGGCCGGCGCGCGGGTGGACCAGGGGCTCACCATCGGCTTCTTCGCCGCCGCCGGAGGCAGCGCGGCCGTCGCGGGGTTCCTGTGGTGAAGCTCGGCGCGCTCCTCACCGTGGTGGCCTCGGCGGCGCTCGCGGCCGACCCCGGCGTGGTGGCGGCCGACGACGCCGAGCGCCCGTTCGGCCTCGACGGCGGTCCGTGGACCACCAGCTTCGACAACGAGTGCGCCACCGCGCCGTCGGGGGGCAGCAGCATCGGCCCGGCTGCAGCCTGCGCGCACCGGGGCGCCGCGGGGCTGCGCTTCGTCGACGGAGTGTCGACCGCCGCCCCGGGCTGCGAGGCGCCGCTGTCGGCCGACAACTTCCCCCCGTTCCAGGGGGGCGCGACCTTCCGGGCGTGGATGCGCCTCGACACCGCGAACGGCGGCACCTTCCTGGCCATCGCCAGCGTGCACCGCTTCGGCTCGCCCCCGGCGGCGTCCTTCAACCTGGCCACCAACGTGTCGCCGCCCACGGTGAACGTGAGCGGTTTCGACCGGCTCCAGGTCTCGAGCCAGGAAGGCTCGTCTCAGCTCTTCTCGCTCGGCGCCTGGCACCTGGTCGAGCTGCAGCTCGAAGGCGTGGGCAGCGCGGCCGGCGTTCGCCGCAGCTACCTCGACGGCGCGCAGGTGACGGTCCGCAGCGGGCTCGACTTCATGGGCAGCAACACGGCGCTGATGATCACCGGCTTCACCTACGCCGACCCGCGCTCCTTCACCGGCACGCTCTGCGTCGACGACGTGCGGCTCGCCACCCGGCTCTCGGCGTCGCACCTGCGGCTGAGCGGGCCGCCGTCGCCCGGAGTGGGCCGCTGCGCCCAGGTGCACGCCGACTTCCTCGACTCCGCCGACGCCGGCGCGCCGCTGGGCGCCCGCACCGCCTTCACCGCGAGCTCGAGTGCGGGCGTCTTCGTCGACGTCGCCTGCGCGCAGCCCTTCGGCACGGTGACGCTCGACGCCGGCGTCGAGGGCCTCGATTTCTTCGTGCGCCCCGCCTCGGCAGGCGCAGCCCAGGTCTCGTTGCTCGGAGATGATCTGCTCCCTTCGCCGCCGCTCGCCTTCGTCGCGGTCGACGCCGGGCCTCCGCCCGACGCCGGGGCCGATGCCGGGCCGGGGGATGCGGGGTCCTCCGATGGTGGCGTCGACGCGGGCGACGCCGACGGCGGTGCGGACGCAGGTGGTGCCGACGCCGGTGAACGCGACGGCGGCAGCGACGCCGGCACCCCCGGCATGCTGTGGGAGTCGACCCCGGCGAGCGCCTCCTGCGGCGTGCCGTACCGCCTGAGCTCCACCGGCCGGGTGCTCGTCTCGGGCGCCGGTCCGTGGACCTTCCGCACCGAAGGCGCCACGCCTCCGGGCCTCACCCTCGATCCCCAGAGCGGCTTCCTCGACTGGACCCCCACCGCTGCCGGCCACTTCGCCTTCGACGTGGTCGCCCAGAGCGGCGCGCTCACCCGTCGCGGCCACGTCGACGTCGACGTCACCTGCGACGCCAAGCCGGGCTGCGGCTGTGGTGCCGGAGCGCCGGTGCTCCTGCCGCTGCTGGCGCTCGCCGGGCTCCGTCAGCGCAGGAAGTCGCGCACCACCCGCGCGTAGGCCTCGGGCGCTTCGAGGTGCGGGGAATGGCCCGCCCCCTCGATGGCCACGTGCCGGGCGTCGCGCAGCCGCCCCGCCAGACGCTGCGCGATGGTGGTGAACTTGGTGTCGTTGGCGCCCGACACCAGCAGCACCGGGCCACGCACCTGTCCGAGCGGCAACGGCGGCTGCGCCGCGAGGCCGAGGCTGCGCAGCGCGCCGGCCAGGCCCGGGGCGGTGTGACGCCGTCGCTGGGCAGAGAGCGACGCCGCCAGCTCCGCGGGCAGCGTGCGCTGGCCAGCGAGCACCGGGTGCCGTTCCCACTCGGCGAGGAACGCCTCGAGGCCCTTGGCTTCCAGCAGCCGCGCGCGCGCCTCGTCTTCATCGCGGCGCGCGAGGCGCTCCTGCGCGTCGGTGAGGCCGGGGTGCACGCCTTCCAGCACCAGCGCGCCCACCTTGGCCGGGTGCAGCGCGGCCACCGCGAGCGCCAGCCGAGCGCCCTGCGAGTACCCCACCAGCGTCGCGCCCACGCCGAGCTCGGCGGCGACCACGGCGACCGCCTCGCGAAACCCCGGCTCTCCCGCCGCGGCCGGAGCGGCGACGTCCTCGTGGCCCGGGAGCACCAGGCAGCGTGCGCGCACCTCGTCGCCGAGGAGCGGCTCCAGGTGGCTGAACGACGCGCCGCCCCCGGTGAAGCCGTGGAGGAACACCACGCCCCGCAAGCCGCGCCCGAACGCGGTGCTCGGCAGCCTCACCCCAGCGCTCCGACGGCCCGGGCCGCCCGGGCGAGCACCTCGCGGTGGTGGCGCACGTTCGCCTCGCGCTCGGTGCGCACCTCGAGCAGGTGCAGCCCGCCGCGCAGACCGTCGCGCACCCGGGCTTCCAGGTCCTCGGGGCTGCGGGCGAGCGCGTGCCGGGCCGCGCCCAGCCGCGCCACGTCGGCGAGGTCCACGCCGTGCGGCGTGCCCCACCACTGCTCGAAGTGCGCGGTCTGCTCGGCGATGGGGAGAAAGTGGAAGATGCCGCCGCCGTCGTTGTTCACCGCCACCACGGTGAGCGGCGCGCCGAGCCGCCGCGCGGTGACCCAGGCCCCCACGTCGTGCAGCAGCGCCACGTCGCCGATGAGCAGCGCCGTCGGGCGCCCGGAGCCGGCGGCGATGCCCAGCGCGGTGGAGACCACCCCGTCGATGCCGTTGACCCCCCGGCTCGAGAACACCCGCAGCTTCGAGCGCGCTTCCACCGCGAAGGTGTCGACGTCGCGCACCGGCATGCTGCTGGAGACCACGAGCTGTGCGCCTTCGGGCAGCGCGCGCACCAGCGCACGGGCCGCGGCCGGCTCGGTGAGCGGTCCGCCTTCCGAGGCGAGCTCCCGGCGCGCCACCGCATCGGCCGCGAGCCAGGCGTCGCGCCACGCCGACGTCTTCGCGGGGAGCCCTTCGGTGAGCGCGCGGCACAGCGCCACCGCGTCGGTCGCCAGCAGCTGGCCCGCCGCGTGGCCCGGGTCGACGAAGGCGCCTTCGTCGTGCACCGCCACCACCTTCGCGCCGCTGCCGTCGAGCCAGGTCTGCGGCACCTTGGTGGTGAGGCCGCCGCCGAAGCGCAGCACGAGCTCGGGGGCGAGCCTTCGGGTGAGCTCGGGGCTGCGCAGCAGCACGTCGGCGGTGCCGATGGCGCCGTCGAAGCCGAAGCGCGCGTTGGACGCCGCCTCCGCCAGCACCGGGAAGCCGAGCACTCGCCCCAGCGCGTGCACCGCGTCGCCGAAGCCGTCGTCGGCCTCGCGGGGCCCGCAGAGGATGAGGCCCTTCTCCACGCCGCGCAGCGACGCGCGCAGGGCCGCCACCACCGCCGGAGCGACCGAGAGCCGCGCGGTCTCGACGTGCGGGCCTTCGGCCGGGACTGGCGCCCAGGGCGCTGCGGGCGCGAGCGGCTCGCGGAACGGCACGTTGAGCTGCACCGGCCCGCGCCGGGGCCCCAGCGCGCGTGCCACCGCCTTGCGCACCACCGCGCGCAGGTGACGCTCGACGTTCGCCGCGCCTTGCGGCTCGGGCAGCAACACCTGCTCGCGCAGGAAGCCGCCGAAGAGCGCGTCCTGCGGCATGGTCTGCGCGGCGCCGAAGCCGTGCAGCTCCCACGGCCGGTCGGCGGTCAGCACCACCAGGGGCGTGTGGCCTTCGCTGGCCTCGATGACCGCGGGCAGGAAGTGTGCCCCCGCGGAGCCCGAGGTGCAGACCACCGCCGCGGGCGCCCCGGTGGTCTTCGCCAGGCCGAGCGCGAAGAAGGCGGCGCTGCGCTCGTCGATGACCGAGTGGGCGGTGAGGCCGGGCTGCGTGGCGCAGGCGAGCGCCAGCGGCGTGGACCGTGAGCCGGGGCACACCACCGCGTGGCGCACGCCGGCGGCGGTGAGCTCGGCGAGCACCACCCCGGCCCAGCGCTGGTTGAGCTCAGCCACGGCGGCTCCGGAGGCGGCTCAGAACTGCCACGGGAAGCGGCTCCAGTTCGGCGGGCGGCGCTCGAGGAAGGCGTCGCGGCCTTCCTGGGCCTCGTCGGTGCCGTAGGCGAGCCGGGTCGCCTCGCCGGCGAACACCTGCTGCCCGACCAGCCCGTCGTCGACCAGGTTGAAGGCGAACTTGAGCATGCGCTGCGCGGTGGGGCTCTTGGCGTTCACCTTGCGGCCCCACTCGAGGCCCACGCGCTCGAGCTCGGCGTGAGGCACCACCGCGTTCACCATGCCCATGCGGTGCGCGTCGTCGGCGCTGTACTCGTCGCCGAGGAAGAAGATCTCCCGTGCGAACTTCTGGCCCACCTGGCGCGCGAGGTACGCCGAGCCGTAGCCGCCGTCGAAGCTCGCCACGTCGGCGTCGGTCTGCTTGAAGCGCGCGTGCTCCTTGCTGGCGATGGTGAGGTCCGCCACCACGTGGAGGCTGTGGCCGCCGCCGGCCGACCACCCGGGCACCAGGCAGATGACCACCTTGGGCATGAAGCGGATGAGCCGCTGCACCTCGAGGATGTGCAGGCGCCCGGTGAGGCCGGGGGTCACACTCGCGGCGGTGTCGCCGGTGGCGTAGCGGTAGCCGTCCTTGTCGCGGATGCGCTGGTCGCCCCCGGAGCAGAAGGCCCAGCCGCCGTCCTTGGGCGAAGGCCCGTTGCCGGTGAGCAGCACGCAGCCCACGTCGGGGCTCATTCGCGCGTGGTCGAGCGCGCGGTACAGCTCGTCGACGGTATGGGGGCGGAAGGCGTTGCGCACCTCCGGCCGGTGGAAGGCGATGCGCACCGTGCCGTGCGCGCGGGCGCGGTGGTAGGTGATGTCGGTGAGCCCTTCGAAGCCGCTCACCACGTTCCACGCCGAAGGATCGAACAGCTGCGAGACCATGGCGCCTCCCCTAGCCGGATTCGGGGGCGCTTTCACGCGGGCGAAAGCAGCGCTGCTTCTGGCTGCTCACACCGGCCGTACGAAGTGCCCGTCGAGCAGGTGCTCGAGCGCGTCCGCGGCGACTGCCTTGGGGGTTCCCTTCGGGAGGCGGGCGAGCCCGGCGTCGCGCCTCGCCGGCTGCGAGAAGGCGTCGAGCACCCCGAGCAGCAGCGCCGCGTCCTGGTCCGTGAGCAGCGCCGGGTCCTCGAAGCCCTGCACCGTCGGCGCGCAGGCGAGCCCCAGCCCGTCCACCGAGCGGATCACCGTCACCGGAGCGCGCGCCAGCTTCGCCGGAACCCGGTGCGGCCCGAGCCAGTCGGAGAGCGCGACCTGGTCGCGGGCCGCGGGAGCCGCCTGCACCATCGCCCGGGTCCGTCGGCGTTCGGCGCTCGCGCGGCGCTGCTGCGCGCTGATCAGCGCTTCCACCCGCGCCGCCGTGCGCGCCACTGCGGCTTCGAGGCCCGGGTCGGCGTAACGGACCATGGGCACCGTGCCGGCGCCGGGCTCGAGCTGCTCGAAGTAGTCGAGGAAGTCGTGAAAGCTCCTGGCCTCGCTCACCATGCCGAAGCGCTCCGGGTGCTCGGTGACCAGGGCCCCCGGCTGGGACTCGAGCCGCTGGTACCCGATGCGGCACCCTTCGGACAGCAGGCGCTCGACCAGCGCAGTCTCCTCGCGCAGCGAGGCCGCGGTGGCGAAGGGCAACCCGGCGATGCCGGTGATCTCCAGGTCGAGGTTGGGGAACGCCTTGGCCTGTGACACCACCGCGAAGAGCTGGTCGTTCATCGCGCACGGCTTGAGCAGGCCCTTCTCCAGCTGCGTGCGCCGCTGCGACTCGGCGAAGCACCCGATGTCCACCACCAGGTGCGCGCGCTCGAAGTGCCGGGCGAGGGTGGCCATGAGCGACTCCGGCGGCACACCCCAGAGGAAGTAGGTCGTGGCGTGCCGGGACAGGTCGACCCCTTCCCAGCACTGCTCGAGGAAGGCGCTCGTGCTGCCCGCGAAGTCGTACCGCAGCTGCCAGGTGCCGCCGACGATGGCCTGGTGGTCGAGCCGCACGCTTTCCGGGGTGCGCAGGAAGGGCAGCGCACGCCCGAAGGTGGCCTTCTGCATGCCGCGGGTGCCGCCGCAGTAGAGGCAGTTCTCGCCGCACCCCTTCCCCGGGGCGACCCAGCCCGAGAACGAGGCCCGGTCGAGGCCGCTCAGGAACAGCTCGTCGAAGTGCGAGTAGTGCACGTCGACGTTCGCCGTGCCCTGCACGTACGAGAGGCCCGCCCGGGGCGCGTCGCGGCTCAGCACGTTCGGGGCGTCGCGCACCTGGCGGCAGAGCGCCAGGAGCGGTGCCTCGCCATCACCGAGGATGACGTCGTCGACGTCGCCGAACCCGAGGAGCTCCCGGGCGTAGAAGGTGGCCGAATTGCCACCGAGGACCACCCGCACGCCCGGCGCCAGGTCGCGCACCAGCCGCGCGAGGAGCAGCGCCCGCGCGAGGTGGTGGAACCACTTGAGGCTGATGCCCACCACCTTGGGCTTCACCCGCCCGAGCAGCTGCCGGAGCGAGCGCCGCACCTCGGCCTCGCCCAGCTCGTCGCTGGTGAGCTGCACGAAGGCTTCGACGCCGTGCCGCCGCAGGTAGCTCGCGAGGTAGAGGATGCCGCAGGTCGCCTCGCCGGTGCCGGCGCCGAGCAGCAGCACCGGCGAGAGCACCCGGGGCGCCCCGCGCAGGCGCTTCGGGCCACTCGGTCGGGGGGCGGTCACCATCGTCGAGCGCGGAGCTTTGAGCTCAGAACGGCACGTCGACGCACGACAGCTTGGGCCCGGCGGTGCCCGCGTCGTCGGTGGTGCGCGAGTGAATGATGACCGACTTCGCCTGGCCTGCCCGCACCGCCCAGGTGGCGGTGACGTCGTTGGCGCCTTCGCCGGCTGCGGACGAGGTGAAGTCGAGCCAGATCTCGTTCTGCGGCGTCGCGCCGGCGGCAGCGTCGTTGCGGTAGTGGGCGCCGCCCTGGCCGGCGTCGCAGGCCGCGACGTGCACGTGCGCGCCGTACGCGCGAGACGCGGTGAGGCCGCTCACGGCGAGGATGACGCGGGTCCCCGCGCCCATGGTGCAGGACTTCACGCCCCCGGAGACGCCCGCCGCGGGGTTGGCGCCGCCGTCGAGGTACGGGTCGGGGTACACCGTCCACGGGCCGGTGGCGTTGATGGTGTTGCAGTCACCGGCGCCGCCACCCGCGGACCCGCCGCCGGCCGAGCCACCTCCGCTGCTGGCGGAACCGCCGCCGCTGCTGCCCGAGCCGCCTCCCGCGCTGCCGCCGGACCCGCCCTGGCCGCCGCCGCTGCCCGACGAGCCGCGGTAGTTCATCTCGCACGCCGAGAGCGCGGTCGCGCAGAGCAGTCCGAGCAGAATGGTTCGCATGGCGCGCACGGCGGGCCCCTTCGGTGGGTGGAGCGCGGAGCATGACCGACCCGCTGCACGCGTCAACCTGCATCCCGTGGCCGCCGTGCCTCGTGCGACCTCAGTCGTCGAGCACCTCGCGCACGTCGACCTCGTTGCCGTCGAGGATCCCGGCGTAGCGCTCGGCCCAGGCGACGACCGCCTCGCGGGTGGGGAGATTGATGATGGAGTAGCCGGCGATGAGCTCCTTCGATTCGGTGAAGGGCCCATCGGTCCAGGTGCGCTTGCCGGTGCCGCCGCGCAGCCGCAGCCCGCGCTTCGACGGGGCGAGGCGGGCGGCCGACTGCAGCGCGCCGTCGGCCTTGAGCTGGGCGAGGAACTTCGCTTCCGCCGCCGGGCGCGGGGCGCCGGCCTCGAAGGCCGCGTCGCCCTTCTGCAGCAGCAGGAAGCGCTCCGCGGCGCCGTCGGGCTTGGCCATGAAGCCCAGGTCCCACGGCTCGACGACCGGGCCGACCTCGATCTCCCCGCCGCCCATCGCCTGCAGGAGCTCCTTGGCCTGGGCCACCGCGCCGTCGAGGCCCTTGGCGACGGTCATCGCCATGCCGGCGATGAGCTCGTTCCCGCCGGCATACGGGCCCTTGGTGACCTGCACGTCCTTCCCGCTCGCGCGCACCCGGGCGCGCAGGGCGCTGCGGTGGAGCCCGGCGCCGTCGAGGAAGACGCCGCTCTTGAGCTGCTCCTGGATGAAGCCGCCCATCTCCTTCATGATCCGCTCGCCGGGGGGAATGTTGGCTTCCATCTTCGCGTCGACCTTGTGCATCACGATGTGGCGCATTCGAGGTTCCTTTCAGCGGGAGCGGCCGGGGGCCGGCACGCCCTGTTTGCCATGCGACGGGCCAGTGCGGGACGGATCGACAGCGGCGTCGTCGTTTTTTCCTCAGTCGGCGAAAGTGCGGTGATTCCGGGGCCCTGGCCGGTCGATTTGACTCCGTCTTTGTGCCGGGAAGGCCCATGCTGCCGGCATTCGACACGCCCTCTCGCTGCTGCGCTTCACGCTCGGGTTCACCCTGGTCGCGGTGGGCTCGGTGCTCACCCTGCTGGTCGCCCTTCCACTGATTCCCTGGCGGGTGCGGCGCATCAAGCTGTGCAACTTCTACGGCCACACCGTGGGGCGCGCGGTGATGTGGTGCGCGGGGGCCACGCCGGTGGTGCGTCACCCCGAGCGCCTCGCGGGCTCGATGCCCGCCATCTACGTGGCGAACCACACCTCGACGCTCGACGCCTTCGTGAGCATCTGGCTCTGCCCGTACGGCGGCTGCGGCGTGTTCAAGAAGGAGATCGCCAACATCCCCTTCTTCGGTCAGCTGCTGCGGCTGTCGGGGCACCTGATGCTCGACCGGCAGAACAAGCAGAAGGCGGTCGAGGCGCTCACCGACGTGGCGGCGCTGGTGAAGCGCGAGCGGCTCGGCATCTGGATCATGCCCGAAGGCACCCGCTCGAAGGACGGGCGGCTCCTGCGCTTCAAGACCGGCTTCGTGCACCTCGCCATCGCCACCGGGCTCCCGGTGGTGCCGGTGGTGCTCCACGGCGCGCACCGCCTGTGGCCGCTCGGCTTCCCGCTCTTCGCGCCCGGGCCGCTGGAGGTCGACGTGCTCGAGCCCATCGACACCACCGGCTGGTCGGAAGCGACCTCCGCCGAACACGCCGAGGCGGTGCGCGCGCGCCTCGACGCCGCGCTGCGCCCCGACCAGCGCGCGCTGCCGCTGCCCGAGGCCGTCGCCGCTTGAAGCCGTCGGCGCATGCGGGGTGTGGCCGCCGCCGAACTGCTGCGTGACCGCGGTGCGCGCTATCCGGTGAGCGCTTCCGGGACCGCTCCCGAACGCTCCGAACATCCAAGAGTTCGGTCTCTCGATCCGAGGACCTTCGGTTGGACGGGGCGGGCCAGGCGAACGCCGGCCAAGCCCCGCCCCCTCGCGGGCGGGAGCCCTCGCGAGGGACTAGTTCTGCAGGGGGATCTGCGCGACCAGGATGCGGTTCGCCCCGTCGTGGCGCACCGCATCGGGGTTCTTGAGCACCAGGCGCTGGTCGGTCTTGGGGTCCCAGAACCCGAGCAGCACGTTGAGCCCACGCACCTGCATCGTCGGCGGCACGTAGATCTGGAAGTCGTCGCGCACCACGTCGCCCTTCTTCCACTTCGACGTCGGGTTCGCACCGCCCGCCGGGGCGTGGTCCGCGTTCAGGCGGTCGACGCGGCCGTCGATGTCCTCGACGTGCACGAAGACCATGTAGTCGGCGGGGATCTCGTCGAGCACCTTGAAGAAGGCCGACACCCGCACCGAGTCGCCCGGGTACGCGCGGCCGGGGTTGAGGATCAGCCCCTGGATCTCCACCTTGTCGCCCAGGTTGGCGCCGTTCTGCACCTGCACCGGCTGCGCCGGCGGCCCTCGCTTCGCCTCGGGGGCGGCCTTCTCGCCCGAGGTGGGCGCGGGGACGATGCAGCCGGAAAGAAGGATGCAGGCGAGCAGGGCGCGCATGGCGAAGCGCGATAACCACAGCTTTGCGAGATTCACAACGCCCGCGGCGCTGCGCTACACGCCTCGCACGCCACCATGGTCCTCGCCCTCGACGTCGCGCCGTCGTACACCGACCCTTCCATCCTCGTTCCCGCGGGCATCGCCGCCGCGGTGGTGGTGCTCGGCCTCGTCGTCTGGCGCGCGAGCCGCCGGAAGGCCCCGCCGCCCGCCGACACCAAGGCGCTCACCGAGGCGCCCGCGCTCCCAAAGGAGCCCATCAAGGTCGAGCTGCCGCCCAGCGAGCTCGAGGCCCAGAAGCGCGCCGAGCAGGAAGTCGCCCGCGCCGCCGCCCAGGAAGCCGTGCGCGCGCGCCTCGCCCTGGAGCGCGAGGCCAAGGAGAAGGGCATCACCCCGGAGGCGCTGGAAGCCCAGACCCGCGCGCTCAAGGACAAGGAAGAGGACGCCAAGAAGGAAGCGTACCGCGCGCAGAAGGCCGCCGAGGCCGAGGCCAAGGAACGCAGGCAGCGCGAGAAGGAAGAGGCCGCCCGCCTCGAGGCCGAGGCCAAGGCCAAGGCCATCGCCGACGAGGAGGCGCGCAAGGCCGCGCTGCTCGCCGAGGAGAAGGCCCGCGCCGCGCTGCAGTCGGGCCAGACGCTCGCCGCCGGCCTCTCGAAGACGCGCAGCGAAGGCTTCATCGCCAAGCTCAACGGTCTCTTCGGCGGCGCCCCCCGCGCCATCGACGAAAAGGTGCTGGGCGAGCTCGAGGAGACGCTCTTCACCGCCGACATCGGCGTCAAGACCGCGAGCGCCCTGGTCGAGCTCGCGCGCGACAAGGCCAAGAAGAACGAGCTCTCGAGCGCCGACGGGCTCAAGGCCGTCATCCGCAAGGAAGTGGCGCGCATCGTCGACCTCCAGGCCAAGCACGCGCTCGCAGGCGGCGGGCCGCCGCACGTGGTGATGGTGGTGGGCGTCAACGGCTCCGGCAAGACGACCACCATCGGCAAGCTGGCCGCCAAGGCCACCGCGCAGGGCAAGAAGGTGCTGCTCGCCGCGGGCGACACCTTCCGCGCTGCCGCCACCGAGCAGCTCGACGTGTGGGCCGAGCGCGCCGGCGCCACGCTGGTCAAGGGCAAGGACGAAGGCGACCCCGCCGCGGTGGTCTTCGACGCCATCAAGCGCGCCGCCGCCGAAGGCTTCGACCTGGTGCTCGCCGACACCGCGGGCCGGCTGCACACCGCCGCGCCGCTGATGGAAGAGCTCAAGAAGGTGAAGCGGGTCATCGACAAGGCCCTGCCGGGCGCGCCCCACGAGGTGCTCCTGGTGCTCGACAGCACCAACGGCCAGAACGCGATTCACCAGGCGCGGCAGTTCCACGACGCGGTGGGCGTCACCTCCATCGCGCTCACCAAGCTCGACGGCACCGCCAAGGGCGGCGTCATCATCGGCATCTGCGACGAGCTCAAGGTGCCGGTGGCCTGGGCCGGCGTGGGCGAGAAGGTCGCCGACCTGCGGCCCTTCGCCCCCAAGGAATTCGTCGAGGCGCTGTTCGACTGACGGGCGCGGCGGCTACTCGCCTTGCAGCGCCTTCAAGGCCTGCTCGAAGAGCTTGCGCGTCTGCGCGTCGGTGCCCGCGAGCGATGGCGCCTGGAGCGCCATCGGGCCCAGGTCCTCGTCGCCGTGGGCCTCGTCCCACCAGCGGGTGTGCAGCTGCTCCAGCGCCTGGGCCTGCGCCGGCGCGAGCGTCTGCGCCACGCGCGTCAGGCCGCGCGGCTCGGCGAGGCGCCAGCGGGAAGCGGCCACGTAGCGGCGCAGCGCTTCCTGCCAGGCGGCGTCGCCCAGCAGCGCGCGCTCCGCGTCGTAGAGCAGCGGCGCCTTGCCGTAGACCAGCGCGCTGTACTCGGTCGCCGAGCGGAAGTCGGTGGTCGGCCGGTCGGCCGCCTCGTCTTCGCCGCCCCAGAAGCGGAACACCTGGTAGCCCAGCACCAGCTCGCGTTGCCGGGTGGCCTGCGCGGCGGCGGCCCCGCGGCGCCACTCGTGCAGCAGCAGCGCCACGTGCTGCGCCAGCGCCTCGTCGGTCGCCGGGTGCTCCACCGGGTCCGACCCCACCAGCACCGCGAAGTACTGGTGCGCCACCTCGTGTTCCACCGTCAGCTCGAGCGCGTCGCGCCGCAGCGCCTCGACCGCGGGCAGCAGCGCCTTGGCGCCGGGGAGCTGCTGGAAGCCGGGCAACCCCAGCGCTTCCAGCGGGTCGGCGCCGCCCTTCACCTGCTGCTGCGACACGGTCACCAGCCCGGGGAACTCCGCGCCGCCCGCGCCGCCGGTGAGCCGGAAGCTCACCACCCGCAGCGTCGCGTACGGGCTCGGCCCCAGCCGCGCTTCCAGCGCCTCGAGCGACTGCGCCGCCGTGTCCGCCATGCGCCGGGCCCCTTCGGTCTCGCCGGGCCCCGCCCACGCTTCCACCGTCACCTCGCCCACGCGCCGCGTCTCCACCTGCGCGCCCTTGAGCGCCAGGAGCCCGAAGTCGCGCGCCCCCGCCACCGCGAAGCTGAAGCGGCCCCGCCCGTCGGGCAGCGGCGCGTCGGCGAGCTGCGCGCCCGAGGCCAGCACCCGGTACCCCTTGCTCGCGGTCACCGTCACCAGGAAGCGCTGGGGGCTCGCCGCGGTGAGGTCGCCCAGCCCGCTCGGCGGCGCCGCGCGCTCCTTCCGCTCCACCAGGGGGAAGAGCCCGGCCAGGTTCACCACCTCGCCGGTCGCCGCCAGCAGGCCGAAGTCTTCCACGCCCATCGCGGCGCCCAGCGCGTCGGTGTCCACCGCGGCGCGGGGAATGGTCGCTTCCAGCCGCGCCTCGAGCTCCACCCGGTCGCCGGGCCGCACGCCGGGGGGCAGGGCCACCACCCACAGCCCGCCGTCGCGCTCCGAGACGCGGGCGGGGCGCCCGTCGAGCTTGAGCTTGAGGAGCCGCACCGCGCCCGGCGCCACCACGTTCGCCGCCGCGCGCACGGTGAGCCTGGGCTCGCCCGCGAGCGGCACCGTGGCCAGCAGGTGCCACGCTCCGGCGACCCGGCGCTTGCCCACGTCGAGCTCCAGCTCGGCGCGGGTGAGGTCGGACCCGTCGAGCGGGCCCTGCGCCTGCTCCAGGCGCTCCAGCTCTCCCGGCCGCAGCGAGCGCGCGCACAGCTGCGACTCCACCGAGGGGTCGGCGAGCAGCGCGAGCGCGGCGAGGGCCTGGAGCACGGCAGCCCGCTATGCCGCAACCGCGCCCGAAACGACAGGGGCCTCGGAGGCGCCGTTGCTGCTTGGAAAGGCAGCGCGCCCGGGGCTAGAGGACCACCCGCCATGGCCTCTCCAGGACTCCCCCCGCTCGCGGTCGGCGAGCTGCTCACCGGCAAGCGCGTGCTCTTCACCGGAGCCACCGGCTTCCTCGGCAAGGTCAGCCTCTCGATGCTGCTGCACCGCTATGGCGAGCAGCTCGACACCGTGCACGTGCTGGTCCGCAAGGGCAGCGCGGCGAGCGCCAAGGCGCGCTTCTTCGACAAGGTGGCCACCAGCGAGCCCTTCGAGCCGCTGCGCGCGCTGTACGGCGGGCTCACCGACGACTTCCTGCAGAAGAAGTGCAAGGTGCTCGACGGCGACATCACCGACCCGTGGGTCGGCCTGAGCGAGGAAGACGGCAAGGCGCTCAAGGGGCAGATCGACCTGGTCATCAACTGCGCCGGCCTGGTGAGCTTCAACCCGTCGCTCGAGGTCGGGCTCAACGTCAACACCCACGGCGTGAAGTTCCTCGTCGACGCCTGCCTGTACTGGGACGTGCCGCTGGTGCACGTGTCCACCGCCTTCGTGGCCGGCAACCGCTCGGGCCTGGTCTTCGAAGACGAGCCGGTGGTCGGCTACTTCCCGCGCAAGGGCGAGCTCGACGGCCGCGACTTCAGCCTCGAGCAGGAACTCAAGGACTGCGAAGCGGTGGTCGCCCGCTGGCGGCAGATGGCCGAGGACAAGGCGCTCTCGAGCGACTTCCGCACCGCGGCGCTCAAGCGGCTCAAGGAAGAAGGCCGCGACTTCGAGGACGAGAAGACGCTGCGCCTCGCCATCGCCCGCGAGCGCAAGTTCTGGCTCACCACCAAGCTGACCGAGGCGGGCATGGACCGCGCGGCGCACTGGGGCTGGCCCAACACGTACACGTACACCAAGTCCCTGGGCGAGCAGGTCATCGCCTCCACGCCGGGCCTGCGCTACGCGCTGGTGCGCCCGTCGGTCGTCGAGAGCGCGATGGCGTACCCGTTTCCGGGCTGGAACGAAGGGTTCACCACCTCGGCGCCCATCTGTTACGCGGCGCTCAAGGGGCACCGCTTCATTCCCGCCGCGGACAAGGCGGTGCTCGACCTCATCCCCGTCGACTACGTGGCGGGCTCGCTCATCGCCATCGCCGCGCAGCAGCTGCGGACCAGCGAGCGGCGCGTGTACCACCAGGCCTCGGGCGACTCGAACCCGTTCTACGCGTCGCGCAGCGTCGAGCTCGTCGGGCTCTACCGCCGCCGCTTCTACCGCAACCGCACCCAGGGCAACCGCTTCCTCAACGACCTGCTCTCGCGCATGGAGCCGCAGTCGGTCTCCAAGCAGACCTTCATGAACCGCTCGGCGCCGCTGTTCGCCCGCGGCAGCGCCTGGCTCAAGAGCACCATCGACGACGTGAAGCCCACCTGGGGCGCGCCGCAGGTCTCGGCGTGGCTGTCGAAGGCGCAGGAGAAGCTCGACGGGGTGAAGGCGCAGGCCGACACCCTGGAGATGATCCTCGGCATGTTCCTCCCCTTCATCTGGGAGAACCGCTTCCTGTTCCGCTGCGACAACACCCGCTCGCTCTACGAGGACATGCCCGAGAAGGACCGGGTCCGCATTCCCTGGACGCCGGAGAAGATCGACTGGCGGCTCTACTTCCTCGAGACCCACATGCCGGGCCTCGAGAAGTGGGTCTTCCCCGGCCTCGACGAGGAGAGCGAGAAGCGCCGCACGGTCAGCGCGCACCGCGACCTGCTCGAGCTCTTCGACGCCACCGTGCACGCGTACCGGCACCGCGTCGCCTTCCGCTCGGTCGAAGGCGAGCGCCAGAGCCGCTTCACCTACGGCGAGGTGCACCACTACGCCGCGCGCGTCGGCAGCTTCCTGCTCAAGCAGGGCGTGAAGCCGCAGGCGCGGGTGCTGCTGGTGAGCGAGAACCGCCCCGAATGGCCGATGGCGTACTTCGGCATCCTGCGTGCGGGCGCCACCGCGGTGCCCGTCGACCCCGAGCTGTCGGAAGCCGAGGTGGTCAACGTCGCCCGGCGCGCCGACGCGTCGGTCTGCATCGTCTCGGAAGAGACCGCGGCCGCGATGCCCGGGCTGCAGCAGCTCCTCGCCGCGGCGGGCGTCGCCACCCAGGTGCACTCGCTCGCCCAGGCGCTGTCGGGCGACGAGACGAAGCCCAACGGCGTGGGCCCGGTGAAGCGGTCGGCCAACGGCGACGACGTCGCCACGCTCATCTTCACCAGCGGCACCACCGGCACGCCCAAGGGCGTGATGCTCACCCACCGCAACTTCACCTCGCTGGTCGCCAAGCTCGCCGGCGCGCTCGACGTGGGGCAGGGCGACGGGGTGCTCTCGGTGCTCCCGCTGCACCACACCTTCGAGTTCTCCGCCGGGTTCCTCACCCCGTTCAGCCGCGGCGCGGAGATCACCTACCTCGACGAGCTGTCGGGCGACCGCATCGCCAGCGTGCTCGACACCGGCCGCATCACCGGGATGATCGGCGTGCCCGCGCTGTGGCAGCTGCTCCACCGCAAGGTGACCCAGGACCTCGCCGCCCGGCCCAAGTACGTCGAGGCGGCGGTGAAAGGCCTGATGTCGCTCAACGCCGAGCTGCGCGAGCGCGCGGGCGTCAACCTGGGGCCGCTCCTCTTCCGCCCCATTCACCAGAAGCTGGGCGGGAACCTGAAGCACCTGGTCTCCGGCGGCTCGGCCTTGCCCGACGACGTGCACAAGGCGTTTCACGCGCTCGGCTTCGACCTCGCCGAAGGCTACGGCCTCACCGAGTCGGCGCCGGTGCTCACGCTCCACCTGGGCGGCCACGAGCGCGTGCCCGGCTCGGTGGGCAAGGCGCTGCCGGGCATCGAGCTCAAGATCTTCGAGCCCGACGCGGGCGGGGTGGGCGAGGTGATCGCCAAGGGCCCCAACGTGATGGCCGGCTACTTCCAGGACCGCGAGGCGACCGACGCCGTGCTCCAGAACGGCTGGCTGCACACCGGCGACCTCGGCCGGCTCGACGAGCAGGGCCGCCTGTTCCTCGTCGGCCGCAAGAAAGACGTCATCATCGACGCCAACGGGAAGAACGTGTACCCGGACGAGCTCGAGGAGCTCTACGGCAGCCACCCGCACCTCAAGGAGCTGTCGGTGGTGGGCCTGCCCGACGACGCCGGCGGGGAGAAGGTCGCCTGCCTCGCGGTGCCCGACTACAAGGACCGGCCGCGCGACGAGGTGAAGCGCGAGCTCGAGGAGCACTTCAAGAGCGTCTCCGCCGACCAGCCGTTCTTCCGCCGCATCAAGGTGCTCAAGCTGTGGGACGGGGAACTGCCCCGCACCGCCACGCTCAAGGTGAAGCGCAAGCTGGTGGTGGAAGAGCTCAAGCGGCTCGAGCGGCTGTCCCAGTCGGCCGAGCGCGAGAAGAGCAAGGCCCCGGCCGGCAGCGACGACTGGCTCTTCCAGGTGGTGGCCGACGTGCTGCAGCGGCCGGCGACCGACCTGCGCGGCGAGGCGCTGCTCACCGGCGAGCTGGGTTTCGACTCGCTCATGCTCACCGAGCTGCAGACCGCGCTGGAGCACGCCGGCGTGGCGCCGGGCGCGCTGGGCGACCTGAGCCGCCTGCAGACGCTCAACGACCTCAAGCGCGCGGTGGGCCAGGCGGGCCGCCGCCCGTCGGCGGAGACCAAGGCACAGGTGGTGAAGCCGTCGGCCGACTCCACCGCGCTCGAGCTCGAGATCCCCGAGCCCCTCGCCAAGGTGGGCCGCTCGCTCCTCGGCGCGGGCCAGCGCGCGCTGTACGACGGCGTGTTCCACGTCGAGACCACGGGCCGCGCCTTCATTCCCCAGAACCGCAACGTGCTGGTGGTGGCGAACCACGCGAGCCACCTCGACATGGGCCTGGTGAAGGTGGTCATGGGCGAGCAGGGCGAACGGCTCACCGCGCTCGCCGCGCGCGACTACTTCTTCGACTCGCCGGTGAAGCGCGCGTACTTCGAGAACTTCACCAACCTCATCCCCATGGACCGCAAGGGCTCGCTGCGCGAGTCGCTGCGGCTGGCGGCCGAGGCGCTCAACCAGGGCTACCACCTGCTCATCTTCCCCGAAGGCACCCGCTCGCCCGACGGGCTCCTGGCGGAGTTCAAGCCGACGCTGGGCTTCCTCGCGCTCACCGCGGGGGTCGACGTGCTCCCCATGCACCTCGGCGGCACCTACGAGGCGTTCCCCAAGGGGGCCATGTGGCCCAAGTCGCGCGAGCTCACCGTGCGCATCGGCCCGGTGCTCCCGGTGGAAGAGATGCGGCGGCGCACCGCGGGCCTGTCCCGCAGCGAGAGCTACCGGCTGGTGACGCGGCTCGCGGAAGAAGCGGTGAAGGCGCTGCGCGACGGCAAGTCGTACTCGGTCGCCGGGCTCGGGCAGGGCGCCGCGCCGGCGTCGAGCGCGCTGCGAGGTGAAGCGTGAGAATCCTCGTCACCGGCGGCACCGGCTTCCTGGGCGCGCACCTGGTGCCACGGCTGCTCGCCCAGGGCCACCAGGTCCGCGTCATTGGGCGCAGCCCGCCCACCACGGCGGCCTTCGGCGTCGGCGCGCCGCTCAAGGCGGGGTTCGGCACCGCGGAAGCGGCGCCGCGGGTGGAGTTCGTTCGCGCGGACCTGAAGGACCGCGCCAAGGTGCGCGAGGCGCTCGCGGGCGCCGAGGCGGTGTTCCACCTCGCCGGGCTGGTCAGCTTCCGCCCCGAAGACGGCCGCACCATGTACGGCCTGCACGTCGACGCCACCCGCGAGCTGCTCAAGGACATCCGCGAGCTGGGCACCAAGCCCCGGGTGGTGCTCGCCAGCACCTCGGGCACCATCGCGGTGTCGAAGACCGAGCGCGTGGGCACCGAGGCCGACGACTACCCCATCACCACCGTGGGCCGGTGGCCGTACTACCTGTCGAAGATCTACGAGGAACGGCTCGCGCTCGAGTACTGCAAGAAGCACGAGATTCCCCTGGTGGTGCTGAACCCCAGCCTGCTCATGGGCCCCGGCGACGACCGGCTGAGCTCCACCTGGACGGTGCTCAAGTTCCTCCAGCGCGATCTGCCCGCGATGCCCGGCGGCGGCATGTCGTTCGCCGACGCGCGCGACGTCGCCGACGCGGCGGTCAACGCGCTCACCCGCGGCGAGCTCTACGGCCGCCACCTGATGGGCGTGAACCTGTCGATGACCGAGTTCTTCCACCGGCTCGAGCGCCTCACCGGCGTCGCGGCGCCGCGGGTGAAGCTGCCCAAGGTGGTCAACGTGCTCGGCGCGCAGCTGCTCGAGAAGTTCAACAGCTGGCGCGGCGCCGAGGTGAAGCTCGACCCGATGGAAGTGGACATCGGCGAGCACTGGTTCTGGCTCGACAGCAGCAAGGCGCAGGCGGAGCTCGGCTACACCCCGAGAGACCCGTACGAGACGCTCAACGACACCGTGCAGTACGTGCTCGGCAAGCTGCCACCGGGCCACCTGCCCGGGCTCAAGGGTGACCTCGAGAGCTCCCGCGCACGCTGGAAGTAGGCGCGGGGCGTCGACGCGCGCCCCGGGCTGATAGCCTCCGGCGCCGAATGAATCGACTCGCGCTCGCAGCGCTCGCTGCCACCACCACGCTCTTCCTCGGCTGCCCTTCCTCGGGCGGCCCCATCAACCCGGGCTCGGCCAAGGTCGACGACCTGCTCGGCTACTGGACGTACTGGGGCAGCACGCCGCTCGACGGCGGCAACCAGGAGCAAACGACGGTGCTCGGCTTCGCGACCGCGGCCGACGCACCGGCCGAGCTGCCGCTGCTCGAGAACGAGGTCGACGCCGGCGGCCTGCCGGCCGGCGCGGTGTACGAGAACGCGCCGTACTACGACCTCGTCATCCAGCAGCTGACGACGTTCGACGTGCAGGGCGGCGCCATTCTCCAGACGGTGCTCGCCGACCGGAACGCCGACCCGGGGAAGCAGTACAGCACCAAGATCCTCGAGCTGACGCCCAAGCAGTCGATGGTCATCGAGTCCAAGCGCGCGACGTCGGGTCAGCGCCGCTACGAGTGGTTCGAGCGCTGCCCCGCGGTGAACCCCGCGGGCTGGTCGGCGTACCTCGGCCACAGCTGCCCCACGGCCTTCTCCCTCGGCACCTCGATGGTGTTCGACCGCTTCGGTGACCTGCACTCGGTGAGCGGGCAGGGCGCCACCGTCGACCCGTGCCAGGTGCCGACCCTCGCCGACGTCACCCGCACCTGCGTGGCCCGGCTGAGCCAGGCGCCCAACTTCTACCTGAGCAGTCTCGCGGTGGGCCCCGACGACGTGCTGCGCATGGCGTACAACCTCCAGCAGGGCAGCTCGGCGCTCCACCTGCGCGAGCGGCCGGTGCGCGGCACCGCGTGGACCGACACCCTGGTCGACGGCACGCCGGGCACCATCTACGACCTGCGGCTCTTCGACGACGTCAACGGCCGCGCCATCGCGGTGCGCACCCAGGCGGGCGTGTCGGTGTACCGCCCCGACGCCGGCGGCTGGTCGCGGAAGGACGGCACGCTCGCCGACGGCGGCACCTTCAACGGAATCCTCACCAACCTCGAGCGGCTCCCCAGCGGGCAGCTCCTCGTCGGGCAAGACCGGCCGCCCCACGTGCTCAAGGAGACGCCGGCCGGGTACGTGCCGGTCGACCTGCCCGAGCTGGCGCCGCCGGGCTCGAGCTTCATCACCCAGGCGCTGCAGGACGGGAAAGGCCGCATCCAGGTGCTCACCCGCGGGCGGCCCATCGCCGTGCCGGGTGGCCGGGTCTTCGGCGACGACGGCATGAAGCTCGCCATCGCGGAAGGCGGCGCGTGGAAGTTCTGGCCGCTCCCCATCAACGGGGGCGCGTGGCTGGCGCCGCTGCCCGACGGCAGCCCGCGCGTGGTCATCGCGCTCGAGAAGGCGTCCAAGCCGGCGTTCGTCTTGCTGACCCTGCAGGGCGACGTGTTCGCGCAGGAGCTGCTCGACGTCGACGAGTCCTTCGGCGTGACCAACAGCATTCCCACCCACGTGCGCACCGCGGTGGCCACCGCCGCCGACGGCAGCATCGCGGTGACCTTCGACGGGCAGCGAATCTGGGTGCGCCGCCCGCAGGGGCCCATTCACCCGCGGCCCTCGGTGCTCAAGCTGGGCTTCAACGGCATGACGGGCGTGGCGCGGGTACGCAGCACCGACGGCAAGGTCGACTGCAGCGCGCCGTGCTCCGTCGAGTACCCCGCAGGCAGCCGCGTGGAGCTGCGTATCGAGAGCCAGCCTGGCTACGCGGCCTCGCTCTCGTGCCCCGAGATGCTGTCCTTCGGCGCCGAGCGCTGCATGGTGAACGTGCGCCAGCCGGTGTCGGAAGAGACCGTCGGCGTGGTGAGGACGCCGGTGCGCAGCTACCAGCAACCCGCTGGCCTCAACCTGATGGCCCTCGGTGATCGCTTCGGCACTTCAGGGGCCCTCACCGCCTACGCGGTGGAGCTCAACCCGGGTGGTGTCTTCGCCGTCAACGGCGTCACCTTGCCCCTCGCCAACCCGTCGGCCGCGCACGCGGTGGCGCTCTTCGACCAGGTGAAACGCGCGGGGTGGATCGCCGCGCTCCCGGTCGAGCCCGACGCGGTGATGCCCGCCGCCGACGGCGGTGCCTGGGCGGTGGTGCACGTGTCCGGGCCCACCACCTTCGGCGCGATGATGCTGGGCACGAGCGGCAAGACGAGCGTGCTGCGGCTGCGCTTCGACGCGACCGGCGCGCTCACCGGCGCGGCGACCGTCATCGAGGCGGCCAGCGCGTCGCTGCCCGTGATGCTCCGCTGGCCCGCCGCGGCGGTGGGCAGCGATGGGACCGCGGCCGCGGTGCTCATCTCCACCACCGGCTTCCCGGCCCAGTCGCTCACCGAGCAGACCGTGCTCGCACAGGTGGACGCGGCCGGCACGGCGCACGTGGTGCCGCTGCACGCCGACGGAGCCACCAACGCCGCGGTGGTGGTGG
Source organism: Myxococcaceae bacterium (assembly GCA_019694595.1). Classification (GTDB taxonomy): domain Bacteria; phylum Myxococcota; class Myxococcia; order Myxococcales; family Myxococcaceae; genus JAIBBQ01. Next base: position 21,238 of record JAIBBQ010000029.1, read on the forward strand.
AACAGCAGGGCACCTTCGCCGGTGCGACCTGCGGCAACACGCTCGCGCTCCTCTCGCTCGATGGGACGGGCAAGCCGGCGGGGACCCGGGCGCTCACCGGGCTCACGCTGCGCGGCATCTCCAAGCGCGGCGCGCGCGCGGCGGTGATGGCCGACACCGGGACCGCGGGCTCCACCTCGGTCGACCTGGGCGGCGGCCCCCGCACCGGCGTCTCGTTCATCGCCGAGTACGGCGCGTCGCTCGCCTTCGCCGCGGCCTTCGCCGTGCCCGGCAGCGGCTCGCCGGCGGGCTTCGCGCTGCTGACCGAAGGCGGCGCGGAGTACTTCGACCTCCAGCGCGTGTGGCACCTCGGCGCGAACCTCTCGCCGGTCGGCTCGGGCGATCAGGTCTTCATCGGGCAGGGCACCCAGGTGATGCAGATGCAGCAGGACGACAACGGCCTGGGCGCGCTCCTGATGCTCAACCAGGGCGCCCAGCTCGACGGGTTCCACACCATCACCGGCGTCGCGCTCCTGCACCTGCTGCCCGTGCCGTGAGCGCGAGCGTCACAGCGGCGGACCGGGCGGAGGCGCAGGCACGTCCGGGAGCGGCGCGGGCTGCATTCCGAGGCCCACCAGGATGGCGCCCGGGATCGCCATCAGCAGGAGTGCGCTGAGCGGCAGCACCACCATCGGCCAGGCCGAGCGCGTGGTCAGCGCGAACCCGGCCAGGAAGGCGGGCAGGGTGGCGACTGCGCCCAGCACCATGAGCGCGGTGCCGCCAGCCACCATGGCCGGTGAGCGGGGGCCTCCGGTCAGCACCGGGGCTGCGGGCGTGCCGGGGAGAAGCTGCGCCGCGCGCACCGGTGGCGGCGTGTCGGGGGTGGGCTGCGCTGCCGCTGGAAGTGAGGTGAGCGCGAGGACGGCGGCGGCGATCACGGGCGTGAGAGACGGGGACATGGTGGCGGGCCTTTCCTGGGCGAATCGTTCGGTCAGAGCGGCATCACGATGGGTTCCCGAGGCTCGGGAGGCGGGGCTTCGGCCGAGCGTCCTCCGAAGATCATCAAGAGCGTTCCCGGCACCAGCAGGGGCAGGAGGACTGCCACGGGGATCAAGACGAGATACCCCGGACCACTGTGGTCGGCCGCGGCGAGGGCTCCGATCATGGTCGGCAATACCGCGAGGCTGCCCAGCACGAAGAGCACGGCGCCTCCCGCGAACATCAGCGGAGAGCGCATGCCGCGATCGACCGGAGGGCGCTGCGAGGTGGTGGGGAGCAGCCGCGCGGTGCGCAGCGGGGCGTCGACCGGGCGAGCACTCTCGGCCCGCGCCAGCAGCGGCGCCGCGAGCAACACGGTGATCAGGACCAGGGACTTCGACCGCAGTCGCTTCGAGTGCATCGTCACTCCTTCGAGGGAATTTCGGGTGGGGGACGTCGTGGAGACGGAGCCCGGAGACGAGGTCGCGCTCACGGCGAAGTGGGCGAGGTTCCTCGGGCGGTGCTGACAAGCGGCGTGACAGTCGGTGACCCGACCTCGGGCTCGAATGCCGTCACCAGCGCAGCTGGCCGGGAGTCGACGTCGTCGTGGTCGGCGATGCGGGCCACGCCTGGCTGGCCCCGAAGGCGGACAGCGCGGCTCCCGGAATCACGAAGAGCGCCGAGACCCCCAGCCCCGTCAGCAGTCCGCTGCCGGATGCGCCCTGGTTGTTCACGAACATGCTCGCCACCATCGAGGCCAACCCGACCATCACGCCCACTCCGATCACCATCACGCCGGTCAGGAAGGCCGCCGGGGAGCGCATGGTGTCGAAGACCGACGGGCGGCTCACCGCCGTCGGCGTCAGCCGGGCCTTCCGGGGCCCATCGCCCTGGACGCCGACGGGGCGAGGCTGGGACGTGGGCTCGGCCGATGCCGCCCGGGCGCGCCCTGGCAGGGTCAGGCTGGCAATCAAGACCGCCACCGTGAGGAGGCGCGCGGAACGGACAGCGCGAAGGAAGCAGTTCGTCGAAGTCATGCGTCGGGGCAGAGCACCGGCCGTGCCCGCCCAACGCCTCGCTGCCTCAGGAACACCGGCCGTGGCTGCGCAGGAAGCTGCGCAACGCACGCTGCGCAGCGCTGCTGCGGGCTACCCGCCGTCCTTCGCCACGCTGAAGGCCGCCTTGCAGGAGTCCGACGCCAGGCTCACCCCGAAGAGGCAGCCGAAGCCGAAGTCGAGCGACCACTTGAGGACGCCGCCGTCGGTGCTGTCGCAGTACGCGAACTTCTTCGCGCACTCGACGCCGGCGTTGAGCGCGTCCTTGTCGCTCTGGGTGCACTTCGACTGGCCCGCCTCGCACTGCGCGCGGGAAGCGAAGTTGAGGCGGAAGCCCGCGTCGCCGGTGAGGCACGTCTTCGCCTTCTCGCTCGCCTGCGCGCTGATGGCGTCGACGGCGTCGCACGGCTCGAGCTTGGAGGTCTGCGTGGCGCCGCACGCGGCGGCGAAGGCGATGGCGGCGAAGAGCGCGGCGCGGCTGCGGGCAGTCGACATGGGCATCCCCCTGAGCGTGGATCAGGGAGAACTGTAGCGCCTGCGGACGCGCGCTCAAGAATCCCGCGCGGGTCAGGCGCCGGTGCGGAACCGGTACATGCGCTGGCGGTGGGTCGAGCCGTCGAGCTCGCGGAACAGGTGGCCGCGGAAGACCGCCACCACGTGCGCCACCGCGCAGGCTCCGAGGATGCTCAGCAGCACCGCTCCGCCCGACAGCCCGGGCACCACGCGGGTGAGGAAGAGGTACCCCGCCCCGAGGATGAGCAGGTTGGGGATGAACCACTCGATCCACGTTTCCTGCAGGAACGCGAAGCTGCGCTGCACCGTGTCCAGCCCGGTACGGGTGCCCTTCTGGGTGATGACCTCGGGCGCGGCGTTGAGCGCCACCAGGGTGAGCAGGTTGAGCGCCGTCAGCGCCGCGTCGCGGTTCGGGTTGGTGGCCAGCGCGGTGCTGACGAGCAGGGTCAAGATGTAGAGGACGAAGGAGAGGCTCACCCAGCTCCAGAAGTAGCTGCGAATGGCGCGCGGGAAGTCGGCCAGACCGACCTTGCTGTGCGCCACCACCTCGCTCGAGAAGTAGCTCCAGATGCTGAGCGCGGCGCTCTCGGCGAAGGCCACCAGGATTCCGCCGGCCCGGCCCAGCGGGCTCACCAGCGCGGCCACGAAGTAGAGCGCGATGCCCAGCCCCATCGGCAGCGCCAGCGTCCACAGGTTGCGGCCCACGCCAGCCAGCGCCTCGACCAGGCACTTCGCGTACAGCCGGGCGTAGACGGAGATGACCTTCACGGGAGCCACCTTTACCCCTCGCTCGGAGAATTCCTCACCGGAAAACGGGCGGGTGGTATGAGCCGCCTCAGCCGTCCCGCCCTGCTGGAGGTGCTCCGTGCGTCGTCTTGCTCTCGCCGCGGTCAGTGTCCTGGTTGCCTGTGCGCCGGACATTCCCACCACGCCGCCGCCCACCGTCATCACCGCGCGCTTCGACCCCGCCGCGGTGCCCGCGGTGGTCCCGACGCCGAACGACCTCGCCACCGACCCCGCGACCGGACTCTTGGCAGTTCCGGTGCCGATGAACGCCGGCCCGGCGGACACCGAGTTCATCACCGACTACCTCAACGGCCTCGACGGCTTCCCGACCGGGGCCTCGGCGGCCTGCACCTTCGACGGCGAGCTCGCCGCGTCGTCGGTCACCGCCCAGACGGTGCGTGTCTACGACGTCACCAACAACCACGCGGTCGTCACCGCGGCGCCGGCCTACGCCAAGACGAGCGACACCTCGGCGCCGGGCCTGGTGAGCGTGACTCCTCCCGCCGGCGGCTGGGCGCCCGGCCACACCTACGCGGTGGTGGTCATCGGCGGCGCCAGCGGCGTGCAGGGCGGCAACGGCACCCAGGTGGTCGGCAGCGCGACGTGGGCCTTCATCCGCAACAAGAACTCGCTCCTCAAGTGCGAAGGCACCGTGTGCGAGACCGCCACCGAGCTCATCCCGTCGGACATCAAGGACGACGCCGCCAAGCGCCTCGAGGACCAGACCGCCAAGGCGACGCTGCTCGAGCGCCTGCGGCTCCACTACAAGGACACGCTCGACGTGGTGGAAGCGTCCGGCGTCGCCCGCACCGACATCGCGCTGGCGTGGACCTTCCGCACCGTCGGTCAGCCGCGGCTGGTGTTCGACCCCGCGGGCAGCCCCCCGCAGGTGCCGACGCCCAACGACCTGGCCATCGACCGCACCACCGGCAAGGTGAAGGCGCCGGTCGACCCGACGTCGTCGGCCGCGCAGCAGGAATTCACCACCGACTACCTGAACACGCTCAACGGCTTCCCGGTGTCCGCGGTGGCCGAAGCGAAGATCTCCGGTGGCGCGCTCGACCCCGCCACGGTGAACGACATGACGGTGCTGGTGGCGCAGCTCTCGGGCAGCGAGCTCACCGGTGACCCGGTCATCAGCTACGACGCCACCGCCAACAGCATCAAGATCGCGCCCCCGGGCGGCACCTGGGGCAAGACCCGCAAGTTCGCGGTCGCGGTGCTGAACGGCAAGAACGGCGTGCAGCGCGCCGGCGGCGGCCTGGTGGCCCCGTCCGACGCGTGGGCGCTGGTGCGCTCCAAGGCCACGCTGGTCACCTGCAGCGATCTCACCTCGGCGTCGTGCGCGCCGGCGATCGCCGCGGCGCCGCTGTCCACCGCGCAGGCGGTGGGCCTCGAAGGCCTGCGCCGCGCCTACGCGCCGGTGCTCGACCTGCTCGGCGTGGAGCGCAAGACGGTCGCGCTGCTGTGGGTCTTCTCCACCGTCGACCAGCCGGAAGCGACCTTCGACCCGGGCAACTCGGTGGTGCCGTTCCCCACCGACCTGCTGCGCAACCCGACCACCGGCAAGCTGAACATTCCCGTTCCGCCGGGCGCCTCGGCCACCCAGGCGGCGCTCATCGGCGGCCTCAACACGCTCGACGGCTTCTCGCTCACCGCGCCCGCGGTCACCGAGAACGGCGACACCCGCGCGGTGCTCGACGAAGGGAAGCTCAACGCGTCGACGCTCGCCGACGGCGGCACCGGCTTCATCAAGGTCGCCGGGGCGGGCCCACTCTCGCCGCAGGTGCAGCCGTGCCTCAACTGCCTGTCGTCCAAGCTGGCCGACGGCGGCGTGCCGGCGAGCCCCGAGCAGCTGCAGTTCGTGCCGGTGACCCCGCTGGAAGAGCAGAGCACCTACGCGCCGTACCTCACCACCGCGCTGCGTGACGCGTCGGGGCGCGAGGTGAGCGCCTCGCCGGTCTTCGCGCTGGTGCGGCTCAAGAACCCGCTCATCGAAGGCGGCAAGAGCACGGTGTCGGTGGTGAGCGACGCGCAGGCCGCGCTGCTCGAGCCGGTGCGCCAGTCGCTCAAGCCGGCGCTCGACGCGCTCGACGCGCAGGGCATCAAGCGCGCGCAGGTCGCGCTGGCCTGGAGCTACACCACCCAGTCGACCGTGTCGGTCATCAAGCAGGTCTACACCACGGTGAGCAGCCTCCCGTCGCAGCTGCTCGACTCCACGCCGACCTACGTGCTCGACGTGACCACCACGGTCCGCGCGCAGATGACGGGCCTGGGCATTCCCAACGCCGCGGTGGGGAAGATCTACCAGGGCAACGTGACGCTCCCGTTCATCCTCACCGGGCCGGGCGGCACGCTGAACCCCAACCTCACCATGGCCAAGCGCTACAAGGCGCCCTTCCTGGTGACGGTGCCGGCGAGCACGCCGCCGACCGGCGGGTTCCCGGTGCTCATCTTCGGCCACGGCCTCACCGGCAACCGCACCAACATGCTCGCGCTGGCGAACAGCGCGGCGTCGGCCGGCTACCTGACCATCGCCATCGACGCCGTGTACCACGGTGAGCGCACCAGCTGCGTCGGCTCGGCCTCCGTGCTGCAGACGCAGATCCCGAACGCCACCGACGACTACGCGTGCGCGGACCCGGTCACCCAGAAGTGCGACGCGGACACCGGCCGCTGCATCTCGCGCGACCGCACCGCGGCGACGGCGTGCACCAGCGACCTGCAGTGCGTGGCGACCGCGGCCGGCTACTGCGCGGCCGACGGCAAGTGCGAGGCGGCAGACTTCCGGCGCGCCTCGGCCGGGGCCGCCCCGCTCATCGCGGCGTGGAATTTCCTGAACCTCACCAACTTCTTCGCCACCCGCGACAACTTCCGCTACGCGGTCATCGACTTCGCACAGTTGATCCGCGTGCTCAAGGACGCGACCAGCAACGGGTTGCACGCCAAGCTCGCGGCGCTCGACGCCAACTCCGTCTACAACCCGGCGGTGCTGGACTACGCCGGGCAGAGCCTGGGCACCTTCCACGGCAACATGCTGGCGTCGGTGAGCCCCGACATCCGCCACGTGGCGCTCAACGTGCCGGGCAGCGACCAGGTGCAGGTGCTGCTCACCGCGCCGGGCTTCTCGTCGGTGCGGGTGCCGTTCCTCGCCGGGCTGGGCCAGCTGGGCCTGACGCCGGGCACTCCGGGGTTCGACAACTTCCTGGTGCTGGCGAAGACCATCATCGACCCGGCGGACCCGCAGAACATGACGTACTCGGCGGTGAACCTGGCCACGGCGAGCGATCGCAAGGTCTACATGCAGTACATCCAGGGCGACGAGGTGCTCCCCAACCGCACCACGGAGCAGCTCATCGCCGCCGCGAAGCGGGGCGCCAAGCAGCCGCAGGTCTTCGAGTTCGTCTCGCCCACCGACTTCGACGGCACCGTCTGTCCGGGGAGCGAGCGGCACGGCTTCATGCTGCGGCCGATGACCAACTGCCCGCAGGCCAGCGTCGCGGCCCAGACCAAGCTGGTCACTTTCCTCGCCACCGGCACCGCCCCGTAAAGGACTGACCCCATGAACCGCACACTGGTGGTGGCGCTGTCGTTCCTCACCCTGACCGCTCAGGCGGCCGGCTTCCGGCTCGACGACATGAGCGCGAAGTCGGTCGCGCTCGGAGGCGCGGTGAGCGCCTTCGTCGACGACGCGAGCGCGGCGTACTTCAACCCCGCGGGCCTGGTGAACCGGGGCAACGGCTTCGACGCCCGGGTGGGCATCGCGCTCATCGCGCCGGCGCTGCACTTCACCCACTCCGACGGCGACCAGACGAGCACGCCGTTCTCGGTGGCGCCGCCGCCGCACCTCTTCGCCAGCTACACGTTCCTCGACAAGCTGGCAGTGGGCCTGGGCTTCTACACGCCGTTCGGCGCCAGCGTGAACTGGCCGTCGGACTGGGAAGGCCGCTTCCACGCGCGCACCTCGTCGCTCACCACCTACGCCATCAACCCCAACGTGGCGTACATGCCGCACCCGCGGGTGCGCCTGGGTCTGGGCTTCAACGTGCTGCGCGGCACGCTGGGCATCACCCGCGCGCTCGACTTCGTGGACAGCGAAGGCGCGGTGCAGCTCGGCGGCGCGGCGTGGGGCGTGGGCTTCAACGCCGGCTTCCAGGCGGAAGTGGTGGAGAAGCTGCTCTACGTGGGCGGCACCTACCGCAGCTCGGTGGGCATGACCTTCACCGGCCGGGCGCACTTCACCGACGTGCCGGCGGAGTTCGGCTCGCGCATCAACGACCAGGGCATCTCGGGCAGCGTGCTGTTGCCCGACGTGGGCACCTTCGGCATCGGGGTGAAGCCCATCGAGAAGCTGAAGCTGGCGCTCGACTTCACCTTCGTGCGCTGGGCGGCCTTCAAGGAGCTGCGCATCGAGTTCGAGAACCCGGACCTCACGGTGCCGCTGGCCAAGCAGTGGTTCGACACGGTGAGCGTGCACGTGGGCGGCGAGTACCAGGTGACCAAGTCGGTCACCGCGCGGCTGGGCTTCGTGGTCGACCCGACGCCGTCGCCGTCGGTGACGCTGACGCCCGACCTGCCCGATGCCACCCGCATCAAGGTGGGCGCCGGCGTGGGCTGGGTGCACGACAGCGGCTTCGCGGTCGACGTGGGCTACCAGTTCGTGGCGCTCATTCCGCACGAGAGCGTGGCGCCGGGCTTCAGCGGCACCTACAGCGGCACCGCGCAGGTGCTGGCGGTCACGCTCGGCTATCATTTGTAGTCGTCGCGCTGCTCCCGCACGCGACGACGGCGGGGCATTCGCCCCGTCCAACGGAGAGTGTTCGGATCGAGAGACCGAACGCTCGGGCACGGCACACGGGCACGGCACACGGGCACGGCACACGGGCACGGCACACGGGCACGGCACACGGGCACGGCACACGGGCTCCCCGCATCCCCGCGCCCGTCCGTGGTCCGCCGCACTCCGTCTCCGGGGCCCCGTGAACGAACCCGAACGCGAACCCGGCTGTGCTCCTGCGAGCTCGTCGACTCGCGAGCCCCCGGACTCGTCGCCGCGCCCTGGGCCTACTCCCCCCGAAGCGAATCCAAGACGGCCGAGGTCCGGTGGGTGAGCTCGCCGGTCCGCTCGAGGAGCTGGTCCAGCTCCTGGAAGATGGCGTCCACCGCGTCGGTCTTCTGCGGGCTGGGCACGTCGCCCTGGTCGCTCAGGCGGTCGAGCAGCGTCACCACCCGCAGGAGGTGCTGGTGCGCCAGCAACAGGTCGCGGCCGGCCCGGGTGCCTTCCTTCGAGAAGAGCAGCCCCGTGGTGTACAGCCGCCCCACCGCCCGGCGGTTGGTGGTCATCACCCGCTGCAGCCGCTCGCGGTAGTGCTTGAGACGACGCTCGAGGCGAGCCTCGTTGAGGCTCACCACCGTCGTCACCGCCACCGCCGTCGCTGCCTTGCGCGCCATGAGCGCGGCCACCGTAGGTTCCCATCGCCCACAGCGTCAACGACGGGTAGGGTTCACCGCCGTCATGTTCTCGAAGCTCCTCATTGCCAACCGCGGCGAGATCGCCCGCCGCATCAACACCGTCGCCCAGGGCCTGGGCCTCAAGACCGTCGCCGTCTACTCCGACGCCGACGCCGGGCTCCCCTTCGTCAAGGAGGCCACCGAGGCGGTCCGCCTCGGGCCGGCCCCCGCGAAGGACAGCTACCTCAACGCCGCCGCCATCCTCCAGGCGCTCAAGTCCACCGGCGCCGAGGCGGTGCACCCGGGCTACGGCTTCCTGTCGGAGAACGCCGAGTTCGCCCGCGCCGTCGCCGAGACCGGCGCCAAGTGGGTCGGGCCCCCGCCCGAGGCCATGGCCCGCATGAAGGACAAGAGCGAGGCCCGCAAGCTCGCCGCCGCGGCCGGCGTGCCGATCGTGCCCGGCACGCCCACCACCGTGCCCGACGTGGCCACCGCGCTCAGCGAGGCCGAGCGCATCGGCTACCCCGTGCTCTGCAAGGCGGCCGGCGGCGGCGGCGGCATCGGCATGGCGGTCGCCAACACCCCCGCCGAGCTCGAGAAGGGCTTCACCGCCTGCGTCAACCGTGCCCAGGCCGCCTTCGGTCGCAGCGCCGTCTACCTGGAGCGCTACTTCCCCGCGCCGCGCCACCTCGAAGTGCAGATCCTCGGCGACCACCACGGCAACCTGCTCCACGTGCTGGAGCGCGAGTGCAGCATCCAGCGGCGGCACCAGAAGGTGGTGGAAGAGGCCGGCGCCCCGCTCTTCCTCGACGGGTCGCTCGAGCCGCTGCGCCAGCAGATGTTCGACGCCGCGCTCAAGGCCGCCAGGGCCTTCGGCTACGCCAACGCCGGCACCGTCGAGCTGCTCTACAGCGACGGCCAGGTCTACTTCATCGAGATGAACGCCCGGCTCCAGGTCGAGCACCCGGTGACCGAGCTGACCACCGGCGTCGACCTCATCGGCTGGCAGCTGCGCATCGCCGCCGGGGAGAAGCTCACGCTCAAGCAGAGCGATCTCAAGCGCACCGGCCACGCCATCGAGCTGCGCGTGTACGCGGAAGACCCGGTGAAGTTCTTCCCCAGCCCGGGGCCGCTCAACGTCTACCGGCCCCCGTCGGGCGAAGGCGTGCGTCTCGACTCCGGCTACGCCCAGGGCGACGTGGTCACGCCCAACTACGACCCGATGATCGCCAAGCTCATCGTCTCCGGGAAGGACCGCGGCCAGGCCATCGAGCGTGCGCAGCGCGCAGTGGGCGACTTCGCCATCGAAGGCATCAAGCACAACCTGCCGCTGCACCTGCGCATCCTGAAGGACCCGGTGTTCCAGTCCGGGCAGCTCAGCACCCGCTTCCTCGAGCAGCACGCGAAGCCCTGAACGCAGCACCACCTCACCAAGGACAGACGACGCCATGGCTCAAGTCGCAGCGCACATCACGGGAACGGTGTGGAAGATCGAGTGCAAGGTCGGCCAGACGGTGAACGCCGGTGACACCCTGGTCATCCTCGAGTCGATGAAGATGGAGATGCCGGTCGAGGCCACCGAAGGCGGCACGGTGAAGGAGATCCGCTGCAAGGAAGCCCAGGCCGTCAACGAAGGCGACGTGCTCGTCGTCCTCGGCTGAGCCGACGGTGGGCGGCACCCTCGACGTCGAAGACCTGCCGGGGGGCGTGCGGCGGCTCACCGTGCAGCACCTCGCGCGCAAGAACGCGCTCGACGACGGCATCCTCCGGCAGCTGCACGACGCGCTGCGCACCCCGCCGTCGGTGCGCGTGCTCTGGGTGCGCGGGGCCGGTGGTGCCTTCAGCGCCGGGTACGACCTGCATCAGCTCTCTCGCGCGCCCGCGCCAAACGAGCCGCTGCCCGACGCGCTCCTCGGCGAGGTGCTCGATGCGCTGACGCGCCACCCGGCGCCGTCCATCGCCCAGGTGCAAGGGCCTGCCTTCGGCGCCGGCTGCGAGCTCGCCTGCGCCTGCGACTTCCGGGTGGGCGATGCCACCGCGGTCTTCTCGCTGCCTCCCGCGAAGCTGGGCCTGGTCTACGCCCCGGCGGGCATTCGCCGGGTGCAGACGCGCGTGGGCGCCCAGCGGGCGCGGCTGATGTTCCTCACCGCCCAGCGCGTCGACGCGCAGCGGGCGCTCGACTACGGCCTGCTCGACGTGCTGGGCGCCGACGCCGAGGCGCAGACCCAGGCGCTCGCCTCCGAGCTCGCCGCGCTCAGCCCCCGCGCGCTCGCCGGCATGAAGGTGGTGCTCGATTCGCTCCTGCCCCCCGCCCGGGAAGACCCCGCGCTGGAAGCGCTGCGGCGCGAGCGGTTCGCCTCGGCCGACGCCGCCGAGGGCCGGGCCTCGTTCCTCGAGCGGCGGGCCGCGCGCTTCCTGGACCGCGAGCGCTGAAACTCACACCTCGCGCAAGAGCTCCGCCAACGGGCGGCGCAGCGCGTTCGACAGCCGGAAGAGCGTGACCACCGAGGCGGCCGTCTCGGCCCGCTCGATCTGCGACAGGAGCGACACCGACACCCCGGTGCGTCGCGCCAGCTGCTGCAAGGTGAGCGACGCCTTGTGCCGCGCGTCGCGCATCGCGCGCCCCAGCCGCTTGAGCCGCTCGGCGTCGTCGGTGACCGCGAGGCCCTTCTGGGTGAGCGCACGCACCAGCGCGGCGCGCAGGGCATCGGGCGTGGCAGGCAGCGGGAGGTAGTCGTTCACCCCGAGCCGCAGTGCCAGGAGCGCCGACTCGAGCGTGGACTCCACGGTGGCCACCACCAGCGCCACGTCGCGGTCGGCCCCGCGCACCTTCTCGAGCAGCTCGACCCAGGGCCCTTCGAGGGCCGGCACCTGGAGCAGCACCAGGTGGGGCTGCTCGGTCCGCACCGCGTCGGCCAGCCGCGCGACGCTCGACGGCGTGCTCACGGCCCAGCCCGGCTGCGCCACGGCCTGGGCCAGGGCAGCGGTGGCCTCGGCGGGTTCGGCAGCCACCAGCAGGCGAATGCCCTGGGGCCCGGCCATGGGTCAGCGCTGGAACTGCTCGAGCAGCTGCTTCACCTTGGGGAGGTCCGGGTCGTCCGGCGAGGCGAGCTCGGTGTAGCGCTTGTAGTGCTTGGCGCCGTTCACCGGGTCGTTGAGCTTGGCGTAGCAGGTGCCCAGCAGCTTGTGGCAGCGGGCCGCCTTGGGGTCGAGCTTGATGCAGCTCTCGAGCTTGTCCTTCGCCGCCGCGTACGACTTGGCGGAGATGAGGGTGCGCGCGTCCTGGGTGAGCTGCTCGACCGGGTCGACCTTGGGCGTCACCGGCTTGGGCGTGGGGTCGACCACCGCCTTGGGCTGGAGCAGCTTGCGGGCAGAGGCGTCGGCCACACGGCTCGACAGGTCCTGGTAGTGCTTGTGGAGCAGGGTGGTGCTCGCGGCGCTGTCGAGCTGCTGCTTCGCTTCCTCGAGCTTGTCCTGCGACAGCAGCTGCTCCGCCTTGATGAGCGCGTCGCGCATGCCCGCCTCGGCGTCGAGGCTCGCCATCTTCCCCACCGCCTTGGGGCAGGTGGACCCATCGACCTTGCAGGTGAGCAGGAGCGCGCGCGCCTCGTCCCACTTGAGCTCGTCGATCAGCCCGTCGGCCTTGTCGAGCAGCGCCTCGCGCTCGGCCGCCTGCTTCTCGATGGTGGGCCCCAGGCCCGCCGGGTCGGGAGGAGGCGGCGGCGGCTTGACCGCCGGGCGGAAGAAGAGCGCGTAGGCCCCGCCGGCGAGCAGCACCAGCAGGGTGAGCGCGATGGCCACCTTGGGCAGCGCCGACCCCTGGGTCGCCGCGTCGTCCGCGCCGCGCTCCGGGGTGAAGGCCTCGCCCGCGGCGAGGAAGCGCAGCTTCACGTGGCCCAGCTCGATGGTGTCGCCCGAGCGCAGCGCCGACTGCGCGTACGGCTCGCCGTTCACCATGAGTCCGTTGGCGGACTGCATGTCGATGACCCGCCACTCCCCGTTGCCTTCCCGCACCACCTTGCAGTGGGTACGCGAGAGCGACCGGTGGTCGATGGCGATGTCGTTGTCGTCGGTGCGGCCGATGCGCAGCTCGGTGCGGATGCAGGCGTACTCCCGCCCGGCGAACTCGGTGTTGAGCACCACCAGGCGGGGCGCCTCGCTGCTCTCGAGCTCGACCACCTCGCGCGCGGAGCCTTCGAGCTGCTCGGGGCGAATGATGGCCGTCGACTGACGCTTGGCCACCGGGTCTTCCGGCGGCGCGGGCTGCACGTCGTCGGGGTTGGCCTCGGCCGGCTCGTCGTCGGCGGCGGTGGCGGTCGCCGAAGCGCTGTCCACCTGGGGCAGGTGGGGCAGGGTGGCGGAAGCGTCGGTCACGCGGGGCGCGGCGCCGTTGGTGCCCGAGCGGGGGTGGGTGGGCTCGTCGGCGTCGGGCGCGGCGGCGGCGGGAGCCGGGACCGCGGCGGCCGGGGCGCCCACGGGCGACAGCGGCATCGTCTGGGCCGAGGTCGACGCGGTCTCCTCGCGCTGCACCGCGAGGTCGTAGTCGCCGATCTGGATGAGGTCGCCGTCGTTGACGCTGACCTGCCCCTGGATGCGGTCTCCGTTGATGCGGATGCCGTTGTAGCTGCCGAGGTCCTCGACCAGCACGTGGCCGTTCTGGCGCAGCAGGCGCGCATGGCGGCGGCTCACGTTCCGCTCGGTCAGGCGGATCGTGTTGCCTTCCTGCCGGCCGATGGTGATCTCGTCGCGGACGAACGGGACGACGGTCTTCCGGCCTTCGTCATCTTCGATGATCAGCTTCAACACGCGACCGACGAGGTTAGCACCTCTCGCGGCGGATCGGCATTCATCCACCCTGAATCACGGGCGTTTCAGCGCCTCCGCCTCGCGATTCCCCTAGACTTGGCGGCTGGTCATGAGCCAGCCGCTCACCCTGCGCACCGATGCCGGTGACGAGCACCTCGATCTCGCCGACTTCGAGGCGCGGGTGCGCCGGGGCGAGGTCTCGCCCCAGTCGCTGGTCCGGCTCCCCGCGGTGACCGGCGACGACTTCGTGCCCGCCGCCGAGCTCCTGCTCTACCGCTCGCTGCTCGAGCCGCGCCGGGCGTCGTTCGCCCGCATGTTCACGCTCGCCCGCTTCCCCTTCCTCACCGTGGCGGTGCTGCTGGTCAACCTCGCCGTCTACCTGTGGACCGCGCGCGGCGGCCCGCTCGACCTCGACGACATGGTCCGCTTCGGCGGCAAGGTGGAGCCCCTGGTGCGCGACCTGGGCCAGGTGTGGCGGCTGTTCACCGCCAACTTCCTCCACCGCGACGGCCTGCACATCGGGCTCAACCTCTTCGTGCTCTTCAACGTCGGCGGGGTGCTGGAAAACGGCTACCGCGCGCTCGACTACCTCTGGCTCCTGGTCGTCTCCGGCCTCGCCACCATGGCCGCCTCGCTCGTCTTCTCCGACGCGGTGAGCATCGGCGCCTCGGGCATGGTCTTCGGCTGCCTGGGCGGGGTGGTGGTCTTCGGGCTCAAGTACCGCTCGCTCCTGCCGAGCCACTACCGGCGGCTCCTGGGCGAGGCGGCCATTCCCACGCTCCTGGGCATGCTCTTCATCGGCCTCACCTCCACCGGGGTGGACAACGCCGCCCACCTCGGTGGCCTCGCCGCCGGCATGGCGACCGCCGCTTTCCTGCGGCCGCGGCTCCTGCTCGAGCGCGCCACCATGTTCCGCCCCGCGGTGCGGGCCCTGCCCATCGCGGTGCTGGTGGTGGTGGTGGGCTTCGCGCCCCAGCTCTTCGGCGACGCGCTGCTCGGGCTGCATTCCCAGCACGACGACGAGTACGGCCTCACGGTGAGCGTGCCGGCGTCGTGGCGGCAGGGCGCCGACGTGATGGGCGCGCTCGCCTGGTACAACGGCCTGCCCGGCGTGGGGCGGGCGAGCTTCGCCGCGCAGGCGGTGCACACCCCGGAGCGCGACGACGTGGTGCAGGTGGCGCAGCGCTTCGCCGACGAGGTGCTCACCCCCGCGGCGATGGGCGGCGAGGTGCTCAAGGTCACCCTGGGCGGCACCCACCCCGCGCGGGTGGCGGAGCGCGACGCGCTCGAGGTGCGCGCCACCGTGGACGAGCCGTGGGGCAAGACCGAGCTGCGCGCCTACTTCGTGCCCAAGGGCGAGCTCGTCTACCAGCTGGTCTTCGCCTGGCCGAAGGCCTACCCCCAGTACGCCCAGGTGGTGGACCAGATGCTCGACCGGGTGCACCTCGACGAGACCCGGGCGCTGCGCCAGGCGCGCGCCAAGATGCTGCTGTTCCCCAACCAGGTGGAAGCCTGGGTCACCCTGGGCGTCGAGCTGCGACGCCACGGCGAGCCGGGCACCGCCGCCGAGGCGCTCGCCGCCGCGGTGCGCCTCGAGCCGTCGCGGGTGGAGTACCGCGTCGAGCTCGCCCGCGCCCTCTTGGCCTCGGGCCAGGTGGAGCGGGCCTGCGAGGCCTCGGCCGCCGCGGTGCTCTACGCGCCCAACGCCCCCCAGGCGCTGGAGGTCGACGCCCGCTGCCGGGTGGCGCAGGGCGACGGCGCGCAGGCGCTCGAGGAGCTCACCCAGGCCACCGCGCTGGCCCCGGCCGACGCCTCGCTGCGCCGCGCGCGCGACCGGCTGGAGAAGGAGCTCGAGCGGGGCGGCCTGGGCGAGCGCCGCTGAATCCGCCCCGGGGTGCCCCCGTCGACGTGGAAGGGCGGCCGCCCGCGCGCCGCCCTGCTAGGAAGCGACCCGCCATGAGAACCGTCATCGCAGCGCTGTGGCTCCTCACCCTGCCGGCCCTGGCCGCCGGTGAGTCGGCCGCGGAGATCTCCAAGAAGTCGCGCGAGAAGGGCGCGCTCAACCTCACCGGCCTGACCGCCCAGCTGAAGCTCGTCACCACCTCGAAGGACGGCAAGGTGAAGGAGCAGGTGCTCGCGAGCTCCGCCCGGCAGGTCGGCGGCAAGAACGCGTCGATCGCCCGCTTCTCCCAGCCCGCAGGGGTGGCCGGAGTCGCGGTGCTCACCGTCGAAGGCTCGGGCGGCGAGGCCGACGACATCGCGCTCTACCTCCCCAAGCTCAAGCGGGTGCGCAAGGTGGCCAAGTCCGACCGCGGCAAGGCCTTCATGGACACCGACTTCGCGTACGCGGACATCGCCGGCAACGGCGGCTCGCGCGACGACCAGCTCAAGCGCCTGCCCGACGAGAAGCAGCTCGACCGGCCCTGCTACGTGCTCGAGGGCCCGGGCGGCGAGGACACGCCGTACGGCACCGTGAAGGTGTGGATCGACCAGCAGACCTTCGTGCCCATGCAGGTGACCTACAGCGACAAGTCGGGCGCGCCGCTGAAGAAGTACCGCACCCTGTCGCTCAAGGCGTTCAAGGAGCGCACCGTCGCCGCCGAGAGCGTGATGGAGAACCTGCAGACCGGCAGCAAGACCCAGATGACGGTGCTCTCGCTCGAGGACTGCGCCCTGGGCGAGGACGCCTTCACCGAGCGTGCGCTGGAGCGCGGCTAGGCGCGTGCGGGCAGCTCCGGTCGCCATCGCGCTGGTGCTCGCGGCGTCGCCGTCGGCGTGGGCCGCGGCCGCCGGCGCGGGTGTGGCGCCCGATGCCGACGCGGGCCTCGCGACCGATGCGGGCGCGGGCCCGGTGACCGACGCGGGCGCGGCCGAGCCCGTGGCCGAGATTGCGGTCGACGCCGGTGCCCCGCCCGCCGTCGAGGCCTTCGCCCCGGTGGAGGCCGTCACCGCGGCCGCGCCGGTGCCGCAGTTCGAGCCGCCGCCCTCGGGGCCGGAAGTGCGGCTCTCCGCGTCGCTGTCCGCGCTCGCCGCGCTCGACACCCGCTTCGAGTCGCCGCGGGGCGCCGAGCTGTCGGAGAACGTCGCCGAGCTGTCGCTGCGCGCGCGGCTGGGCGCCGACGTCAAGGTGAGCGAGCACGTCCGCGCCTACGTGGAAGCGCGGGCCTGGCTGCGCGCCGTCACCGAGCGCGACTTCGACCGCACCAAGGCCTTCCTCGAGCCGCAGCTGGGCGAGGCGTACGTCGACTTCTACTCGCCGCGCGTCGACGTGCGCGTGGGCAACCAGCGCGTGGTGCTGGGCGCGAGTCCGGTGGCCTCGCCGGTCGACGTCTTCAACCCGCGAGAGCTGCGCGAGAGCTTCCTCTTCGCGGAGCCCGACGTGGCGGCGGTGCCGGTGCCCGCGGTGAAGGCGACCGGCGAGGTGGGCGCCGTCTCGTACCTCGCTGCCTACGCGCCCTTCTTCATTCCGTCGCGGTACGCGCTCTTCGGGCAGGACGAAGGGCTCCTGCAGCCGGCGCTCGCGCCCGCCATTCCTTTCCGGCGCATCGACCCCACGGTGGAAGACGCGCTGCAGCCGCACCTGTCGGAGACCAAGCGGCCGCTGCCCTTCCTGGGCGACCTCGCGCTGTCCGCCGCATACCGGGCGCGGGTGACGGTGCGGGCGAGCTGGGCCTGGGTGAACGAGAAGCTGCCGCAGGTGACCATCGACCCCGAGCTGTCGCGGCTCCTGCAGAGCCAGGCCCAAGGGCAGATGGTCGACCCCGCGCTCGCCTTGAGCGTGCAGAGCCGGCTGTCGGCCAACGAGACGCTCTTCACCGGCACCTACGCGCGCCAGCACGTGCTCGCCCTGTCCGCCACCGCGCTCCTGGGGCCCGGCCAGCTCGACGTGGACCTGGCGTACTCGCCGCGGCAGACCTTCTTCGACGTCGACTTCTCGCCGCTCAACAAGGCGTCGTTCACCGCGGTCGCCACCTACGCGCTCGCCGAGGACTCGCCCTGGCTGTGGAGCGTCACCGCGATGGCGATGGTGGTGCCCGACGTGCACGCCAGGGAGCGGCTCGCCTTGCTCGAGCCGCCCACCGCGACCGGCGTCGACCGCACCGTCTTCTTCCCGCTGCTCATCGCGCAGGTGGGGCGCACCTTCCTCGACGGGCGGCTGTCGGCCTCGCTGCGCGCCGCATTCGAGCCGTTCCAGCAGAGCCTCGCGCTCTCGCCCAAGGTGGCGTGGCTGGGGGTCGAAGGCCTGGAGCTCTTCGCCGGCGCCGAGTTCTACGAAGGGCCGACCTATTCGGCCTTCGGCTACTTCGGCCGCAACGACCGCGTGGTGCTGGGCGCCACGTGGACGCCCTGGTGAGCTGACCGCCCGGCGTCAGGGCCGGGGGCCCGGGTGGCTCGACAGCCAGGTCTCGAGCTCCACCTTGCTCGGGCCGCTCACGCCTTCCTTCGCTGCCCTGGCGAGCGCGACCGCCTCGGCGTGCTTCTCGGGGCCCAGCTCGTAGGTGAGCCGGGCGAGCTCGAAGCGCGCCGCGGCGAGCTCGCCGGCGTCGCTGCCCTTCTCGCGCAGCGCCACCGCCCGGGCGAAGTCGTCGGCCGCCGCGGTCGGGGTCTTGAGCTGCAGCCGCGAGCGCCCGCGGCCCAGCAGGTCCCACGCCAGGGTGGGGTGCTCCGCGCCCACCGCCGCGGTGCGCGTCTCCAGGGCCTTGTCGAACCACACCAGCGCGAGGTCGGCCTTGCGCTGCGCGAGGTACAGCTCGCCGAGCTCGTTCTGCGCCCAGGCCACGTCGGCGTGCTTGGGGCCCAGCTTGGCGAGCCGCAGGTCGAGCGAGCGCTGCAGGGCGCCCTGCGCTTCCTTCCACTGGCCGAGCATGGCGTGCGCGCGGCCCACCTTGTTCCACGCGGCGGCGGTCGCCAGCTCCGCGGGGCCCAGCGCCTGGGTGTCGATCTCGAGCGCCTTCTTGGCCATCGCCAGCGCCTCGGCGCCGTTGCGCAGCGAGAGCTGGAGCTGGGCGAGGTCGTCGTAGACCGCCGCCACCTGGGAGTGCTGCTCGCCGAAGGTCGCCTTGCGAATGGCGAGCGCCTGCTCGAGGTGCTTGAGCGCCGCGTCGGGCTGCTCGAGCTTGAGCTCGAGGCCGGCCATGGCCACGTAGCTGTTGGCGGTCTCCGGGTGGCTCTTGCCCAGGGTGCGCTCGCGAATGGCGAGCGACTTCTGGAAGGCGTCGAGCGCCTCGGGGAGCCGGCCCTGGCGGCGGTACATCACCCCCAGGTTGTGCAGGCTCGAGGCGGTGTCCGGGTGGTCGGGGCCCAGCTTGGCGAGGTGGAGCGCGTAGGCCTTCTGGTACAGCTCGAGCGCTTCCTGGTCCTTCCCTTGCCGGGCGAGCACGGTGGCGAGGTTGTTGAGCGTGCGCACCACCTCCGGGTGGTCGGGGCTCAGCACCTCGGCCTGCAGGCGGGCCGCGTTCTGCAGCTCCTGGTAGGCGCGGGGGAAGTCGCTCACCGCCAGCGCCAGGAGGCCGGCGTTGTTCGACAGCTCGGCTTCCACGTCCTTGTCCTGGGGAATGCGCGCGAAGGCGGCGGCCGCCAGCGCCTCGTAGTGCCGCGCCTCGGTGAGGTGGTCCTGCACCGCGCCCAGCACCATCGACAGGCGGCTGAAGGCCCGCGCCACCAGCGACGCCTCGCCCGACTGCTCGGCTTCGAGCGCGGCGAGGAAGAGCGTCTCGCCCGCGTCCTGCAGCTTGCCCGCGCGCACCTGGAGCCGGCCGAGCAACAAGAGCGCCTCGGCGCGGGCCGGGGGCGGGGCCGCGAGCGCGTTGCCCACCGCGGGGGCCAGCACCCCGAGGCCCTGGGCGTACTTGCCCGCGTTGTGGAGGTTGGTCGCTTCCTGCACCGCGTCGGTGAGGCTCTGGCGCGCCTGCTTCTGGGTCGGCGTCTCGGGCCGGTCCTTCGCCTTGAGCGCGATGGCGTCGAGACATGGCTCGTTGGGCGGCAGGCCGCCGATGAGCGACGCCGCGTTGGTGACCACGTCCTTGTCGGCGGTGCGCAAGAGGTTCGCCACCCCGCGCATCGCCTGCAGGTGCTCCTCGAGGCAGGCCGACTTGCGCTGGTAGGCGTCTTCGCTGTCCGCGTGGCGCACCCGGGTGGCCTCGCAGGCGGTGGTGCTGGCGGCGACCCAGCTCTTGGTCCACGCGTCGAGCGCGGTCTGGGTGCGCTGCCAGGTGGACAGCGCCAGCGCCGGCGACGCCTGCGTCATGCTGAGCTTGAGCGCGGCCTTGGCGGAGTCGTCCCACACGCCCTGGAGCCGCTGCTCGGCGCCGCCGCAGACGCGCAGGCGCCCCTGGGCGCGCACCCCGTAGCCCACCGCGGCGAAGGCGATGACCGACACCGCCACCAGCGCGGCCACCAGGCGCAGGCGGGACACCCGGCGGCGCGGCATCAGCGCGGCGAGCAGCGCCTCCATCGACTCGAAGCGCTCCTTGGGTTCGTGGCGCAGCCCGCGCACCAGCGCGTCGTGCACGTAGCCGGGCACCGGCGAGCCCTGGGGGGCAGGGGGCGGCGCCTTGGCCGCCATCTCGTTGGCGTGCGCCTTGAGCGTCTCGCCGCCGAAGGGCCGCTGGCCGTAGAGCGCCTCGTAGAGCGCGACGCAGAAGCTGAACTGGTCGCTGCGCGCGTCGGTGGGCTCGCCGGCGAGCTGCTCGGGCGCCATGTACCCGGGCGTGCCCAGCACCACCCCGTCGCGGGTGAGCGGCGAGTCGAGCCGCACGTCGGGGGCCGCTTCCACCGCCGAGGCGCTCGCTCCCGCGGGGGAGGCGCCCTGGTGGCGGGCGAGGCCGAAGTCCACCACCAGCGCCCGGCCGGTGGCGTCGACCAGCACGTTGTCGGGCTTGAAGTCCCGGTGCACCAGGCCCGCCCGGTGCGCGGCCCCCAGGCCCTGGCCCGCGCCCAGGAACAGCCGGAGCACGTCGTTCCAGGGCGGCGCGCCGCGGAGGTGCTCGCTGAGCGTCTCGCCTTCGACGAACTCCATGGTGACGAAGACGCGGTCTTCCCAGGTGCCCACGTCGTGCACCGCCACCACGTTCTGGTGCGACAGCCGGGCCATCGCCTGCGCCTCGCGCAGGAGCCGCGCGCGGCCTTCGTCGGCGCTCACCGTGCCCGAGCGCAGGAGCTTCACCGCCACCTTGCGGTCGAGCTGGGGGTCGTACGCCGCGAAGACCTCGCCCATGCCGCCCGCGCCCAGCTTCTCGAGCAACACGTAGCGGCCGATGGAAGCGCCCCGGTGCAGCGTGCGCACCGGCGGGGTGGAGCGGGGCGCCGGGGCGCCGCCGGTGGCGGTGGTGGGCTGGCGGGGCTCGGGCGTCTCGAGGATGTGGGCGGAGACGGTCTTGGAGAACAGCAGCGCCTCCAGCGCCTGGTGCTTGGCGCTGCACTCCGCGCAGCCCTGCAGGTGGGCGCTGGCCTCGGCCGCGGCCGGCGCCTCGAGCTTGCCCGCGGCGAGGAGCGAGAGCTGGTCCTCGTCGAGGTGGCTCATCCCGCGCTGGAGCATGCCAGGTCACCCCCCGGTCGGGCGCGTGATGAACGCAGGAGCGGCAGGCGTTGTTCCCGTGGTAGGCGGCTCCACCAGTGGAACCAGGTGAGCGCGCGTCGCGGTGGCTGTGGGGCCTGACGGCGGCGCTCTACCTCACCGCCTTCCCGTACCACCCGGGGCTGCGCAGCCCCAACGAGCTGTGCCGGCTGTGGCAGTCGCGGGCCATCGTCGAGGACGGGCGGCTCGACCTCAACGGCGTCATCCAGCGCGACGGCATGGTGGGCGACCTGTCGCGGGTGGAGACCCCCGAGCCGCCCGGGGTGAAGCTCTACCCGTCGAAGGCCCCGCTGCTCTCGTTCCTCGGGGTGCCGGTGTACGCGGTGCTCAAGGCCGCGCTCGGCCGGGTGAGCGACGTGCGACAGGTGTACTGGTCGCGCCTGTTCTTCGTGGTGCTGCCGTCGCTGTTCGGCGTGTGGCTCCTGCGCCGGTTCCTGCGGCGGCGGCTCGAGGCGGCCTGGGCCGACACGCTGGCGGTGGTCTACGCGGTGGGCACGCTCGCCTTCAGCTACGCCGAGACGTACATGAGCCACCAGCTGACCGCGGTGCTGCTCTTCGCGGCCTTCTACGCCGCGCAGCGCACGCTGGAAGGCGCCTGGCGGCCGCGCGGCTGGCTTCTGGTGGGGGCGCTGTCGGGGCTCGCGGTGCTCAACGAGTACACCGCCGCGCTCACCGTGGTGGTGCTGGCGGCGTGGGTGGTGCTGCGGTGCCTCCGGCCCCTGCCTGGCCAGGCCCACGGGGCGAAGGCGCTGCCGCTCGCGGTGGGGCTGGTGGTGCTCTCGAGCGCGCCGTTCCTGGGGGCGCTGATGGCCTACCACACGGTCTGCTTCGGCGGCCCGCTGGAGAGCGGCTACAAGCACCTCAACGACGCCGGGTACCAGGGCTGGCACCTGGGCGGGTTCCTGGGCATCCGCTTCCCCGACGCCCGGGCCTTCGTGCTGTCGTTCTTCTCGCCGCTGCGCGGCTTCTTCACCCTCTCGCCGGCGCTCCTGCTGGGCGTGCTCGGGCTGCCGCTGCTGCGCAGGGGCGAGGCGACCAGAGGCCTCTTCTCGCTCACCGTGATGCTGCTGGTGGCCAACGCCTACTTCACCTCGAGCTTCACCTACGATTCCTGGGGCTGGTGCGTGGGCCCGCGGCACCTGACGCCGCTGGTGCCGTTCCTGGTGCTCCCGGCGGGGCTGTGGCTCGAGGCGCGCGAGCGGTCGAGCGAGAGCTCGAGCGCGATGCTGCTGGGCCTGGGCCTGGGGCTGGCGGTGAGCAGCGTGCTGGCGATGGGGCTGGTGGGCCTGCACAACTACGTGCCCGACGACGTGTCGACGTCGCTCTTCGGCCTGGTGCTGCCGGTGTACCGCGACGGCTTCCTGCCGCCGACGCTGCTGTGGCTGCTGGGGCTCGACAACCCGCTGTCGGGGCTCGCGGTGCTGCTCGAGCTGCTCGCGCTGGTGGTGCTGCTCTCGTGGCGCTTCCTCGGGAGCCGACCCGGGCCGGTGGTGGTGGCGGCGGCGGCTGCGGTCGCGGTGCACCTGGGCCTGCTCGCGCTCGCCACCACCCACGACGAGCACGACGTGGGGGCGGTGCACTTCCTGGAATCGGTGTGGCTGGCGCCTCCGCGCTGAAGGCTGTGCGCGCTGCTTGAGGCCCGCGCTGGGCTCGTCTAGAGCCTGCCGCCATGGCGATCGAGGCGCAGGCAGGCGAGGCCGAGGCGGGGTTTGCCGAGTCGTTGCTCGGCCGTTCCTTCCTGGAGCAGGAGTCGGTGAAGAAGTTCATGCGCTACCCGGCGGCGCTGCGGGCGGCGGTGGCGAGTGCGGGGCTGTCGGCGCTCATCCTCATCCCCTACCTCGGGGCGGTGGGCCTCTGGGACTGCTGGGAAGTGCACTACGGCGAGGTGGCGCGCGAGATGATGGCGCGCCGCGACTACGTCTTCCCCTGGTGGGAAGCGACGCCCTTCTTCTCCAAGCCGCCGCTCACCATGTGGATGCAGGCGCTGGGCATGCACGTCACCGGCAAGGACATCGAGGCGGGGCCGGGCGAGCTCGGGCTGTACACCGAGTGGGGCTTCCGCATGCCCTTCGCGCTCTTCTCGATCCTCGCGGTGGGCCTGCTGGTCTACGCGCTCGCGCGCACGGTGAGCACCCGCGCCGGGCTCGCCACCGGCTTCGTGCTGTCCACCATGCCGCTGTGGTTCCTGGTCTCGCGCCAGGCGGTCACCGACACCCCGGTGGTGAGCTCGCTGGTGTGCGCCATGGCCTGCGCGATGGTGGGGCTCTTCGACCGGCAGACGCAGCGCCGCGAGGCGTGGTGGTACGCCTTCTACGTCTTCCTCTCGCTGGGCACCTTCGCCAAGGGGCTCCTGGGCTTCGGCATCCCCGCGGTCATCCTGGTGCTGTTCGCGGTGCTGGTGATCGTCCCCTGGAACGAGCGCGCGCTGGAGTCGCACGCGCGCTGGCTGTTCAAGCGCGCCGGCCTGCCGCTCTTCGCGGCCGTGGCGGTGGGCTTCCTCGCCTGGGCGCTGACCCTGGCGGTCACCAAGAACCGCTTCCACGGCATCACCCCGGCGCTGATCCTCATTCCCGCGGTGGCCTCGGTGCTGCTGCGCCGCGCGCTCGACAAGCCGCTGCCGCCGCTGCCGCTGCTCGGCGCGGGCGTCGCGATGTCGCTGGTCGGCGGCATCGTGTCCGCGGTGGCCAGCCACCCGCGCAACCTGGGCATCGGCGTGGTGCTGGTGGTGCTGGGCGGCGTCCTCTTCCTGCTGCAGCACCTCAGCCAGGACGAGGCGGAGATGCCGGTGCTGTGGGGCAAGTTCTACGAGATGCGCTTCGCCTCGGGCGTGGCGCTCTTCTTTGTGATGACGCTGCCCTGGTTCCACCGCATGTTCGCCTTCGAGAGCGTGGACGAGGAAGGCAAGCTCTTCTGGTTCCGCTTCCTGATTCACGACCACTTCGCGCGGCTCACCTCGGGCGTGCACACCACCACCCCCGGTGGCGACTTCACCTACTTCATCCAGCAGGGCGGCTACGCCATCTACCCGTGGGTGGTGCTGCTGCCCGGCGCGGCGGCGGTGGTGGCGAGGCTCAAGATGCGCGGCGGCACCACCACCGATCAGGTGGGCGTGCTCAGCGTGCTGTGGCTGTGCTTCACCTTCGCGCTCATCGGTGCGTCGGC
This sequence comes from Myxococcaceae bacterium, assembly GCA_019694595.1. GTDB lineage: Bacteria > Myxococcota > Myxococcia > Myxococcales > Myxococcaceae > JAIBBQ01. Next base: position 45,544 of record JAIBBQ010000029.1, read on the forward strand.
CACCAAGTTCCACCACTACGTGATGCCGATGCTGCCCCCGCTCGCGGTGCTGATGGGCATGTACGTGGCGAAGCTGTGGGAAGAAGGCCCCACCAAGCACGCGGCGACGCTGGCGTTCGGGCTGCCGCTGCTGTTCCTGGTGGGCAAGGACCTCTCGGCCACGCCGAAGAACTTCACCGACCTCTTCGTCTACAACTACGACCGGCCGTACCCCGAGTTCCTCACCGAGCGGCCGATCGCCTTCTGGTCGAACCGCCCGCTGTCCACCGGCGACCTGGTGGCCTTCGCGCTCCTGGGGCTCGGCGGCTACCTCTGCTTCGAGGCCTTCGGCGGCAAGCGCTCGGCGTGGCTGCGCGCGCTGTCCCTGTCCATCGCCGGCGCAGGCGTCGGCCTGGTGGTCTCCATCTCTTCCGCGGGCTCGGCCTCGCCCATGCTGCTCGCCGGGGCGTTCATGCTCGCCGGCCCGGCGCTGCTGGTGCTGGAAGCGCTCAAGGCGTCGAACCCCAACCGCACGCTCACCTCGCTGGTGGCGCTGCTCGGCGCGCTGCCGGCGCTCGGCCTCGCCGCGGCCGGCGCGGGGCTGCAGGTCACCTCCCAGGCCGACCCGCTGTGGGCGACGCTGGCCGGGGTGTCGAACGTGAAGCAGGTGATGGGCTTCGGCTTCCTGGTCTTCGGCATCCTGGGGGTGTGCCTGCTGGCGGCCCGCGCGAAGCTGGCGCTCTTCGCCACCATGGCGGCCGGGGTGCTCGCCTTCACCCTGTGGTTCAACTGGTTCCACTGGGTCGACCTCTCGCACCACTGGACCCAGCGCGATCAGTTCTGGCGCTACTTCCGCCAGCG
>JAIBBQ010000230.1 GCA_019694595.1 Myxococcaceae bacterium
CGGCGGGCTCGCAGGGGGCGTCCGGAGGGAGCAAGGCGGGAGGCGCCGGCGGGGTGCCGTACGGCGTGGGGGCAGCGGGGCGGCTCCGCCTCGGCGGCGGCGGGGGCGGCGGCGCGAACTGGAACAACGGGCCTTCGGGCGCTGGCGGGCCCGGCGGCGGCGCGGTCCTCATCCAGGCCCAGCAGCTCGAGATCGAGGACGGAGGGCTGATCGCGGCCAACGGGCGCTCCGGCGACAACGGCGCGAACACCGCTGGCGGCGGCGGCGCTGGGGCGGGCGGGTCGGTGTGGCTCAAGGCGAGGGTGCTGCGGCTCGGCGCGCTCGGCGTCACGGCCGTGGGAGGCGTCGGCGGGCTCCAGCTGACGAAGGCCTCGTCGTACACCACCGGTCCGCGCAGCGGAGGCGACGGCGGGGTGGGCGACGTGGCGCTGGAGCGCGAGCTCGAGGTGTCCGGCACCTCCACGCCCCCGGCGCGGGTCGCCACCTTCAGCTCGGTCATCGGGCAGCGCGTCTCGACCCGCTTCTCGCCGCCGCTCGACCTGTCGGGCGTGAAGAAGCTCGTCTTCCACCTCAAGGTGGACCAGCCGGGCCTTCCTGCGCGGCTGGAGCTGGGAGAGCAGGACGCGGGCGAGCTCGGGCTCGACGTGACGCTGTCCTCGGCGGGCACCTGGGCAGACGTCGAGTGGGACCTGTCCGGGGTGCCGAGCGCAGCGCTCGACGCAGTGAGCGTGCTGTCGGTGGCGGCCCGGAGCGCGAGCACGCCGTGGACCCTGAAGGTCGACGCGGTGTCGGCGGTGCGGTGACGTCGGAGCCCGTCCGGGCCGAGGGCACGTGGTAGCTTGCGCCTCGCCGATGCTCGCCCCCACGCTCCTGGCTGCGCTCGCCGTCGCAGCCGCCCCCAAGATCGCCGCGGTTCCCTTCAACGTCGTCGACCTGTCGAGCGATCGCGCGACCTTCTACACCGAGCACTTCGGCGACCGGCTGGTGGACCAGGGCGTCGAGGTGGTGACGCCGCGAGAGATGGGCGCGCTCCTGGGGCTCGAGCGCCAGAAGCAGCTCGTCGGGTGTTCCGAGGAGAACAGCTCCTGCGTCACCGAGCTCGCCAACGCCCTGGGAGTCGAAGGGCTGCTGCTGGGAGACATCGTGAAGCTCCCGGCGGGCTTCCAGCTCAACCTCAAGATCATCTCCGCCTCGAGCGGCAAGCGGCTGGCCGCGTTCTCGTCGCAGGTCGCCGACGAGGGCGCGCTCATCAGCACGCTCACCCAGGCGGCGCGGCCGATGGCCGAGCAGCTCTCGCGGGCCCTCGGGCGCACGCTGAGCCCGATGGCGGTGGTGGCGACGGAGCCGCCGGTGGCCACGGCGGCGGCCAGCGGAGGGGCCAGGCGGTGGTGGTGGGTCCCGGCGGCAGTCGGGGGGCTCGCGCTGGTGGGCGGCGTGGTGGGCCTCGCGGGGGCCGAGCGCTCGCGCGTCACGCTGGAGAACGACCGCCTCGATGCGCAGACGGCCTCGGGGGTGCTGAGCACGGGGCAGACGGCGCGCACGCTGGGGTTCGTGGGCGTGGGCGTCGCCGGGCTCGCGGCGGCAGCGACGGGCGTGCTCTTGCTGGGCACCAGCGCACCGGTCAGCCCGGTGGCGGCGGTGACGCCCGGCGGAGGAATGGTCGGCGTGCGCGGGAGCCTCCCGTGATGCGCGCCCTCGGCAGCGTCGGGCTGGCGGCGCTCCTCGCGTCGGGCTGCATCGACCTCGAGAAGGCCTACCAGGGCTGTGTCGCGTCGGGCCGCTGCGGTGACGGGGTGGACGCGGGCAGCGGTGGTGGCGGTGGTGGCGGCGACGGCGTCGGGGGAGGCACGGCCGGTACGGGCGGGGGCAGCGCCGGGGGCGGCAGCGCAGGCGGCGGAAGTGCGGGCGGAGGCAGCGCCAGCAGCGGCGGCGGCGCGGTCGGAGGCTACGACGGTGGACCTCCGTGCGCTCCCGGCGGGCACCCTCGGCTGCGGTGCGATGCGCCCATCGATCTGCTCACGGGGGGCAATGGGGTCACCTGGGCCTCGCTGGCCGGCAACGACGTCGGGTTCTACGCGGGCTGGGTGACCAGCACCGGCATCGAGGTGCGCGAGCTGCGCAACGCGGGCGGCGCTCGCACGGTGATCTCGGAGCAGGGGCTCACCAACGCCCAGCTGGCGGTGGACGCGCGCGGGGCCCGCTGGGGCGCGGCGTGGCTCTCCGACGACGCCACCGCGCTCAAGTGCCTCACCAGCGACACCGACGCGGGCTTCGTGCTCTCGCTCAGCGACGGCGGCGCGATGAAGTACCCCACGATGGCGCTGCGGGCGACCGGCGGCACGGCGCTCACCACCGTCTCCGACGGCGACGACGCGTTCCACGGTGGCCACGGGCTCGGTGGCTGTCCCTCGACGCTGCGCGACTTCCCGCGCACCTCGATCGGCACCAACGGCGCGAGCGTGGTGGCGACGTCTTCTCCGGTGGGCGATGGCTTCGTGTACGTGCGCACCGGCCAGTACAACTTCTACAACGGCGGCATCGAGCTGCTCGCCGAGCTGCCCGACGGCGGCTTGCAGCAGCAGTTCACCGGGGTGGACCTCCACGCGCCCGGCAATCACGCGGCCGCCGTCTCGACGTCGGGCGCGACGGTGGCCATCGCGTATTCCCAGCTCAACACCAACGACAAGTACGAGATGGGCTACTTCGCGACCTCGGCGAGCTTCGCGGACGACGGCAACCCGCTGACGCTGAACGATCTCTCGCCGGGCTGGTGGACCGCGTCGGCCTGCGGGGCCGGGTGCGTGGCCGTGGCGTCGATCACCGCCGATCGCAGCCTGCCCGCGACGGTCACCTTCCTCACCGACGACACCAGCGCCGTGCGCAAGGGCGACTACGACGCGCTGTGCAACCTGCCGGCGCAGCAGGTGAGCGACTCGAGCCTGGCGGTGGCCACCTCGGGTGGTCGCCTGGGCTTGCTGTTCACCACGCCCTCGACCGCGCGGCTGTACGTCTGCGACGTTCCCTGAGCTCGAGCGGGGAGAAGACCGCAGGGCTCGACGGACGAACGCTGTCCGCGGGCGTCCCCGGCTTGGGTAGCTTCGCGGGACGTGCTGGCCTTCGGCGTCACCCTCTCCGGCATGTGCGCGCTCGCGCTGGGGGCGTCTGCGAGCTTCGTGCAGTCGGCCGAGGTGGTGCAGTCGTCGCAGACCGCGGCGAAGGCCTTCTCCGGTGCCTCCACGCCGGGCGACGTCATCGTCGTCACGCTGGCCTGGGGTTCCACCAGCGCCGCCACGGTCACCGACAGTGCGGGGAACACGTACCTCGCCGCGGCGCCGCCCACGGTCGGCATCGGCGGGCTGGTCGGCGAGCAGATCCAGCTGTTCTGGGCGCCGGTCCTCGACGCGGGCGCGGCGCCGTTGACGGTGCGGGCCACCAGCCGGGGAGCTCTTACGTGCAGTTCGCGGCCCTGGAGTACCGGGGCCTGGCGCAGGTGAGCCCGGTCGACGGGGTGGCCAGCGGTCGATCGTCGGGGAGCACGGCGATCGACGCGGGCACCCTCACGGTGACGGCGTCCGAGGCGGTGCTGGTGGGGTGGATCTACTCCACGGGCACCGTCTCGCTGGGCACGCCGGGCTTCGCGGTCCGCTCGCGCATCAACGCGGATCTGGCCCAGGACCGGCTGTCGACCGGGCCCGGCACGTACACCGTCACCGGCGCCAACGCGTCGTCGCAGTCGTGGACGATGCAGGTCGTCGGCTTCCGAGCTGGCGGCGGAGTGTCCACCGACGCCGGAGGCACCGACGGCGGAGCCCTGGATGGGGGCGCCTCGCTCGACGCGGGCGCGAAGGCAGACGCGGGCCCCGACGCGGGCCGCGGTCCCGACGCCGGGAACGTCGATGCCGGAGCAGGCGACGGGGGCCCGCCAGGCGACCTTCACCCCGGCGAGTACGTCGTGGGGTGCGGCTGCCAGGCGCCCGGAGCCGGGGGCGCGGCGGTGCTCGGGTGGCTCGCGGCCTGCGGCGCGGCGGCCTGGAGACGCGCGGCGCGTCGCCGTCTCAGCGCGCCACGGTGAGCGAGAAGGCGCGGGTCGAGGTGTTGCCGCGGATGTCGGAGGCGGTGACCTCCACCGTGAGCTCTCCGGGCGCGAGCGACGAGGTGTCCCACCCGCGGCGCAGCCAGAACCAGTAGCGGCCCGGGTCGTCGGCGTGGTTCTGGTCGGTGCCCGGCGCGAAGACGAGCTTGAAGCGTTCCCGCGGGAGCTTGGCGGTGCGGAAGTCGACCGCGGTGGTGAGCGGGACGAGCTCGGTCGCGCCGCGCAGCACCCGGTAGCGGATGAGCGCGGGCGTCACCGGCTTGCCGGCCCAGCGCGGGTCCTCCACGCGCACCGGGGTGGCGTCCTGCGCGTCCACCACCAGGTCGATGGTGCCGCGCACCGCGATGAGCGGCAGGGTGCCCGTGCCGGCGCGGGCCTCCAGCGCGCGCACCTTGGGGGCGCCGTAGTCGAAGAAGGGGGTGATGGCGCCCTTGCGCAGCGGGTTCAGGTACTGGCCGCCGCGCACCTCGGCGAGGTGAACGTGGCCCCAGCCCGGCGCGATGGTGCCGAGCCGCTGGCCGCGCTCGACGTGACTGCGGCTCTTCAGGCCCGCGGGCAGGATGTGCCAGTACGAGAAGGTGCGGCCGCCGCGGTCGCTGATCACGCTCAGCACTTCCTTCGCCTCGACGACCAGGGTGCCTGCCTCGACGGCGAAGACCGGCGTGCCGTCGGCGCCCGCGACGTCGATGCCGAAGTGGAACGAGGTCGGCGTGCCGTCGTAGCCGCCGGGGCAGCGCGGGTCGTTCAAGAAGCCGCGCACCGGGTGCTGACGATCGAAGGGCTGCAGCGGCCACTGGTACGGCGCCGCCACCGAGGGCCCCGCGGCGTCGAGCGACTGCTCGAGCCCGGCCTCGAGCACCGGATCCTCTTCCGGCGCGGCGGCGAGCGAGAGCGCGTCGTCCGCGACCCACGCGTCCTCAGGACCGCAGGCGGCCAGCAGCAGGGCGACCAGGCCAGCGCGGGGGCTCACGCGACCCCCGGGTGAATCATCTGGCCGAGCTGGGCGTAGCCCTGGTCGCCCAGGTAGTCCTCGGGCAGGTAATACGAGAAGCCGTGGGTGCCGGTGGTGGCGAGGTCGGCGGAGTATTCGGCGAGCGACTTGGGCCGGGCGTTGCCTTCGCTGGAGCCGTCGTAGGTGGCGATGGTGGGGTGAATGCGGTCCTTCGGCCAGCCCCAGTCCTCGTAGAACTGAACGCACTTGCTCGGCTGGTAGTGCTCGTAGCTGTTCCAGTACGCCTGGGGCATCGCGTCCCAGCCGCCGTTGATCCACGGCTTCATGTCGAGCGCCACGCGCCCCATGCTGGACAGGGCGCGGGGCAGGTCCCCGATGCCCTGCTTCTGGGCCTCGTCCTGGAAGGCGTTCACGAAGCGCGCGTTGCGGCCGACGTCGCCTTCGCCGTCCTGGAAGGAGCCTTCGCAGTCGGCGATGTAGAAGTCGCCGTGGTACTTCGCGGTGAGCTGCGCGGCCTCGCGGGCATCGCGCTCCGGCTCGGTGGTGCTGACGCCCCAGAAGCCGACCTTGAAGCCCGCGGCGCGCCACTGGTCGGCCCACCCCGCGTCGAGCTGGGCGACGTTCTTCGCGTTGGGGCCGCCGTTGTTGATCTGCAGGGTGACCCACTGCACGCCGGCGGCCTTGAGCTTCGCCGCGTACTGGCTCGCCGGGTACTTGGATGCGTCGGCGACCATGGCACCCGGGCCATCGAAGACCACGTTGCCGGGGTTCCGGGTGGCGTCGACCCCGCGCACCGGCGCGGTGCCGCCGACGGAGGCGGTGCCGGGCTTTCCCGCGGCGCGCGCGAGGGCCTGGTCGATGATCGCCAGCTTCACGGTGTCGGTCGCCTGCTCGAGGCGGCTGGCGCGAATGGCGCCGCGTGCGCCGTCGTCGCGCCGCGCTTGCACCACTGCGCGCTCGGCCTGGAGCGCGTCGGGGGTGAGGCCCTTCAGCCCGTCGGCGTAGGCGTGCAGCGCGCGGTGATCGAGCGTCACCGGGGCGCGGGCATCGAGCGCCGCGGTGCGGGTGTACTCGTCGCGCAAGGCACGCTCGGCGCTGGCGAGGACCTGGCCGGCGCCGGCGCGGGCGGCGGGCGTGCTGGCGGCCGCCAGCTGCTCACGGGCGAGCGACACCGCGTGCTGGGCCTGGGCGAGCTCCGTGTGCTCCGTCTTCTGCAGCGCCTTCAGATCGCGGGCGCCGAGGCCCTGGAGCGTGCGCGCGAAGTCGCGCTTCAGGGTGTCGAGGCGCGTGCGCTCGAACTGCTGCGCGATGGAGGCCGCGACGTCGGCCCGGCGGGCGAGCTCGCGCCCGGCGACGGTGGCGCGGAGCTGATCGTCGGGCGCGGTGCTCGGGCTCGAGACGAGGGCGCGCAGGTCGGCTTCCGGCGTGGTCCGCAGCGACGTGGCGAGCGCCGCGGCCGAGGTGCCGTCGCTCAGGTACGAGGCCTGCAGCTGGTCTCGCGTCGCCTTCTCGGCGGCGATGGCGTCGAGCGACGCCTTCGCCTGGGCCTGGAGCCGGGCGGCGCGATCGGGGGAACGCGACCGCTCGCGACGGGCCTCGGTCTGCAGCGCCAGCGCCCGTCGCTGCGCGGCGGCCAGGTCGGCGGTCACCAGCTTCGCGGCGGGAGCAGGGGCGGGCGCGGTTCGCGTCATGCCGCTCCCGAGAGCAACCGTCGTGCTCGCGCGCCGCGGAGCAGTCACGCGGGGTTAGAGGCCCAAGGCTGTCCACTCGGGTTGACGTGAGACCGCGTGAGGTCAGGTGGGTGAGCCCGGGACGCGCAGGCGAACGTCAGCCCGCTTGACGGATCACGGCGGCGGCACGGCGGCGGAGTCGGGGTTGAAGCCCGCCCGCGAGGTGATGGCCGAGAGGTCGACCGCCTCGAACTCGGATGCCGGAACCGTCTGCACCTGGGAGAAGACGGTCGAGGACCAGGCGGCCTTCGGTTCGCCCTGGATGTAGAGCTCGGTGCCCACGTCGGACAGGTACATGCCGTAGCGCTTCAGCGCGGTGAGAATGGCCTTGGACTGCGTGCTGTACCCGGCAGGGATGGCGTAGCTCGCCTTGAGGCGGAAGAGCTGGCCCATGGGCGGGCGGGTCGTGTCCACCGAGCTGCCGATCTTGTGACGCGCCGGCCAGGTGTACGTGTTGCGGATCTGGTTCATGGTGAAGCGCAGCGCGTGGTTGATGGTGCCGCTCGAGGCCTCGTCCGCGCGCAGGAGCAGCGGGAGGATCGGGAAGCCCGCAGCGTCGGCGGAGGTCCACGTCGCGGGCCGCAGCGCGTTGCTGCGCAGGTCGAAGCTGGCCGACCCGAAGATGTGCCAGGCCGGCGAGGTGCTCGAGTACACGTGGTACAGCTCCCAGAGCCGGCAGCTCGACGAGTCGAGCATCAGGAGGTGGTGATCGCCTCCCGGAGACGAGACGACGTCGGGGAGCAGGCCACCTTCGACGAGCGGGTTGGGCGGAATGGGGAATTGCGGGCTCGGCGCGGCCGACGCCAGGCACGGGCTGACCAGCGTGTGTGCGCTGCCCACCGCGCAGTCCGCCTCGTCGCGCGGCATCCAGTCGAGCGAGGCGTCGCTCGACGTGTAGGCGACGGTGGACCAGGTGAGCGTCGTGCCGTTCACCACGTTGTAGGGGATGCCGAAGTAGTTCGCCGACGACTGGTTCTCGGTCTGGCCGAGGTCCAGGTGAATGGTCGCCGCGCCGAGCTTGGACACGAAGGCGCTCGAGCTGGGGTGCACGGGCAGGGTGTCGATCGGCGTGTTGAAGATGTGGTTCGCCGGGAAGATGGGGCACCCGGCGATGGTGGGACTCCCCTGGGCCGTGCCGCCGCCCGACGCACTCCCTCCGCCGGCCGCGCTGCCACCACCCGAGGCCGCGCTCCCTCCGCCGGAGGCTGCACTCCCTCCGCCGGTTGCGCTGCCACCACCCGAGGCTGCGCTCCCGCCACCCGAGGCTGCGCTCCCGCCACCCGAGGACGCACTTCCGCCGCCCGAGGACGCACTCCCGCCGCCCGAGGACGCACTCCCGCCGCCGGCGCTGCTGCCCCCGGCCCCCGCGCACCCCCACGCTCCCACGACGACGATCCCCACCACGGCGACGCGCAGGTTCATGCACGCACTTTACGTCGGAGCGCTCACGCGATCGCCTTCCGGTACCGCGCCATCGACGTCTCGATGGAGTCGACGTACGCCGCCTCGTCGTTGCCGTCGGACGAGGGGGCGTAGAGGTGGACCAGCCCGGCCCAGTCCTTCTGGTCGACGAAGGGCCGGTAGAGCCCGTTCATCAGCTTGAAGAAGGCCTCGATGCCGCCCTCCACCGTGGGCCATTGCGCGAAGCCGCTGACGCCGGACACCGCGCCGGGCTGGCCGACGAAGCGCAGGTTGCCGGGGTTGTTGTTGAGGGGAGCGATGCCCGTCGTCATGAACTCGGCCTCGTGCCAGAACATCGCGAGCGCGAGCTCCACCGGCACGCGGTATTTCTGCGCCATCTGCAGCATGAAGGCGCCCTTCCCGGCGAGCGGAGTGCCGGCGACGATCGCGTCGACCTTGGCCGCGGCGCCGCTCGAGGGCGGTGCAGGTGACGGGTCGACCGCGCCGACCGGGGACCGGGCCGGGCGCTTGCCCTGCACCACGGCCTGGAGCGCACCTCGCGTCAGCGGCCCGTACCGGCCGCACACCGGCTGGACGCCCTGGGCTTGCTGGAAGCGCGCCACGGCCGCTTCCGTGCGCGGGCCGAAGACACCGGGCCCCGTCGCCACCTGGGCGCGGGTCATGAACCCCAGCGCCACCAGCGTGTTCTGCAGCGCGAGCACCTGCGGCCCGACATCGCCGCGCTCGAGCTCCACCGGGGGCACCTGGAGCGCGCGTGGCCGCGGCGCCGCGGTGAAGGTGTCCGCGCTGGGGGCCCGGTGGTGAATGGGGGCCGTGGGGGCCGCGGGTGGGTGGCCGTGGTGCCAGTGGGAGTGGTGTGCCGCGACGCGCATGGGGAGCCTCCAGACTTCGAGACGTTCCGCTGGCGCAGGCTTCCAACGCAGGCACTGCAACGAACGTTGACGGCGCCGTGCTATTTCACCCCCCGCCAGCAGATCCTGGCGCTCACTCCGAGGGGAACCCACATGAAGAGCCTGCTTCGCATCGTGCTGTTCGCGGTCGTCGTTTCGTCCGCTGCACTTGCCGAAGGGAAGGGCGGGGAGAAGAAGGAAGAAGCCAAGGAGAAGCGGGAGGAAGCGAAGGAGAAGAAGGACGAGGCGAAGGACAAGAAGGACGCCAAGCAGGCCGACGCCAAGGTCGGCGCGCCGCCGATGCCCGTCCTCCCCCCGGAAGGAAAGCGATGGGTGGAGTCCATGCTGGGCAAGTGGAAGGGCACCAGCGAGATGGCGATGGGCGACCAGAAGATGGCCAGCCAGGACAAGATGGAATGCGAGAAGGTGTCGGGCGGCTTCGGGGCGATCTGCAAGATGAAGTTCGAGGTCAAGGGCATGCCCACCCAGGAAGCCACCACCCTGTTCGGCTGGGACCTGGGCACCGGTGAGGCGACCATGTTCGAGGTCACCAACATGGCCGAGGTCCACAAGCACACCGGCAAGTGGGCGGACGAGAAGAACATCACCGTCGTCCACGTGGGGAAGAACGCCGAGGGCAAGGAAGAGAAGGACAGCCTGACCCTCGCGTGGGTGAGCCCGAAGGAAGTCCAGGTGAAGGCCGAAGGCTCCGTCGGGGGCCAGACGCTCTGGACGATGTCGGGAACGATGAAGAAGTAGCTGGAGCTCCACCGCAGGGCATCCGGGCGCGCCGCGGTCTCCCGGGCCGGGGCGCGCCTCAACACTCGAGGAAGAACGACCATGCTTCGAAGCGCAGCGCTGATGGCGGTGATGGCAGTGGTGTCCGCATGTGGTGGCGGCATGGGCAGCTCGGCGGGCGGCGGTGCGGCGAGCTCCGGTGGCGGCGCGGCGAGCTCGGGCGGCGGC
>JAIBBQ010000231.1 GCA_019694595.1 Myxococcaceae bacterium
CGGCGCGCTGCCCGACGCCGGGTCGCCGGCCGAGCTCTGCGCGGCGCGCTGGCAGACCTTGTGCGAGGCCTGGGCGGCGTGCCCGGAGAGCTCCGCGTACTTCCCGCTCAGCTTCGACAGCGTGGCGCAGTGCCAGGCGGTGGGCGCCGCGAGCTGCCAGCGCTTCGTCAGCTCGCCCTTCATCTCCGCGGGCCAGGTCGACCCCGCGGGCGCTCCCCAGCGCTTCGCGGCGTGCACGGCGGCCATCGCCAAGCGCAGCGTGTGCGAGCGCTTCCGCAACTACGTCGCCGGCACCAACGTCTCGGTCGACCTGGAGTGCCTGTCGCCGCCGGGCACCCTGACCAACGGCGCCCCGTGCGTCATCGGCGACCAGTGCGCGAGCGGGCTCTGCCGCTTCGCCGGCGGCTGCTCCACCTGCGCGCCCAAGGGCGACGTGGGCGACTCCTGCAACGCGAGCCCGGAGTGCAAGGTGGGCCTCGGCTGCATCAACGGCGCCTGCACCGAGTACCTGGCGGCGGGCGGCAACTGCCAGCTCGGCCAGCCGTGCAGCCCCGGGCTCTCGTGCGTGAACGGCGCCTGCGCGGCCCCCCTCGACGCGGGCGCGGCGTGCGCACCCAACGGCCCCAACCCGTGCCGCATCGGCTACTGCAACCCGAAGAAGAGCCAGTGCGAGGACTTCCTGCTCGACGGCGGGCCGGGGCAGCTGTGCGGCGTCGACAGCGTCACCTCGACGGTGAAGGCCTGCGCGATGGGCTCGGTGTGCCGCATCTTCACCCAGGCCTTCGAAGGCCTCTGCGTGGGCAAGGCGCACCTCGGCGACCGCTGCTTCTTCGAACAGAGCTTCCAGGGTTCGCAGTGCGACATCTTCACCACGTGCGTCAACGGCGTGTGCTCCGTGTCCTCCATCGACCCGGGGTGCTTCAACGACGCGGGCGTCAACCCGCCGCGGCGCGACGGCGGCGTGCTGCCCCCTCGTGACGCCGGCGCGCTGCTCGCCGAAGGCCAGCGGCAGCGTCAGCTCGCCTGCGACGCGCTCTACGCGTGCCCGCGGTGGGCGACCCAGGCGCAGTCGCTCTTCGGGCCGCGCAGCGCGTGCGAGGACGCGCTGCTGCCGCTCTTCCTCGGGGGGGCCACCGCTCCCTACGCGCGGGTCGACCTCCCGTCGCTGACCGCCTGCGACGACGCGCTCGCGGGGCTGCCGCCGTGCGAGCTGGTGGACCGGCTGTTCGGCATCAAGGAAGCGCTGCCCGCGTGCGAGGTGACGGGGGCTCAGGTCCCCGGAGGCGTCTGTTCGTCGTCGAGTTCGTGCCAGGCCGGCACTCACTGCACCACCGGCCTGCTGACGGCGGCGTGCGGCATCTGCGCGGTGCAGTCGGGCGACGGTGGCGTCTGCGCGGTGGCCGACGACTGCGGCCGCGGGCTGTCGTGCGCCGGCAGCCGGTGCGTCCCCGCGGGCTCCGTGGGCCTGCCGTGCTCGGCCGCGGCGCCCTGCGGCAAGGACTTCGTCTGCACGGCCGGCTTCTGTGCGGAACAGGACGACGTCGACGCGGGCTGTACCCCGGCCGCCAACAACTGCGCCCCGCCGCTGGCCTGCAGCCCCGCGCGCGGCAAGTGCGAGCAGCCGGTACTGGCCAGCGCTCCCGACGGCGGGCTGCCCGATGGCGGCGCTTCCGACGGCGGCATCGAAGGCGCGCTCTGCGGCCTGCGCGGCGGCAGCTCGGTCGTCTGCCCGGCGGGCTTCGCCTGCAAGGTGGTGAACGCGCAGCTCAACACCGGCTTCTGCGAGGTCGCCCGCCTGGAAGGCGAGCGCTGCTGGTCGGGCGGCTTCGAGGGGCGCGGCCAGTGCCGCTTCCCGTACGCCTGCGTCGACGGCGTGTGCCAGGTCGGCGACCGGACGTTCTGCCAGTGAAGGCGCTCGTCGCGCTGGTGGCGGCCGCCGCGCTCTCGGCGTGCGGCGGCAGCCGCGTGGGCCAGGACGCGGGGCCTTCCGACGCGGGGCTTTCCGACGCGGCGGTCGATGCCGGCGTCGATTCCGGGGTGGACGCCGGGGTCGATTCCGGTGCGCCCGACTCCGGACTCCCCGACGCGGGCGATGCGGGCTTCGTCGACCATGGCGCGCCCAGCACCACCTATCCGGCGTACGCCATCGACTGGCCGCAGCTCCAAGGCTCGGACGCGGGCGTGCTGGCCGCCCCGCGCTTCGTGTCGGTGACCTTCGATGGCGACCCGCTGCGCGCGGGCTTCGAGAGCTTCCTCACCGCGGTCGGCCCCAGCACCTACTGGCAGACCACCACCGCCGAGTACGGCGTCGGGCTGCCCTCGGTGGCGACGCCGGTGCACCTGGCAGTCACCGCGCCGACGCTCATCAACGACTCCGACATCCAGACGTTCCTCGCCCAGCAGCTCGACGGGACCCACGCGGAGTGGCCGGCCCCCGACGGCAAGACCATCTACACGCTCGTCTACCCCACGGGGACCAGCATCGAGCTGGGGACGCTCAAGAGCTGCGTCACGTTCGGCGGCTACCACAGCGCCTTCCGGCTGAACTCGGTGCTGGTGCCGTACATCGTGATGCCCCGCTGCACGGCGAAGCCGTCGGTACCGGCGCTGTCCACCGAGTTCAAGGTGCTCACCGGCGTGGCCACCCACGAGCTGGTGGAGGCGGTGACGGACATCGACCCTTCGGGTGGGTTCGGCTACCAGCTGCCGCAGAGCTCGCAGCTCGCCTTTGCCACCTTCGCGGGCGCGGAGACGGGCGACATGTGCGAGTTCAACCCGGCGGCCTTCGTGGAGGACCCGCAGCTCAACGCGACCGTGCAGCGCACCTGGTCGAACGCCGCGGCGGCCGCGGGCCACGAGCCGTGCGTGCCTGCGTCGGCCGGCGCCTTCTTCACCGCGGTGCCCACCATGCCCGCCGCCGTGCCCATCACGCTGGGCGCCGCGTCGCTCATGAGCAGGGGCCTCAAGCTCAAGCTGGGCGAGAGCCGGACCGTGCCGCTGCCCCTGGTCTCCAGCGCCGACACCCAGGGACCCTTCAGCTTGGCCGCCAAGGACCGGCTGGAATTCTCCGGCATGGGCCGCGCGCTCACCTTCCGCTTCGACCGCACCAGCGGGGTCAACGGCGAGAAGGTGTACCTGACCATCACCCGCACCGGCAGCGACCCGAACTTCGGCGGGGCGATCCCCTTCGCCGTGCTGGCCTCCAAGGGCACCACCACCACCTACTGGTTCGCGCTCGTCGGCCAGGCGCCCTGACGGGCTCTGGTGCGCCGACGCACCCGGGGCTCGAAGTGCCTGGAACCACGGAGTGTGGGCGCGTGTGCGCACGCGGAGCTGGAAGCAGTGTTGACCGCTCGGGGCCGCAACCCGGCGCGTCCAACGCCGTGAATCCTGTGCAGCCCGCGTTCACCCCGCTCCTCCATGGTCCGCCTCCGCCCACTGGCCGTCGCGCTGCTCCTGTCGGGGTGCGAAGGGCTCGTGGAGCCGGGCGCCGTCGACGAGGCGGGGCCTTTGCCGGTGATGCCCGGGCTCCCGCAGGGCAGCGGCGGCGGCGCGGGCGAGGTGCCGGTGCCGCACGTGCTGGTGGCCGAGCCGCTCCACCGCCTCAACCGCGCCGAGTACGACAACACGGTGCGCGACCTCCTGGGCACCTCGCTGCGGCCGGCGCGCGCGTTTCCGCCCGACACCTTCGTGGGCGGCTTCGACAACGCGGCCGACGCGCTCACCCTGCCGGCCTCGCTCTTCGCGCTGTACGCGGAGAGCGCCAAGGCGCTCGCGGAGAGCACGCTGCGCATCACCCCGCGCTTCACCGCGCACGTGGAGGCGCGCGCGGTGGGCATCGCCACCGCTCAGCCCGGCGCGGCCTTCGAGAACTGGGGGTGGACGCTCACCGGCACCTTCACCACCACCGTCGCGGTGCCGCGGGACGAGCTCACCACCCTCACCGTGGTGGCGGGCGGCGCGCACACCGCGGCGGCGCCGGTGCCGCAGCTCTCGCTGTGGGTCGACGGCCAGAAGCTCAAGTCCTTCGCCATCACCGCCGCGCCCGCCTCGCCGCAGGTGCTCTCGGTGAGCGTGGTGCTGCTCAAGGGCGCCCGGAAGGTGCAGGTGAGCTTCGACAACTTCCTCAACGAGCCGGCGATGAACGAAGGCAACCAGGCGGTCATCGGCGCGCTCGACCTGGTGAGCGCGGCCACGGTGACGCCGCCCGGGCGCTCGAAGGTGTACGTCTGCGAGCCCAGCGGGCCGCAGGACGCCGCCTGCTACGAGCGCATCGCGCTCACCTTCGCCGAGCGCGCCTACCGCCACCCGCTCGGCGCCGAGGAGACGAAGACGGTGCTCGCGCTGCAGCGCACGCTGGCCGCCTCGGAAGGCGCTCCGGCGGCGACCGAGCTCGTGGTGCGCGCGGTGCTCCTGTCGCCGCAGTTCCTCTTCCGCGCCAGCGTCGCCGGCGTGGGCAGCGGCCCGGCGTCGGACTGGGTCCCGCTGGACGACTTCGCGCTCGCCTCGCGGCTCTCGTACTTCCTGTGGAGCTCGATGCCCGATGACGCGCTGCTCGCGGCCGCGGGCACCGGCGCGCTGCGGAGCGAGAGCGGGCTGCGCGCCCAGGTGACGCGCATGCTGGAGGACCCGAGGAGCCAGGCGCTGCGCGAAGGCTTCGCCGCCGCGTGGCTGGGCGTGCGCGCGCTGGAGAGCTCGCGGCCCGACCCCACCGCGTTCCCCACCTTCACCGAGCCGGTGCGCGAGGCGCTGAAGGAGGAGACCGGGCTCTTCTTCGACGCGGTGCTGCGCGAGGGCCGGCCGGTGACCGACCTGCTCACGCCCGACTTCGGCTTCACGAGCGACCTGCTCGCCCACCGCGCCCACGAGCCGCTGCCGGGGAGCGCGGCGATGGTGCGGGTGGCGCGCGGGCCCTCCGAGCGGCGCGGCATCCTCTCGCTGGGGGCGTACCTCACCTCGACCTCCGACCCGGTGCACACCTCGCCGGTGCGTCGCGGGCGCTTCGTGCTCGAGCAGTTCCTGGGCTTCGAGATTCCGCCGCCTCCGCCCGGCATCCCGCCGCTGCCGACCGACGCCTCCGCGGGCACGGTGCGCGAGCGGCTCGCCGAGCACCGCAAGGACCCCACCTGCGCCGCGTGCCACAACCAGGTCGACCCGGTGGGCCTGGGCCTCGAGGAATACGACGCGGTGGGCCTCCAGCGTGCCACCGAGAACGGCGCGCCCATCGACACCTCGGGCGCGCTGGGCGGCCAGCGCTTCGAGGGGGCGAACGCCCTGGCGGCGCTCCTGCGCGACGACCCGCGCTTCGTGCGCACGCTGACCGCCAAGCTCTACGCGTACGCGCTCGGCCGCGCGAAGGTCCCCGAGGACACCGTGTTCATCGACGAGCTGACCCGGGCGCTGCCGCGCGAAGGCGGGCGCCTGAGCGACCTGGTGACGCTCATCGTGCTCTCGCCGCCGTTTCGCCTGCGCCCCGTCGCGGAGACCTCGCCATGAGCCTGAGCCGCCGCCGCTTCCTGGGAGGTGCGGGCGCGCTGGTCGCGCTCCCGGCCTTCGAGTCGCTCTGGCCCCGTCGTGCGGCTGCGGCGGCGCCCACGAGCCCCGACCGGCTGCTCGTCTACTTCCTCCCCAACGGCCGCACGCCCGCGACCTGGGTGCCCGCCGCGGCGGGCACGAGCTACACGCTGCCGCTCGCCTCCAGCGGCCTCAACCCCTTCAAGTCGCAGCTGACCTTCATGTCCGGCTTCGACCACCGGGCGGCGCGCGAGGCGGCAGCCATCGCCGACCACGCCAAGGGCACCGGGCCGGTGCTGACCAACTTCGCCTTCAACGCCAACACGCCGCTGAACAACGGCATCTCCTTCGACCAGCTGCTGGTGCGCGAGCTCAAGCCCACCACGCGCTTCGCGTCGCTGCAGTGGGGCGCGGGTCAGCCGGCGCCGTGCGACTTCGGCCCGTCGACCTGCACGTACACCCAGTGCATCTCGTGGAAGGGCGCCGGAGAGCCGCTGGGCCCGGTGACCAGCCCGCTCACCGCCTTCAACCAGCTCTTCGCCGGCAGCGGCGAAGGCGCGACCGAGGCCGAGCGCGCGCGGCGGCGGGGCTCGCTCAAGAGCGTGCTCGACACCGTGTCCGGCGAGGCGAAGTCGCTCAAGGGCCAGCTGTCGAAGGGCGACGGCGTGCGGCTCGACGAGTACCTGAGCTCGGTGCGGGAGCTCGAGCTGCGGCTCACCACGCCGCCGTCCTCCACCTGCACGCCGGGCCAGGCGCCCGCGGCGAGCCTCGACTACCCGTCGCAGGTGCGCGCCTTCCACGACCTCATGGTGCTGGCGCTGCAGTGCGACCTGAGCCGCTACGTCACCTTCATGATCGAATACGGCTTGAGCGGCCGCTCGCACCCCTTCGTGCAGTCCTACGGCGGCCACCACGCGCTCACTCACGGCGGCGCCGCGGTGCTCGACCAGCTGGTGCGGCTCGAGAAGTGGCAGTGCGACATGGGCGCCGAGCTGCTCGGCAAGCTCAAGGCCGCCAAGGACGCCAGCGGCGCGAGCCTGCTCGACTCCACCGCGGTGCTGATGATTCCCGACATGGGCGACCCGTCGGTGCACGACCACGAGAACCTGGCCCCGGTGCTGGTGGGCACGCTCAACGGCAAGCTCAAGCCGGGCAAGGCGGTGCGCTACGCCAAGGAGCCGCTGGGGAACCTCTACGTCTCGCTCGCCAAGGCCTTCGGGCTCACCCTGCCGCGCTTCGGCGTCGACGGCGTCAAGGTGCTGGGCGAGCTGCTCGCCTGACCGTCACGGCGACCAGAAGTCGCACTCCGCGGTGCGGATGCCGTTCTTCATCACCGGCACGTCGTCGAGCAGCAGCGCGTCGTCGAGCGCGGCGTCGTAGCGCGGCCAGGTGGGGAGCCCTTGCCCGTTGGGGTCGCCGGTGGCGGCGAAGCGCACCCACGCGGCGCTGAGCGCGTCGGCGAGCGAGAGCTCACCCGCGCTGGCGGTGAAGCCCTGGTAGCTCAGGTGCCGGAAGCCGAAGTAGAGGTCCAACCCGTGCCCCGCGAGGTACGGCCGCAGCGGCCCGCTCGAGAACACGTGGGTGAAGTGGGCGCGGTAGACGGCCGCGCTCTGGGCCTTCGACGCTGCGCGGGCCACGCCGCGCGACGGACACACGAAGCCGGAGTCGCCCATCGCTGCCACCAGCGCCAGGGTGGGCGACGGGTAGCTGGCGCTCGGGTAGTGCGCGAGCACCGCGTCGGCGAGCGACTCCCCGAAGTAGGCGGCGAGCGCGGCGCGGTACTCGACGTCGTTCGCCACCGCGTGGGTGCCGTAGTTGCCGAGCAGGGTGGTGAATTCCTGCTCGGTGCTGCTCACCACGAGCGGCACGTGCTGGAAGCGCCCGGCGACGAGCGCCGCGCCCGGGTGCTGGGGCAGCACCACGCCGTCGATGGTGGGCGCCTGGTAGCCCACGTCCTCGGTGGCGGCGCCGAAGGTGATGGCGGCAGTGGTGACCTCGGCGGCGCTGCGGCTGCGCAGACAGTCCGCCACCTTCGTGCCGCCGTCGCAGCCCAGCCGCGCGGCGGTCTGGAGCCCGGAGGCCTCGGCGGTCGCCTTGGTGAAGGCGTTGCAGTGACCGCTCAGCATCATCGCGCGCGAGAAGAGGCCCTCGGAGAGCGGCGAGGTGAGCAGCGCGCAGGTGTCGATGGCGCCGGCGCTGTGGCCGAAGAGGAGGACGCGGCGCGCGTCGCCTCCGAAGGCGGCGATGTTGCGCTGCACCCACCCGAGCGCCGCGAGCTGGTCGAGCAGGCCGTAGTTGCCGCTCACCCCGCGCGGGTCGGCCGCGGCGAGCGCGGGGTGCGCGAGGTAGCCGAGCGTGCCCAGGCGGTAGTTGAGCGTCACCACCACCGCGCCGCGCTCGGCGAGCGCCTGGCCGTCGTAGACGTCGATGCCCAGCAGGCGCAGCGCGCTGGAGCCGCTGACGTGCGAGCCGCCGTGCACGAAGACCAGCACCGGAAGCGGGGTCGTGGGCGGCGTGGCCGGGGCCCAGACGTTGAGCGTGAGGCAGTCCTCGCTGCCCACGGGCGTGCCGGTGGAGTCGCGCTGCAGGCAGACGTTCCCGAAGCCGGTCGCCGGGCGGACGCCGTCCCAGCAGGCGGCCGGGGCCGGCGGGGCCCAGCGCAGCGCGCCCAGCGGCGGCGCGGCGTACGGCAGCCCCTTGAAGACGCGCGTGGCGCCCAGCGTGCGGCCCTGGGCGACGCCGGTGTCGAGGCGGACCTGATCCACCTCCAGGGTGGGCGGCGAGGTGCAGCCTGCGTCGAGCGCGCCCGCATCGGCCGCCCCCGCGTCGGAGAGCCCCGCGTCGGAGAGCCCCGCGTCGCTGGTGCCGGCGTCGGCTCCCGCGTCGGTGGGGCCAGCGTCGGAGCCGGGGCCCGGCGCCGAGCCGCAGCCGGTCACCACCACCGCGCCGAGAATCAGGAGGAATCTCACGGCGCGCCGTAGCGCTTGAGCGCCCCCGCCGAGGTGAGCTGCCGCAGCACGTCGCCCAGGAGCGGGCCGACGTCGCGCTCCCGCAGCGCGCTGCTCACCCGCACCCGCTCGCCGGCGTTGAGCGAGGCGAGGAGCGCCACCACCGCGTCGGCATGCGAGGCCGGCAGCGGCTGCCCCTGTGTCCCGCCGAGGAACCACGACTGGCCGTTGGCGGCCACCAGGAGTCCGTCGTCGAGCGCGGCGTGGAGCACCGGGCCGCCGTCGGCGAGCTGGAGCCGGTCCTTCTCGTCGAGCGCGACGGGCACCATCGGCGGCGCGGGCAGGCAGCCGTCGGCCGACACCCGCCGCAGCCACTCGGCGTGGAGCTCGCGGCGCAGCGTCCCCTGGGTCACCAGCGCCTGGGTCCGGGCGAGGAGCTGCTCCAGCGCCGGTGGCAGCGCGGTGCCGCCCGAGGGGAGGAGGCCGAGCGGAGGCGTGCCACGCAGGCCGAGCTTCAGCGCCGGCTCGACCAGAGCGTGTGCGGGCGAGGAGAAGTACACCCCGACGCCCAGGGTGGCCTGCAGCGTGCGGCCGGACACGCCGACGTGCCAGAGGCTCGACGGCCAGTACATGAGGTCGCGCTGGCCCATCGACAGCGACACCGCGTCGGCAGCGTACGGCTCGTGCGACGCGAGGAGCTGGGTGTCCATCGCCGGCACCCGGCGCTGCGCGAAGTACTCACGCGGCCACAGCAGCATCCGCTTCGCCTCGCCGAGGCTGAAGGTGAAGATGCTCGCGGTGTCGGTGTGCACGCCGAACGGCGTCACCGGGTAGTTGCCGAGGAAGAGCACCGGGTCGATGCGCGCCGCCGGCAGACCCTGGACCTGGGTGAGCCCGCGGAAGAAGCCGCGCAGCCGGTGCCAGAGCGCAGGCACGTGCACGTGGAAGGCGTTCACCACCACCGCGAAGCCCTTGCCGCCGAGCTCGCGCTCCAGCCGCGCGGCGTACGCCTCCAGCGAAGTGTCCGCATCGCCGGGGATGAAGCGGGCGTAGAGCGGGCCGAAGGTGACCTGCGTCCCCTCGAGGTAGCAGCGGGGGCGGTCGCCCGGGTCGGTCGCCTGCAGCGCCGAGAAGGCCGTGCGCACCCCGGCGAGCGTCGCCGCGCCGTCGAGGATGGGGCCGGGGAAGACACCAGGGAACACCGCAGGCGCCTTTTCCCAGTGCGTCTGCTGGAAGCGATTCCAGAAGTCCGCTGGAAGCTGGAAGTCGGACGCGCCCACGCTCAAGGTCTATTCCAGCCGCCCTGGACTTGCCAAAGACGCGCGCCGCGCGGACGCTCCCGGGTGATGAAGCTCGGACCGCTCGTCGTCTGTCTCTGCCTCGCGGCCTGTGCGGCCAGCGTGGAAGGCGTCGACGGCGGCTCCGGCTCGGGTGGTGGCACGGCGGCGAGCGGCGGCGGCGCTCCCGGCGGCGGGC
>JAIBBQ010000232.1 GCA_019694595.1 Myxococcaceae bacterium
GCTCGTCGAGCCCGTCGCTCATGCGGCCCCCTTCTGCCGGCGCTTCACGTCTTCCGCGAAGTCCTGCCGCGCCAGGCGCAGCCGCGAGTACGCGGTGTTGAGCGGAATCTCCATCGCCTCCGCCACCTCGGGAATCGAGAGCCCCTCGAGCTCGTGCATCACGAACACCGCGCGGCGCTCGACGGGAATCGCCGCCAGCGCGGCGCGCACCAGGGCCTGGGCCTGCGACTGCTCCACCGCGCCTTCGGGCGAGCGGGCCTCGTCCACCGCGTCGGCGCCGTCGTCGCTCACCTCGCGCTGGTGCACCGCGCGCGCGCGGAAGTCCGACGCCAGCCGGAAGGCGATGCCGAAGAGCCACGGCTTGAGCGGCCGGCTCGGGTCGTAGTCGGCGAGCTTCTTCCACGCGGTCACGAAGACCTCGTGGGCCACGTCCTCGCGGTGGGCCTCGGCCACCCCCAGCCGGCGCAGCGTGTTCCACACGAAGTCGAAGTGCGCCTCGTACAGGGCGGAGAAGTCGCTCCTGGCGGCGGGGCCCGACATCGCGGCCTGCCACCCTACGGCACCGCCGCCCCGCTCGCACGGGCGGCGAGCGACAGCGCGGTGAAGAAGGCCACCCCGGAGCTCGCGAACACGTCCCGGCCGGCGACCGCGTACACCGTGCGCAGCGGGCGGCCTTCCAGCGAGATGTGCCAGCGAAGAGCGAAGCGCTCCGTGAGACCGAATTCCACGTACGGCGAGAGCGTGAGGCTCAGCGCCGGGGAACTCACCCCCGCCCGCGCGCCGCTGAAGCCCGCGCCGAAGGCGGTGAGCGCCCCCATCCGCACCCCGCCGCAGAGACCGAAGCGGGACAGCCGCGCGCACCCCACCGGCCCCAGCTCCCAGCCGAACGCCGCGAGCGAGCCGGTCACCGCGGGGGCGAGCGACACCACCCCCGGGCCGGTCACCACCAGCGCGCCACCGAAGGCCAGGTGCTCCGACTGCCAGGTGAGCCGGCCGAGCACCGCCCCCGTCGGCGCCGGGGTGTGCCCCGCCGAGAACCCCGCGCCACCTTCCACCACCACCCCCGACCACGGGGCGGGCGCAGAGGGCTCCGGGGCGGCCGGCAGCGCGGGCACGCCGGCATCCTGCGGCCCGGCGTCCTGCGGTGCCGGCTCCAGCACCGGCAGCGCCGGAGGCCCGGCATCGGTCGACGCCGGCGCCGGGCGCATCAGCACCATCGGGTCGATGGCGATGGCCGCGGTGGTCGCCACCGCGCTCGAGAGCTCCCGGCAGTCCGGGCTGCCGCTCAGCTCCCGCAGCCCGAGCCGGGCCCCGGCCTCGTCGAACAGCTCCAGGGTCGCCGTGAGGCGCTCGCCCGACGCCCGCACCCGCACGGCCATCGCCCGGTGCGGGCCAGGCTCCCCGAAGGGGTCCTGCCCCAGCCGCTCCGCCACCAGCCGCTGCAGCGCCGCGCCGTCCGGGCAGCTCTGCGCCGCCGCGTCCCGCTCCACCGTCAGCGCCCACCGCGGGCTCAGGGCCAGCAGCACCAGCCAGGAGACGCTCACTGACATCTCCCGTCGAGGCAGCGCTGCGAGAAGCCGCACTGGGCGCAGGCGACGCCGCCCAGCCCGCAGGCCGCGTCGTTGCTCGAAGGCACGCAGAAGCCGTTGAAGACGCAGGTCGTGCAGGCACCCGACGCGCACCGGCCGGCGTTGCAGCCCCCGAAGCAGGCCGCGCAGGCCGAGCCGTTGAGCCCGCACGCACCGATGGACTGCTGGGCCACCGGCACGCACTGACCGAACAGACAGCAGCCGTCGGCACAGGTGGTGACGTCACACACCGTGGCCAGGTCGACCCGCGTGTCGCAGGCCGCCACCACGAGCAGCAGGCACCAGAGGACCCGACGCATGGCGGGCACTGTATGTGAGGGTGGGCCTGCATGGCGGCTCGCTTCCAAAGACAATTGGAGCGAGCGCGCCGGGTCCGTCACCGGGGAGGCTTGCGGGGCCGCGGAATCTGGTGCCGGTCGAGCTTCTCGAGGAACGTGCGCCGGGGAATGCCGAGGAGCTCGGCGGCCTTGGTCTGGTTGTTCCCGGTGCTCTCCAGCGCCGCGATGATGCGGTCGCGCTCCAGCGCCGCCATCTCGTCGCGCATCGCCACAGGAGCGGGCGGGCTCACCACCGGCGCCGGCCGGGAGACGTGCGGAGGCGCGGTGGGCATCGGCAGCGGCAGCCCCCCTGCGCTGGGGAACGGAGGCATCGCCGGCACCGTCGCCGGCGCCTGCGCCACCGGCACCAGGTCGTCTCCCACCACGCCGTCGACCGCCATCAACACCGCCCGCTCCATCACGTTGCGCAGCTGCCGCACGTTGCCGGGCCAGTGGTAGCGCACCAGCGCCTCCACCGCGTCGGGGCTGAGCTTGGGGACCGGGCGCTCGAAGGCCGCCGCCGCGTGGCGCAGGAACTGCCGCGCCAGCACCAGCACCTCGTCGCCGCGCTCGCGCAGCGGCGGCACGGTGACGGTCGCCCCGTTGAGCCGCCAGTAGAGGTCGGCGCGGAAGGCCTGGGTCTCCGACAGCACCGCGAGGTCCTTGTTGGTGGCGGCGATGAGCCGCACGTCGACCGGCCGCGGGTCCACCGCGCCCAGCCGCCGCACCGAGCGCTCCTCGAGCACCTGCAGGAGCTTCGCCTGCATGGCGAGCGGCATGTCGCCGATCTCGTCGAGCATCAACGTGCCGCCGGTGGCGTGCTCGAAGAGCCCGGGCTTGTCCTTCACCGCGCCGGTGAAGGCGCCGCGCTCGTAGCCGAACAGCTCGGCCTCCAGCAGCTGCTCGGGCAGCGCCGCGCAGTTGACCCGCACGAAGCGCCCCGAAGCGCGGCGGGACCGGGCGTGAATGAGCTCGGCGATGACCTGCTTGCCGCTGCCGGTCTCTCCGGTCACCAGCACCGCGAGCTCCGACGGCGCGATGCGCTCGACCAGCGCGCGCACCGGGTCCATCGCCGGGGACGCGAGCGAGGCCGCGGGCGGCGCCTTCGCCTTGAGCTGTTCCAGCCGCGAGCGCGCGGTGTCGAGCAGCTCGTCGGGCGTGGTGCCGTCGCCCGGCGCCAGCGCCGACGCCAGCCGCAGCGCCGGCCACCGCACCCGCAGCTGCGCCTCGAGCGACGTCAGCTGCGCTTCCACGTCGGCGGCGTCGGTGCCCGGAACGAGCAGCTCGAAGCGCCCCGGCGCGTACGGCGCCCAGGTGAACCCCCGCGGCAGCGCGGCGCCGAGCTCGTTCGGGTCCGCGTCGAGGAGCACCAGCGCGAGCGCCCCCGCCTCGCGGCGCTGCCGCGCGCACGCCTGCTGGAACGCGCGCTCGAAGCGCAGGTGCGGGTCCTCGGTCGACGGACCGGACCCTTCGAGGAAGAGGTTGGTGTTGCCGATCTCCAGCAGGTCGCCGCTGTTGAGCGGCACTGCCCCGCGCACCAGCACCCCGCGCACCCGGGTGCCGTTCTGGCTGCCCAGGTCTCGCGCCTCCACCGAGCCGTCGGGGTACGACACCAGCTCCGCGTGTCGGCGCGACACCGCCTTGTCGTCGAGCACGATGTCGACCGACGGGTCGCGCCCCACCACCACCGTGCCCGATTCCGGCAGGTCGAATTGCCGCACGGCGCTCTCACTCAGTATCAACACGAAGCGCCGCCGCCGCGGGCGCTGTACCGGGAGCAGGTTGTGCGTGCTGGTGACCAAGCCGCGCACCAGTGTTCCACAACCCGCGGGCGGGCGGCGAAGGCTGTTGTGCAGCTCCCGCACCGGCGCTGCACAACCGGTTGTGCAGGTCCCGCACAGCCACCTGTGCCCTACCCGTGATCGGCCGCGGGCTTGACGGAGCGCCCCGGTGGCACGCGCCCTGCTCAAGGTCTCCGCGCCGTCGGGGAGACGGTCCACGACAAGGAGGCTTGATGCTGCGCCAGTCGATTGCGGTTCTGGGAATGTCGGTGCTCGCGGGATGTGGCGTGGGTGAGGCCACCGACGCGAGCGCCGCGGACGAGCTCATCGCCAACACCGAGTCGGCGACCGGCCAGTCGCTGTCCAGCAGCGAGACCGACGGCGCCCGCCTCTTCGCGCTGGAGACCTTCGACGGCAACGGCCGCACCTGCGCGACCTGCCACACCGCCAACTTCGGGGCCATCACCCCGCAGCAGATCCAGGCGGCGCCCAGCAGCTCGCCCATCTTCCGCCGCATCGACGCCGACGACCCGTCGTCGCCGTACCCGACCTACAACCGCCTCAAGCGCGACGCGACCGTGCTGGTGACCATCAACCTCCCGTCGAACATCGTCATCATCGGCCAGCCGAACAAGCGCAGCATCACCGTGCCGCGCGCGGTGCCGTCGATCGTCGACATGGCGGCGCTCGACACCACCATCATGCTCGACGGCCGCGAGCCCACCCTGCAGCACCAGGCCCTGGGCGCCGCCCACGCGCACGCCCAGGTTCGCCGCGAGCCCACCGCGAAGCAGCTCGACCAGATCGCCGCGTTCGAGAAGAAGCTCTTCTCGTCGGCCGCCACCTACCGGCTCGCCAAGGACGGCACCGACCCCGGCCTGCCCCAGGGCCGCACCGATTCCGAGAAGCGCGGCCGTGCGTTCTTCGACGGTCCCCAGAGCGCCTGTGGCCAGTGCCACCAGGGCGGCCTGCTGAACATGGGCGGCTTCCCGCTCAACATCGGCGTGTCGGCCTTCAACAAGTCGGGCGCCAAGACCTACAACTGGGGCATCAAGGACCCCGCGACCGGCGCCGTCACCCCGCTGGCCGACGCGTTCACCGGCGACTCGCACAGCCCGGACCCGGGCGCCATCCTCACCACCGGCAACCCCGACGACTTCAACGCCTTCAAGATGGTCTCGCTGCGCAACATCAAGAACACCGCGCCGTACTTCCACGACAACTCGGCCAAGACGCTCGCCGAGGTGATGGACCACTACGCGCAGCTCTTCAGCCTGCTGGGCTTCGAGATCACCGCTCAGGACAAGGCCGACGCCATCGCCTACATGAAGCTGCTCTAGCGGCCTCCGAAGCGCGAACCGCACTCCCCTGGCTCGCCGGGTCCTCCTCGAGGGGGCCCGGCGAGTTTGCGTTGCGGGCCGCCACCGTCACCGGCGGCGCTTCGGGCCACCGCGGAACACGGTGCGGCCAGGCTCGCCGGGCCGCCCACCCATGGGCGCAGCGCCGTCACCCACCCGCGGGGGCCGCGGCGCAGGCGGAGGCCGCTCGGGGCGCCACTCGGTGTTCTGGTGGTGGCCGTCTTCGCGGTGCGGCGGCGGGCTGGCGAACGGCGGCCGCACGTCGCGCAGCGGGGGGCGCTGGCCGCCACCCCCGTGACGCTGGCCACCTCCGCCGCCGTGCCGCTGCTGGTGCTGGTGACCGCCGCCGTGGGCACTGCGGGGCATGCGGTCCTTGTGGCTCTGCGGCGTCGCCGCCTTGCTCGACGCCACCGCCGCCTGGAACTCGGGGTCCTCGCGCGGCACCTGGGCCCGGGGCAGCTCGGTGCGCACCAGCTTCTCGATGGCCAACAGGAGCGGCTTCTCTTCCGGCGAGCAGAAGGTCGACGCCCGGCCGCTGGCGGCGGCGCGCGCGGTGCGCCCCACCCGGTGCACGTAGTCCTCGGGCACGAAGGGCAAGTCGTAGATGACGACGTGGCCGATCTCCGCCACGTCGATGCCGCGCGCCGCGATGTCGGTGGCCACCAGCACCCGGAAGCGGCCGGTCTTGAAGCCGTCGAGCGCCTGGTTGCGCTGCGACTGCGAGCGGTCGGCGTGAATGCGCGCCACGGTGAAGCGCGCCTTCTCGAGCTGCTTGGCGACCTTGTCCGCGCGCCGCTTGGTGCGGGTGAAGACCAGGGTGCTCGCCTCGTCTTCCCGCAACAGCGAGAGGAGCAGCGGCGACTTCTCGTGCTGCCCCACCAGGTAGACCTTCTGGTCCGCGCGCGCGGCGGTGGTGCCGCTGCGGGCCACCTCGACCTTCTCCGGGTGATGGAGGTTCGACCGCGCGAAGGCCGCCACCTCGCCCGCCATGGTCGCCGAGAACAGCAGCGACTGCCGCTGGCGCGGCAGCTTGGCCATGATGCGGTCGAGCTGGGGCTTGAAGCCCATGTCCAGCATGCGGTCGGCCTCGTCGAGCACCAGCACCTCGATGCCGTCGAGCCGGGCGCTGCGCTGGTCGAGGTGGTCGATGAGCCGCCCCGGCGTGGCGACGATGACCTGGGCGCCTTCCTTGAGCGCGCGCAGCTGCGCCCCCATCGACACCCCGCCGATGAGCACCGCGAGCGAGAGCTGCTTGCCCTTGGAGAAGTTGTCGAACTGCTCGGCGATCTGCAGCGCGAGCTCGCGGGTGGGCGCCAGCACCAGGCCGCGGGTGCCCGGCTTGCCGGCGAGGCGCTCGATCATCGGCAGCGCGAACGCGGCGGTCTTGCCGGTGCCGGTGCCGGCGCAGCCGATGACGTCCTTCCCCGCGAGCGCGGGAGGAATCGCCTTCTGCTGGATGGGGGTGGGGGCCGTGAAGCCGACCGCGGTGAGCGCCTGGAGCGTCGAGGCGGACAGGCCGAGCCCGTCGAAGCCGTGAGGTGTGTGGTTCAAGCGGCCCTCATACGAGGGCTGCGCTCAAAGTCCACTGCCGTCAGCGGCGCCGCGCCACCACCACCTCGTGCCGCCCCTCGGCGAGCTCCACCACGAAGCCCGCCGGGCGCTCCGCCACCGTGAGCCCCACCCCGTCCAGCGACACCGCGTCGCCCGCCGAGAGCACGAGCCGCAGGTGGACCTTGAGCGGCGGCTCCACCTCGAGCTCGTAGCTGCGCCCGTGCTTGCGCAGCGCGAGGTGGGGCCCGCCGGGAGGCAGCAGTGACAGGTACCCGTCGCGCGCGCCCAGCCGGGGCGCCAGCACCACGTCGTCACCGCGCCAGTCGACCCCGAAGAGCCCTTCGACCACCGCCTGGCCGAGCACGCCCGCGGAGCCGGTGAAGTTGGGGCTGCCGCGCCCCTCGCCCGACCGGGTGTCCCACTCGAAGAAGCCACCGTGGCCCAGGTCCTTGCGCGCGATGTCCTCGAGCGCGGCCAGCGCGGCTTCGGGGTCCGACGGGAAGAGCGCGAGCACCAGCCGGCCGCCGTGCCAGTCCCACTGGCCGCCGTTCTGGTACTCGTACGGCTCGTCGACCTGGTCGTGGGTGAAGGTGCCCGCGGGGTACGGCGGCAGCATCACCCCCGAGACGGTCGACACCCCGAGCGCACGGGTGCGCTCCAGCGCGCGGTCGAAGATGCGCGCGGCCTGCGCGGGGGTGGCGAGGCCCAGGCGCACCGCCGCCACGTTGCCCCCGAGCGCGAAGGCCTCGGCCTCGTCGAAGCCGCGGTGGGGGGCGGCGGTGAGGTGCCGGTGCACGGTGAACTGCCCGCGGGCCTCGTCCCACAGCGCGGCCACCGCCTTCTCGCGCAGAGCCTGCGCGCGCTCGCGCCAGCGCGCTTCGGAGGCGGCGTCGAGGCCGTGCCAGAGCGACGCGAGCGCCAGCGCGGCGCCGTGGGCCATCGCCTGGGTGTAGACGCCCAGCACCCGCGGCGTGCCCGGCGTGAGCGCGATGGCCCGCTGGTCGGGGAACTCGCTCGAGACGTCGCCCCAGTCGACGGTGTGGCCGCTCCACAGGAGCCCGCTCGCCTCGTCGCGGCGCTCGCGCCATTCCCAGTCGAGCGCCCGGTCGAGCGCGTCGATGACCCGCGCGCGCCCTGGCCTGACCGGCTGCTCGAGCCAGGCCCGCCCCACCGCGTCCACCGCGGTACGCGCGGCGAGCACCACGCTCGCTTCCTGGTCGTTGCAGACGCTGTTCTTGCGGTGCTCGCCCGAGTCCCGCACCCAGTCGTCGAGCTCGCCCGACGGCCGCTGCACCGCGAGCAGCGCTTCCACCCAGCGGGTGAGCACCTGCGGGCCGTCGACGAAGCGCGCGAACGGGGAGATGGTGGCGCCGTCGCGGGCCCACACCTGGGCGTAGCGCACGCCCGCGGAGTAGCCGTCGACCGGCGCCCCCTGGAAGGCGAAGTGCACCCGGTTGGTCTCGAGCGTGCGCGCGATGAGCCGCTGCAGGCGGTTGAGCTCGTCTTCGCCCGCCACGTTCCACGCCACCCCCGGCGGCCGCAGCCCCACGTCGGCGACCGGGACCTCGAAGCCCTCGAAGAGCGGGCGGCAGTCGAGCTCGAACGACGGCAGGCCGGCGTCGTCGGGGTGAAACCAGCCACGGTCGTCGCGCAGGTCGACCACGAAGCGGTGGGTGCCGCGCTGCGAGGGGACCTCGAACCGCAGGTTGAGCTTCGCTTCCGCGCCGGGCGCCACCGGCCCGTCGGACGGCATCGGGGTCTCGGCGCCCGGCACCGCGGCGCTGGAGGCGCCCGAGCGCACCCGGTACGACAGCCACACCTTCCCTTTCTCCAGCGCGGCGGCCGAGGTGTTGTGCACCGTCACCGGCAGCCGGGTCCACTCGCCGCAGAACAGCTGGCCCGGCAGCCGGGTGAGCGTGAGCGCCGCCGAGCGGGCCCTCGCCACCTCGGGGGCGTGGCGGCACGAGAGCAGCACCAGGGCAGCGAAGGCGGCGGCGCGCACGGGCGGCGAGCATAGGGCCTTGGGTGGCGCAATGGCCCCACCGGGCTAGACTGCCCGGCCGTGACCTCCGTTCGCCACGTGCAGAAGCTCGGGGAGCAGCTGCTCAAGGCCAAGGTGCTCGACGAGCTGCAGCTGCGCAGCGCCATCGCCCGGGTGGCGAGCTTCGGCCAGCGGCTGAGCCGCGCCATCCTCGACCTGGGCTTCTGCGACGACGAGACGCTGGCCGAAGCCTACGCCGCGCTCTTCAAGATGCCGCTCACCCACCTCGGCACCGTGCACAAGGACCCGCAGGCGCTCGCCAAGCTCGACGTGCGCTTCTGCGAGAAGAACGGCTGCTTCCCAGTCTCGCTCAAGGACCGCATCCTCACGCTGGCGATGGTCGACCCCACCGAGCTCGACGTGCTCGACGAGGTGCAGAGCCGCGCCAATGCCCGCGTGGTGCCGCTCCTGTCCACCGAGATGGAGGTGGCGCACGCCATCATGCGCCACTACCACGGGCGCGAGCCGCCGGTGGCGTCCAACCGGGCGCGCAAGGCCGTGCTGCGGGAAGTGAAGAGCGAGGACCTCCAGCCGCTGGAGGTCGATTCCAGCGCCCCTCCTTCGCCCACGCCGCCGGGCCTCACCGGCGTGGCCATTCCCACGCTGGGCGCGGACTTCGAGCAGCGGCTCAAGGCGGCCAAGCTGAACCAGGACAAGACCGCCACCATCGTGAAGGCGGTGCAGGAGCTGCTCGCGGAGAAGGGCTTCCGCCGCTGAGCGGTCCGGGAAGGTGAGGAGCGCGGGCGACGCTCGCCGCGACTGCCGCTTTCCCGGCTGGCCGGGTTGATCCACAGTCCCGCCCCATCGACGTTCACCCCAAGGGGGACGAGGGACACCATGACCATCAGTCGCAAAGACCTTCTCAAGGCAGGCGCAGCGCTCGCCGTCATCTCCACCACCGCCGCACTCCCCGGGTGTGACGGGCCCGGCTCCACGTCTTCGGGTGGCGGCTCCGGCTCCACCGGCGGCGGCTCCGGCTCCACCGGCGGCGGTTCCGGCAGCAGCGGCGGCGGCTCCGGCTCCACTGGCGGCGGCTCCGGCTCCACCGGCGGCGGCTCCGGCTCCACCGGCGGCGGCTCCGGCAGCAGCGGCGGCGGCTCCGGCAGCAGCGGCGGCGGCTCCGGCAGCAGCGGCG
>JAIBBQ010000030.1 GCA_019694595.1 Myxococcaceae bacterium
GGCGCAGGGGCTGCGCGGCGTGCGCACCGCGAGCGGCGAGGGCGCGGGCGAGGCGCTCAAGCGCAAGGCGCTGGTGCTGCGCGGGCTGGCGCGGCTGGCGAAGCCCGCGGAAGCGGCGAAGCCCGACGACGCCGACACCAGCGCCGCGCGCCGCTTCCTGGCGGCCTGGCGGTCGGACCCGGTGCTGGCCGGCGACGTGCGGCAGGCGTCGGCGGCGCCGCTCGCCTCGGGCCCGGAGCGCCTGCATTCCGCCTGGCTGGGCGTCGGGCGCCGCGAGCTGGCGGTGAGCTTCACCTCGGTGCCGGATCTCGTCTCCACCGATGCGCCCCAGTCGCTGCGGGCCACCGCCGCCGAGCAGCGGTACCTGGTGCCGGTGGTGGTGACCACCAGCGCGAGCGCCAGCGTCACCGCGCCGGTGCTGCCGCGCGCGAAGGTCCGCGAGTTGGTGGACTCGGCCAAGCGCGAGACCACGGCGGCGGCCGATGCCTTCCGCGCCGCACTCCCCAGGCCCTAGCCGGCCCACCGCTGGTTGACGTTGCACGGCGGCGCGCGCCGACCCATAACCCGCGCGCCCATGCGCCTCGCCACCTGCCTCGCCTTGCTCGCCTCGGCGGCCTTCGCCCAGGCCCCCGCCGAGAAGCTGCTCACCAAGGAACAGCTCCTCGCGCACACGCGCTACCTGGCGTCCGACGGCCTGGAAGGCCGCGGGCCCGCCACCCGGGGCGATGCGCTCGCGCAGGGCTACATCGCCGCGCAGCTCGAGAGCCTCGGGGTGCAGCCCGGCGCGCCCGACGGCGGCTGGTTGCAGCCGGTGGAACTGGTGGGCATCACCGGCAACCCCAAGACGCTGGAGCTCTCGGGCAACGGCAAGGCCTTGAGCCTCAAGTACTGGGACGACATCATCGCCGTGTCGGGCACCCCGACCGAGACCACCAAGGTCGAGGGCGCCGAGGTGGTCTTCGTGGGCTACGGCATCCAGGCGCCGGAGTACCAGTGGGACGACTTCAAGGGCCTCGACGTCAAGGGCAAGGTCCTGCTGGTGATGAACAACGACCCCGAGAGCGACCCTGCGCTCTTCGCGGGCAAGACGCGCCTCTGGTACGGCCGCTGGGACTACAAGTACGACAAGGCGATGCGGCTCGGGGCCGCGGGCTGCGTCATCATTCACACCAAGGACTCCGCGGCCTACCCGTGGCAGGTGGTGCAGACGTCGTGGTCCGGCGAGCAGTTCGACCTGCCGCCCGCGCCCGGCGCGCCGTCGATGCCGCTGCGCGCCTGGGCCACCGAGGACGCCAGCCGCCGCCTGGTCGCGCTCGCCGGCAAGGACCTCGACGCGCTGCGCGCCGCCGCCCAGTCGCGCGACTTCAAGCCGGTGCCCCTGGGGGTGAAGCTCAGCACCAGCTTCAAGAACGTGGTGCAGACCAAGCGCACCGCCAACGTGCTGGGCGTGATCAAGGGCAGCGACCCCAAGCTCTCGCAGGAATGGGTGGTGATCACCGCCCACCACGATCACCTGGGCAAGAACGACGCCGCCAAGGCGGGCGAAGACGCCATCTTCAACGGCGCGGTGGACAACGCCTCGGGCGTGGCCACGCTGCTCACCCTGGCCCGCGGGCTCACCGGCCTGCCCAAGGCCCCCAGGCGCAGCATCCTGCTCGCGGCGGTGGCGGCGGAAGAGCAGGGGCTCCTCGGCTCGCAGTTCCTGGTCGACCACCCGCCGATGCCCCACGCGCGCATGGCGCTCGACCTCAACGTCGACGGCATCAACATCTGGGGCAAGACCCGCGACGTCTCGGTCATCGGCCTGGGTAAGTCGTCGGTCGACCTGGTCATCTCCAAGCTCG
The DNA here is from genome assembly GCA_019694595.1 of Myxococcaceae bacterium. Lineage (GTDB taxonomy): Bacteria > Myxococcota > Myxococcia > Myxococcales > Myxococcaceae > JAIBBQ01. The sequence continues at coordinate 1,845 of JAIBBQ010000030.1, forward strand.
CCAAGGCGCAGGGGCGGGTGGTGAAGCCCGACCAGCGCAGCGACCGCGGCTTCTTCTACCGGTCCGACCAGTTCAACTTCGCCCGCGCCGGGGTGCCGTCGGCGTACTTCTCGAGCGGCAACGACTACGTGGGCAAGCCGGTGGAGTGGGGCCAGCAGCAGCGCGACCAGTGGGAAGAGAAGCACTACCACCAGCCGTCCGACGAGGTGGAGGCCAGCTGGAACCTCGACGGCGCCGTCGACGACCTGCTGCTCTACTTCCGCCTCACGGTGGAGGTCGCCAACGCTCCCGCGATGCCCACCTGGAACAAGGGCGACGAGTTCGAGGCCGCCCGGCTGGAGTCGCTCAAGGTGGGCGCGCAGCGGTAGGGGGTGCTGAACGCCCGTACCGGTGTTAGAGGTCCGGTCATGGCAGGGTTCGAGCTCGTCTCCGACTACCGGCCCCAGGGCGACCAGCCCCGGGCCATCGCCGAGCTGACCGAAGGGGTGCTCCGCGGCGATCCGCACCAGACGCTGCTGGGGGTCACCGGCAGCGGCAAGACGTTCACCATGGCGAACGTGATCGCCAACGTGAACCGGCCGTCGCTGCTCATCGCCCACAACAAGACGCTCGCGGGCCAGCTCTACGGCGAGCTCAAGGCGCTCTTTCCGAACAACGCCGTCGAGTACTTCATCAGCTACTACGACTACTACCAGCCGGAGGCGTACGTGCCGACCTCCGACACGTACATCGAGAAGGACTCCTCGGTGAACGAGGAGATCGAGCGGATGCGGCACTCCGCCACCCACTCGCTCCACACCCGCAGCGACGTGGTGATCGTCGCGTCGGTGAGCTGCATCTACGGCCTCGGCGCCTCGCGCAGCTACGTGGACCTGGCGGTGAAGCTCGCGGTGGGCGCGGACATCGGTCGCGACACGCTGCTGCGCCGGCTGGTCGAGTGCCAGTACGAGCGCAACGAGGCGGACTTTCACCGCGGCACCTTCCGGGTGCGGGGCGACACCATCGAGATCTTCCCCATCTACGAGGAAGACCGCGCGGTGCGCGTCGAGCTCTTCGGCGACACCGTGGAGAAGATCACCGAGTTCGACCCGCTGCGGGGCCTCACCCTGGGCGCGCTCGAGAAGCACGTCATCTTCCCCGGCAGCCACTACGCCACCGCCGAGGACCAGCGCCGGGTCGCGGTGGCCGCCATTCGCGAGGAGCTGCGCGAGCGGCTGAGCGAGCTGAAAGGGCAGAACAAGCTGGTCGAGGCGCAGCGGCTCGAGCAGCGCACCATGTTCGACCTCGAGATGATGGAGCAGCTCGGGTTCTGCAACGGCATCGAGAACTACTCCCGCCACCTCTCGGGCCGCGCCGCCGGCGAGCCACCGCCGTGCCTGCTCGACTACTTCCCCAAGGACCTGCTGGTCTTCATCGACGAGTCGCACCAGACGGTGCCGCAGATCGGCGCGATGTACCGCGGCGACCGCAGCCGCAAGGAGACCCTGGTCGACTTCGGCTTCCGCTTGCCGAGCGCGCTCGACAACCGGCCGCTGCGCTTCACCGAGTTCGAGCAGATGGTGAAGCAGGCGGTCTACGTGAGCGCCACCCCGTCGGAGTGGGAGCTGCAGAAGTCGCGCGGCGTGGTGGTGGAGCAGATCATCCGCCCCACCGGGCTGATGGACCCGCCGGTCGAGGTGCGCCCGGTCGGCAACCAGGTCGACGACCTGCTCGCCGAAATCCGCGAGCGGGTGAAGAAGCGCGAGCGGGTGCTGGTCACCACGCTCACCAAGCGCATGGCGGAGGACCTCACCGAGTTCTACGCCGAGGTGGGCGTCAAGGTGCGCTACCTCCACTCCGACATCGACACCATCGAGCGCGCGGCGATCATCCGCGACCTGCGCAAGGGCGAGTTCGACGTGCTGGTGGGCATCAACCTGCTGCGCGAGGGCCTCGACATTCCCGAGGTGTCGCTGGTCGCCATTCTCGACGCGGACAAGGAAGGCTTCCTGCGCAGCCACGTCTCGCTGATCCAGACCATCGGCCGCGCGGCGCGCAACCTGAACGGCCGGGTCATCATGTACTCGGACACCGTCACCCACTCGATGAAGCTGGCGCTCGACGAGACCGACCGGCGCCGCGAGCGGCAGCGCCAGTTCAACGTCGAGCACGGCATCACGCCCACGTCGGTGAAGAAGGCGATCGTCGACCTCTCGCAGTACCTCTACGACGGGGAACAGAAGCTGCCCAAGGCCGCCGAGGGCGAGGCCGACCTGATGACGCCCGAGGAACTCAAGGCGCTCATCGCCGAGACCGAGAAGCGCATGGTGGCCCACGCCGACGAGATGGAGTTCGAGAAGGCGGCCGCCGAGCGCGACACCTTGCTCCTGCTGCGGGAGATGGACCTGGGCCTCAAGCCGCCGTCGAAGGGCGCGCTCCAGGGGGCGGGCCAGGTGAAGCAGGAGCAGCGGATGATGGGCCGCAAGTCACAGCCGCGGAAGTACCGCCGGCGGAGGTGACCATGCGCGAGGCGGTCGCCCAGAAGCTCGAGACGCTCCCCAGCGCGCCCGGCGTCTACGTGATGCGCGGCAAGGCCGGGGAAGTCATCTACGTCGGCAAGGCGGTCAACCTGCGCAACCGGGTGCGCTCGTACTTCACCCGCTCGTCCGACACCCGGGCCTTCGTCGCGGTGCTCGACCGCTACCTCTTCGACCTGGAGACGGTGGTCGTCTCCAACGAGAAGGAAGCGCTGCTGCTCGAGAACGAGCTCATCAAGAAGCACCGCCCGCGCTTCAACGTGCAGCTGCGCGACGACAAGAACTTCCTCAACCTGCGGCTCGACGTGAAGCACCCGTTCCCGCGGCTGGAGACGGTGCGGCGCACCCAGCGCGACGGCGCGCGCTACTTCGGGCCGTATTCCTCGGCGAGCTCGCTGCGCGAGACGCTGCGGGTGGTGAACAAGTACTTCCAGCTGCGCACCTGCACCGATCACATGCTCGAGAGCCGGCGCCGCCCGTGCCTGCTCCACCAGATCGGCCGCTGCCCGGCGCCGTGCGTCTTCCCCATCGCCGAGAGCAAGTACCGCGAGAACGTGGAAGCGGTGGAGCTCTTCCTCGAAGGGCGCGCCGGTCCGCTCATCGAGTCGCTGCGCACGCGCATGAAGGCCGCCTCGTCGAAGATGGAATACGAGGAAGCCGCGCGGCTGCGCGACCAGGTGATCGCGCTCGAGCGCAGCCTCGAGCGCCAGAAGATCGCCTCGCCCGACGGCGTCGACCAGGACGTCTTCGGCTTCCACCGGGAGGCCGACCGGCTGGTGGTCTACGCGCTGTGGATCCGCGGCGGCCGCATCTCCGGGGGACAGGCCTTTCACTTCTCGGGGCAGGAGTTCCCCGACGAGGAGCTGCTGGGTTCCTTCGTCAACGGGTACTACGGCGAAGAGCACTTCGTGCCCCGCGAGGTGCTGCTCCCCTTCGAGCCGGGGGAAAGCGACCCGCTCGCCGAGGTGCTCTCGGAGCGCAAGGGCGAGAAGGTCAAGGTGCTCACCCCCCAGCGCGGCGCCCGGGCGGAGCTCCTGCGCATGGCGCAGGACAACGCCGCCCGCGCGGCCAGCGAGCGCAAGCGCACCCGGGAAGAGACCGAGGCGGTGCTCGACCGGCTCCAGGACCGGCTGGGGCTCAGGCGGCGGCCCACGCGCATCGAGTGCTTCGACGTCTCGCACTTCCAGGGCAGGGCGCTGGTGGCGTCCCAGGTCGCGGCGCTGGAAGGCGAGCCCGACAAGTCGCGCTACCGCCGCTTCCACGTGAAGACGGTGGGCGGCAACGACGACTTCGCCTCGATGCGCGAGGTCCTCGGCCGTCGCTTCCGCCGCGGCAAGGCCGAAGGCGATCTGCCCGACCTCATCGTCATCGACGGTGGCAAGGGCCAGCTCGCCGCGGCCCACGCGGCGATGACCGACCTGGGCGTGGACGAGGTCGACCTGGTGGGCCTCGCCAAGTCGCGCGACCTCGAGGTGGCCGACCGCGACGTGGAGTCGAAGCGCTCGCCCGAGCGGGTCTTCGTGCTCAACCGCAAGGACCCGGTGGTGCTCAACCAGACGTCGCCCGAGCTGCTGGTGCTCACCCGCCTGCGCGACGAGGCGCACCGCTTCGCCATCACCTTCCAGCGCAAGCAGGCCCGCAAGTCGTCGCTCGCCAGCGAGCTGAGCGCCATTCCCGGCGTGGGCGAAGGCCGCAAGAAGGCGCTGCTGCGGCACTTCGGCTCGGTGAAGAAGGTGCGCCTGGCGACCATCGAGCAGCTCGCGGAGGTCGAAGGGCTGGGCCCGGCGGTCGCCGAGCGGGTGCACGCCCACCTCCACCACGCCAAGGACGCCGACGACGAGGTGCGCACCGCGTCGTTGGAAGACGCCGACGAAGGCCTTCCGCCGCCCGCCGCGCCCGGGTAGGGGAGCGGCATGCGCTGCCAGGCGATCATCTTCGACCTCGACGGGACCCTCGCCGACTCGCTCGCCGACATCGCGGGGGCGATGAACGAGGCGCTCGCCGCCCGGGGGCTCCCCACGCACCCGCTCGACGCCTTCCGGCACTTCGTCGGCGAAGGCATCGAGAACATGGTGGTGCGCGCCTCGCCCGCGGGCACCGACATCGGCACGCTCATCACCGACTACCGCGCCCGGTACGCCGCGCGCGAAGACGCCGAGACCACGCCGTACCAGGGCATTCCCGCGCTGCTCGACGCGCTCGCTGCCCGGCAGGTGCCGCTCGCCGTGCTGTCCAACAAGCGGGACGACTTCACCGAGCGGCTGGTGGCCCGCGTCTTCGGCCGCTGGCCGTTCCGGCTGGTGCGGGGCGAGCGCCTCGGAGTGCCCAGGAAACCGGACCCCACCGCCGCGCTCGATCTCGCCCGCGCGCTCGACGCCCGGCCGGAGCGCACCGTCTTCGTCGGCGACACCTCCATCGACATGCGCACCGCGGCGCACGCCGGCATGACGTCGGTCGGCTGTGCGTGGGGCTTCCGCGGCCGCGCCGAGCTGGAGCGCGCGGGCGCCCACCACATCATCGACGCCCCGCTGGAGCTGCTCGAGCTCGGGCTCTGAAGCGCCGGTTCAGCCGGCCACGCTGCCCAGCCAGCCGCCGAGCGCCAGCGGCGGAAGCGCGCCCACCTGCCGCTTCAGCTCGCGGCCCTCGCGGTAGGCGATGAGCGTGGGAATGCCGCGGATGTCGCGCGCCTGCGCGGGGCCCGGGTGGTCCTGGGTGTCGAGCTTGAGCACCACCACCTTGCCCTTGAGCCCGCGCGCCGCGGCGTCGAGGTGGGGCGCCAGCGCGACGCAGGGGCCGCACCAGGGCGCCCAGAAGTCGACCACCACCGTCACCGGGGCGCTGGCCACCGCGCGCTCCAGCGCCTCCGCGGTGACCGGCTGTGGCGCGCCGCTGACGTCGAGGGGCTGCCGGCACTTGCCGCAGACCGGGCTCGTCCCTTCGGGGACCGAGCCGAGCCGGTTGAAGGCACCACACTGCGCGCAGCGGTACATGCAGTACCGATACAGCAGGGTTCGGGCTTGTCCAGGCGGCCAGGACGAGGGCGGGTCAGCGGCGCCCCGGAGGGCTGCTGCGCACGAAGAGCGCGGTGACGCGGTTGAAGAGCCCTTCCAGCGTCAGGAAGGTGAGCGTCACGTCGCCGGCAGCGAGCTTGTCGCCGCTCGCGAGCAGCATCGGCACCCCGGGCCGCAGCGGGCGGCCGTTGATCAGCGTGCCGTTGCTCGAGCCCGCCTCTTCCACCGACCACGACGTGCCGGTGGGCCGAAGCCGGAGGTGGGCCCGTGACAGCGTGGCGTCGTTCACCGGCAGCTCCGACTCCGGGGCCCGGCCGAGGGTCAGCGGCTTGCCGTCGGGGGACAGCAGCGCCATGGCCAGGCCTTCGGCGCCGGAGGCCTTGGTGATCGACTCCCGGCTGATGGCCACGGTCGCCTGCGCCGGCGGTCGCCACACGCCCGCTTCCCACACCAGCCAGTGCGGCGGATACAGCCGGGCGAGGGCGGGGAGTTGCTGGCCCGCGAACCCGGGGGCGAGGGCCGACAGCAGGTAGCTCTTCATCGCGTCGAGCAGGAGGTTACGCCCTGCGGGGACAAAGCGCGCCTTCCTGTCGCCCCCGGGTGAGACGGCACCCGATTGCCATGGACCGGGCCCCGGGCCTTAGATCGCCCGCGATGACCGGTCCGGGGCCGAGGGGGCCCGCCCAGCCAGTGCTCGACGCGCCGCTCGAAGAAGGGCAGCTGTCCGCCACCCTGACCGAGTCCGGGTTCGCCGAGACGGTGCGCTCGGGCGAGACGCCGATGCCCAAGGCGCTGGTGCAGCAGCTCTCGCTCACCCCGCCGCCGTCGTCCGGTGGCGACGGTCTCGAGCTCGACGTGCGCGGGGTCCTCGGCGGCGGCGGCATGGGGCAGGTGTTGCTCGCCTACCAGCGCTCGCTGCACCGCGAGGTCGCGGTCAAGGTGCTGCGCGCCCCGTCGGCCGAGAGCGCCGCGCTGCTGGTGCAGGAAGCCCGCCTCACCGGCGGCCTGGAGCACCCGGGCATCGTCCCGGTGCACGCGCTCGGCTCGGACGACGCGGGCTGGCCGCTGCTGGTCATGAAGCGGGTCGAAGGCGTGAGCTGGGCCGAGCTCCTCGGCACGAGCGGCGACCCCCGCTGGGCCGCCATCGCGCCCGGCGGCGACCAGCTCGAGGCGAACCTGCGCATCCTGGTGCAGGTCTGCCAGGCGGTGGCGTTCGCGCACCGGCGCGGCGTGCTGCACCGCGATCTCAAGCCCGCGAACGTGATGGTCGGCCAGTTCGGCGAGGTCTACGTCGCCGACTGGGGCATCGCCACGCGGCGCGACGCGCTGGTGGCGGGCCCGCTCGTGGGCACCCCGGCGTACCTCGCGCCCGAGATGGCGCGGGGCGACGCCGCGGCCATCTCCGAGCGCACCGACGTCTTCTTGCTCGGCGCCACGCTGCACGAGCTGTTGACGGGCCGCCCGCCCTGGAGCGGCGCCACGCTGCGCGAGGCGCTGGAGCAGGCCGCGTCGGGTCGCCCCCCGCCGCTGCCGCCCGACGCCAACCCCGAGCTGGCGGCGGTCTGCCGCAAGGCCATGGCCGCAGCTCCCGAAGCGCGCTTCGCGGGAGCGCTGGACCTGCGCGACGCCCTCGAGCAAGTGCTCCGCCACCGGGGGGCCGCGGCGGTGGGCCGCGCGGCGCAGGCGCGCACCGAGGCGCTCGCCCGGCTGGTCGAAGGCGGCGGCGACGACGCCCAGCTTTACGCGCTGCTGGCGGAGGCGCGCTTCGGCTTCCGCCAGGTGCTCGAGGCCTGGCCCGAGTCCCCCGATGGGCGCGCCGGCCTGACGCGGTGCCTCACCCTCGGGGCAGACCACGAGCTGAGGCGCGGCCGGCCGGCGGCGGCGCGGGCGTTGCTCGCGGAGCTGCCGTCGGTATCGCCCGAGCTCGAGGCGAGGCTGGTGCAGGCCGAGCGCGCCGAGCTCGCGGCCAAGGAGCACGCCGCCAAGCTCGAGCGCGAGGCGCTCCACGCCGACCCGGAAGTGGCGCTGCGGCCGCGCGTCTACTTCGCGAGCGCCATGGGGCTCTTCATCATCGTGCTGGGGGGCATCCGCGCCTTCGAGCCTTCGTGGTTCGAGCGCACCGAAGTGCTGGCGTTCATCAGCGCCGCCTACAACGCGACGTTCGCGATCCTCGCGCTGGTGTTCCGCAAGCCGCTGCTCCCCACCCGCCTCAACGAGCGCCTGGCCTTGTTCGTGGTCGCGCTGCTCACCATGCAGCTGACCGTGCGGGTGCACGGCGCCTTCGTGGGCAAGGGGGCCGCGCCCACGCTCCTCCAGGAACTCTCGCTGCTCGCCGCGATGCTCGTCGGCGGGGCGTTCGCCTTTCACTGGAGCTTCCTGGTCGGAGCGGCGATCGCCGCTGCCGGCGCCATGGTGTTCTCCTCCCACCCCGAGCTCACGGTCGCCTGGTACACCCCGGTCACCTTCGGCACCGTCGCCGGCACGGTCGTGTGCTGGCGCGCCTGGCGTCGCCGCGACGAGCCACTGCCCTGACGGCGCGCTCAGGGCCTGCGCTTCCGGTAGAGCACGTGGCGCTGGAGCGGGTGCCCTGCCGGCAAGCTGGGGTGGTCGAAGTCGTCCGCGACGTCGTGACGCATTCCCAGCGCCTCCATCACCCGGCGCGAGCGGGCATTGCCCGGCACGGTCAGCGCCACCACCTCCGGCAGGTCGAGCACGTCGAAGCCGAACGCGAGTGCCGCGCGGGCCGCTTCCTGCGCGTACCCGTGGCCCCAGTGGACGCGCGCGAGGCGCCAGCCGATCTCCACGCAGGGCGTGAAGTGCGCCTCGAAGATCGGCACGGTGAGGCCCACGAAGCCCGCGAAGGTGGCGACCCCCGGCAGCTCCAGCGCCCACAGCCCGAAGCCCCGTGCGGCCAGCCTGGTGCGGATGCGCGCGGCGAGCGCATCGCTCTCGGCCCGGGTGAGACAGGCCGGGAAGTGCTCCATCACCGCGGGGTCGGCGTTGAGGGCGGCGAAGGGCGCGAGGTCCTCGTCGCGCCAGTCGCGGAGCACGACCCTCGAGGTGGGGAGCGGGAGCTTCATTCGAGGTTCGAGAGCGTCCTGCGGTCGGTCGACGGTACGCCTTCCCTTCGCAGCGCGCGACGTGAGAGTCTCCGCGCGGGCCGCTTCGTTGGACTTCCCCGCCATGCGCTTTTCCATCGCGCTCGCTGCTCTGCTCGCCGCCGTGGGCTGCGGCCGCACCCAGCCGACCTCGCTCGGAGACCCCAAGCTCTCGGTCAGCCCGGCGCAGCTCGATCTGGGAGCCGTGCTCCCGGGAGGTGTGCTCCGCAGCAGGGTCACCTTGACCAACGTCGGCAGGGTCCCGGTGAGCCAGGTCCGGGTGCAGCTCGTCGGGGGAGGGGCTGGGCCGGGGCTCTGGTCGCTCGTGGGAGAGCGCCCGACCTCGCTTGGGGTCGGGCAGAGCGCGGACGTCACCGTCAGCTACGAGGCCGCGCTCCCGCCCGGACGTGGCTCCAGCTCGTTGCGGGTGACCTCGGACGCCGCCCCAGGAACCGTGCAGCTCCTCGCCACCACGCTCGACCCGTGTTCACCCGAGAACTGCCGAGCGTCGGCAACGGCGTGCGAAGGTCCGGGCCGCTGCGTGGGAGGGCTCTGCGTGCACGACCCCCTCACCGGTCAGGCGTGCGACGACGCCGACCCGTGCACCCAGGGCGACGCCTGCTCCGCGACCGCGACCTGCGCCGGCACCGCGGTGAAGTGCGAGGCGCCGCCGCCCACGCGCTGCCTCGACCAGGACACGCTGTCCACCTACGCCCCGGGCGTCTGTCAGCAGGGCATGTGCCTGTACGCCCCCACGCAGACGAAGTGCCCCTTCGGGTGCGTCAACGACAAGTGCTTCGACCCCTGCGAGGGCGTCACCTGCGACCAGCCGCCGACCCAGTGCCACCAGGACAAGGGCACCTGCGTGCCGCAGAAACCCAAGGGCGTCTGCAGCTACCAGCTGGTGGAACAGAAGCCGTGCAACGACGGCGACGCCTGCACCGTCGACGACCGCTGCGCGATGGGCGTCTGCCAGGGCGCGCCGATGCAGTGCACCACGCCGCCCGCCGGCCGCTGCCTCGACATGGACAACGCCGAGGTCTACGACCCCAAGGGCGTCTGCCAGGCGGGCACCTGCCAGTACACCAAGCAGTCGCTGTTCTGCGGCATCGGGTGCATGCGCGGCGGCTGTCTCGGCGGCTGCGACGTCTCGCTCGCCGCGGGGAACGGGCAGGTCGGCTCCAACGACGGGCCCGCCACCGGCGCCCGCTTCTCCGATCCCTACAGCCTGGTGGTCGACTCCAGCGGCACGGTCTTCATCAACGACACCGCCAACGGGGCCGTGCGCCAGCTCTCGGGCGGGCAGGTGAGCACCGTGCCCGGCGCCACCGGGCTCATCGGCCCCCACGACGTGGCGCTCGACGGCGCGGGCGGGCTCCTGGTGGGCGCGAGCGGGCGCGTGTACCGCGTCTTCAACGGCGTGCAGACCACCCTGGCGGGCACCGGCGTGCAGGGCATGGCGGTCGACGGCCCCAGCCAGACCGCCGTCTTCGGCTCAGAGGTCAGCGTCGCCGGCTCCAGCGCCGGCACGGTGTACGTCACCGACGCCTCCAACGAGCGCATCCGCAAGATCGCCAACGGCGTGGTCACCACCTTCGCCGGCACCGGCGCCGTCGGCTTCCAGGACGGGCCCAACGCTTCGGCCACCTTCCAGCACCCGCACGACCTGGTGATCCTCCCCAACGGCGACCTCATCGTCGCCGAGACGCTCAACCACGCCGTGCGCCGGGTGACCGCCACCACCACCAGCAAGGTCGCCGGCACCGGGCAGATCGGCCTCAACAACGGCGCGCCGCTCATCTCCCGCTTCAACATCCCGCTCGACGTGGCGGTCGACGCCGAAGGCGCCTTCTACGTCGCCGACACCGGCAACCACTGCGTGCGCCGAATCGCGCTCGCCACCTTGAGCCCCACCCGGGTGTCGACCTTCGCGGGCACGTGCGGCACCCCGGGCTACCAGGAAGGCAACGCGACCTCGGGCGCCCGGTTCCGCGAGCCCGCAGGCATCGCCGTCGGCCCCGACGGCACCATCTACGTGTCCGACACCCAGAACCAGCGGATCCGGCGGATCACCTGCCGCCCCTTGACGCCCCCCTGATCGCGGGATCACACCGGGCAGAAGCCCGCGCATCTGCCCGAGACTGCTGGCCTTGTGCGCCTCGCTTGCCGGGGTGCGGATCGGTGTGGTGAACCAGCCGGTCCCAAATGGAAGCCAAGGACAAGCACTCCCTGCTGGAAGCGGCGCAGCACCTGTGGAGCCAGGCGCTGGTGACCGCCGAGGAAGAGACCCAGAAGCTGATCGGCCGCGTCCAGGCCATCGCCGGGTCGACCCAGGCCCAGGCCCGCGAGCTCTCCGAGCGGCTGGTCACCCAGCGCAAGGACGCCGAGAAGGCCGTCGAGGACGCGGTGAAGAAGTCGCTCACCCGACTGCACGTGCCCCGCCGGGAAGAGGTGCAGCAGATCAGCGCCCGCCTCGACGCGCTCACCAAGCGCGTGGAAGGCATGACCCGTTGAGGAAGGTGGGGGCGATGGCGCTGGGCTTCGCGGCGACGCTCGCCGTGGCCGGCGCCGTGTCCGCCCTCTGGCCCGCCGCCCCCGCGCCCGCGACGCAGCTGGTCGCCGAGGGGGCCCACGAGGTGTTGCCTCCCGGCTTCGAGCTCGTCGAGCAGGTGCTGCTCGAGCGGGCCGACCTCGACGAGCCCGCGCGCCACCTGCTCGCCCTCGCCATCGCTCAGGAATGCGACCGCGCTCAGCTCGACCCGCTCCTGGTGCTGGCCGTCATCGAGGTGGAGTCCGAGTTCCAGCCTGACGCCGTCTCGCCGCTGGGCGCCCGGGGGCTCATGCAGCTGCGCCCCGCGACGCTGGAATTCGTGGCCCAGCGCGAAGGGCTGAGCGCCACCCCCGCGCACCTCCAGCGCGACCCGTCGCTCGAGGTCCGCCTGGGCGTGCGCTACCTGGCGAGCCTGGAGCAGCGCTTCGGCAGCGTCGAGCTGGGCCTGATGGCCTACAACATGGGCCCGGGAAAGCTCATCGCCCAGGCCAAGGCGAAGGACCTCGACCGGTTCCGGAACTACCCACGGGTGGTGCTGCGGGAACGCCAGCGCCTCCTGGCCTGGGCCCAGCAGCGCGGCACCGAGGTCGCCTGGCGCGGTTCCGATACGGCAGCCGAGTGAGGCTGTGGTAAGCCGCTTCGCTGGTCTGGTCGGATGACTCGGGAAAAGCGGAAGCACCAGCGGGTGCCAGCGAAGAACGTGTCGGCCCACTTGAACGTGGCGGACCGGTCTTCACCCTGCGTCATCCACAACATCTCCGCCGGCGGCCTCTTCGTGGAGACCGGCGACGCGCTCCCCGTCGGCATGCCGGTGGCCATCAACCTCGCCCGCCCGGGCTGGACGTCGGTGCTGCGCGTCTCGGGGCGCGTGGTGTGGGCGATGGCCAGCCGCACCGCGCAGAAGAAGGGCGCCACGCCCGGCATGCGCATCAAGTTCGACGCGCTGCCGCGCGACATCGCCAAGTCGCTCGCCGAGCTGCTGCGCGACCTCGGCGCCGCGCCCAGCATCACCGTCGAAGAGAACAACCCGCCTCCCGGCAAGCCCGACGGGCACATCACCCAGCCGGTGTCGCTGCGCGAGATCCAGGCGCGGGTGTCCCAGCCCGAGATGCCCGCGGTGGTCCCGCCGCCCCAGGCCTCGCCCGAGCCGCCCGACGACTCCACGCTGCTCGCCCGCGGAGGGCCCGCCGATCGCACGCCGCTCGAGGTGACGCCGGTGGCCCAGGCGCCGTCGTCGCGGCTCTCCGAGCCGATGGCGGCCACCGTGCTCGCCCCGGCCACCCAGGCCGCGGAAGGGCCTCGCCTCATCGTGCAGGTGCAGGGGCTCCTCATGCAGCTCGGTGAGCTGCAGCAGAAGCTCGAGGCCCGGGAGCGCGAGCTCGAAGGCGTGCGGCAGCGGCTCCACGACAAGGAACAGGAGCTGGAGAAGGCCGATCGCGAGCGGCGCGCGGCCGAGCTCGCCATTCAGCGGCTGTCGATGCAGCTCGCCGCCCGGCGATGAAGCTGCGCCGCTACGTCGGCGCCGCCGGCTTCGGGGTGCTGGTCGGCCTGGCGCTCTTCGCCGTCGAAGGCCTCGCCGCGCTGCGCTCCAGCGCGGTGGGGCTCGACTTCGCAACCCAGGGCCCGTTCCAGGCGGTCTTCGAGGCGGTGCGCCCGACGCTCCCGGAGCTCCTGGTGCGGGTGGCGGTGGTGTACGGCGCCGCCTTCGCGCTGCTGGGGCTCCTCGCCGAGTTCCTGGTGCGGCTCCTGGGCGTGACCGGGGCGTGGAAGCGCGCGCTCGCCTGGGCGCTCGAGGTGGTGGCGCTGGCAGCGCTGTGGGCCGCGCACGCGGCGGTGCTGCACCCGGCGCTCTTCGACGACGTGGGCTTCCTGCGGGGGCCGCTCACCTGGCTGTCGCTGGGAGTTCGGCCGGAACAGGTGGCCTGGGGGGCGGCGCTCTTTGGCGCGCTCCACCTGGTGGTGTTCTCCAGGCGCCGCACCTGGCTCGTGGTGCTCGCCGTTCCCGCCGCGGTGGCGGTGCTGGTGACCGCCGGGCACTTCGTGCTGCAGGCGCTCGCGCCGTCGCCGGGCCGCGGCCCGCTGGTGGTGCTCATCGGCGTCGACGCCCTGCGGGCGGACCGGCTCCAGGGGCACGGCGTGCTCCCCGCGCTCGAAGGCGTGCGCGACGGCGCCACCGAGTTCTCGTCCGCGTGGACCTCGCTCGCCCAGACCGAGCCCGCCTGGCGCTCGCTGCTCACCGCGCGCTGGCCGTTCGCCACCGGGGTGCGCACGCCGCTCACCCCCGAGGCGGCGTGGGCGAGCCTGCCCACGATGACCCAGGTCTTCTCGACCCACGGCTGGCGCACCCACTTCGAGACCGACTGCTCCCGCTTCAACTACCAGTCGGCGAACTCCGGGTTCCTCGAGCGGCGCCAGCCGCCCCGCGGCGCGCTCAACTTCGCGCTCGAGAAGCTGCGCTTCCGCTTCGCCGGGGTGGCCGGGGCCAACGCGCTCGGCGCGTGGTGGCTGCCCGAGCTGTTCGACAACCGCGCGCTCGCCGGGCTGTACGACGCCGACGGCTACGCCCGGCGCCTCGCGCAGCGGCTGGTGAGCCTCGAAGGGCCGGCGCTGTTCGCCTTTCACGCCACCGCCACCCACTTCCCGGGCGACCCCGGCTACCCGTACTACCGGCTGCGCCTGGGCCCCGAGGTGCCGCTCGAGCAGCGGGTGCGCATGCACTTCTCGCCCATCGACAAGGGCGGGCAGGCGCGCGGCGGCAGCACCGCCCAGGCGGAAGCGCTCTACGACGAGCTGCTCGCCCAGGCCGACGCCCAGGTGGGCACCCTGGTCGACGCGCTCAAGGCCGCCGGCCGGTGGGACGACGCGCTGGTGGTCGTCTTCAGCGACCACGGCGAGAGCTTTCACGCCGACCACCCCGAGCTCGCCGGCGCCACCCCCGTGCACGGCGCCCGGCTGACGGAAGAAGAGAACCGGGTGGTGCTGCTGGTGAAGCTGCCGGGGCAGAAGCAGGGCCACCAGGTGAAGCCGCTGGTGCGGCTCGTCGACGTGGGGCCCACGGTGCTCGAGGCGGCGCACCTGCCGCCGCTCGACGGCGCCGACGGGCGCTCGTTCTTCCCGCTGCTCCAGGGGCGGCCCATCGTCGCCGAGCCGGTGTACCTGGAGACCGGCTTCACCCACGCGAGCCCCCAGGCGTTCGACCCCGAGCACCTCTCGCTCGCCCCCCGGAGCTTCGAGGCCTACGTGGTGCGCGACGGCGGCGTGCTGGAGATGAGCGCCGCGGCGTACCAGGCCGCGCTCGCCGAGAAGGACCTGGGAGTCTTCGACGGCGAGCACTGGCTGGTGCGCAGCCCGCTGGTCGACGGCGGCGTGCGCACGCGGTGCACCGGCGACTGTGACGGCCTCGGCGCCTGGCTCGATGGGCTCGACGCCGGCAGGCCTGGTAGACCGTGAGCCCATGAGCGAGCCGAAGAGCCTCCAGGAGACCTACGCGCCCCACAACGCCTGCTTCGGGTGCGGCCCGGCCAACGAGAAAGGTCTGCGCATTCGCAGCTTCGAGCAGGGCGACGAGGTGGTGGCCACCTGGACGCCGCAGCCCCACCACGAGGCGTTCCCCGGGGTGCTCAACGGCGGCATCATCGGCGCGCTGCTCGACTGCCACCTCAACTGGGCAGCGTGCGTGCACCTGATGCACCAGGCGAAGGCCTCGAGCCCCCCGTGCACCGTCACCGCGGACTACGCCGTGCAGCTCAAGCGGCCGTGCCCCACCGACGGGCCCATCTCGCTGCGGGCGAAGGTCGTGGAGTCGAGCGGCGACCGCGCGGTGGTGGAAGGCACGCTGGAAGCCGCGGGGAAGGTGCGCGCCACCTGCCGCGGCACCTTCATCGCGGTGAAGGAAGGCCACCCCGCCTACCACCGCTGGTAGCGGCTCACTCCTCGCCGAGCAGATCGCGCTCGGCGTCGTCCACCGTGGCGCCGGTCGACGGCGACTCGTGCTCGCCAGACGACTCGGCGGTCATCGGTTCCAGGCCCTGCGGGTTGGGCGGCGGCGGCAGCAGCGGCGCGGGCAGCGACGAGGCGATGTTCGCCGGCGCTCCGGGCGGTGGGCGCAGGAGCGGCAGGCCGGAGTGGCGCCGCGCCGCTTCCAGCAGCGCGTTGTGGTTGCGGTAGCGCGCCTCGATCATCTTGTGGATGAGGAGCGGCGCGCCGGGCACCTTCTTGTCGGTGAGCGCCTGGGTCGCGCGCCGGACCGGGTAGCGCACCCGGCGGATCTGCACCCGCCACCCCTTGGGGGTGAAGGTGAAGAGGCCCCACGCCGGCCGCAGGTCACCGTCGCGGGGGATGCCTGCCGAGGCCACGTCGGCGATCACCATGCGCCCCAGCCGCCGCCGGTACGGGAAGTGGAGGTGCCCGAAGGCCACCGCCGCGGCGTCGAGGTGGTTGAAGAGCGCGCGCGCCGATTCTTCCGACATCGTGGGCTCGACCGAGTCCTCGAGGTTGCGCGGGTTGGCGTGGCAGACGAAGAGGTCCTGGCCCTTGCGCGGGCTGTAGCGCAGCGAGAAGGGCAGGGTGCCCAGCTCCTTCACCCGTGCCTCGCCGAGCTGCGCGCGCGTCCATTCGAGCAGGTCGGTCTTCCAGTGATCGCGCTCGCGGTACGCGCCGCCCAGGTACCGGCCGGCGAGGTAGCAGTCGGTGTTGCCCATCAGCAGCCCGTCGCACTCGCTGAAGAGCAGGTCGCAGGTCTCCTTGGGCCAGGCGCCGCGCAGCGCGAGATCTCCCGCGGCGACGATGGCGTCGGGCGACTGCTTCTTGATGTCGTCGATCACCGCTTCGCAGGCCGGAAGGTTCCCGTGAATGTCGGCCAGGATCGCGACCCGCATGACTCTTCGAGCATCCTAGTCACACGGCGTTGCCGCATGGGCGTGCATCGCTGGCGCACTTGAGCTATTCGCTGCCACCGCATGTCGGACAAGCGCACGCAGAAGCGCATCCCGGTCGAGATCTGGATCGAGGCCGAGCGCGCGGGGGAGCTCTACTTCCAGCGCGCGTCGAACCTCTCGGTCGGCGGGGCGTACTTCACCCAGACCGTTCCGCTGCCGGTCGGGTCCGAGGTGGCGCTCAAGTTCTCGCTGCCCGGCGACCCGCACGAGATCAAGTGCCAGGGCGAGATCGTCACCGCCAAGGATCTCGGCATGGGCGTGAACTTCAAGAAGCTCGCGGCCGCCGATCGCGCCCGCATCCAGAAGTTGATCGACGCGCAGAAGTGAGCGCTGCGGTCACTTCTCGACGCGCGGATCGCAGGCCACCGGCGTCGCCAGCGGCTTGATGGTCTGGGTCAGCACCGCGGCGTTGGCGCCCGCGGTGATCTCCGGCACGTAGGTGCAGGAGCTGCCCACCAGGTTGGGGGGGCTCAGCTTCGAGAGCGCCTCCACCACCAGCGCGAAGTCCTTGCCGGGCGGCACGTTCCTGAGCTCGGTGTTCTGCGTGCTCGGGGTCCCCGCGACGAGCTTGAGCGGCACCACCACCGCCGCGTGCTCGACGCCGCTGGCGTCCTGCACCCGCACGAAGCGGTCGGCGCTCACCTGCTTCACCAAGCAGTTCTGCTGCACCTGGGTGCAGTCGAGGCTCGAGCCCTTGTTCACCAGCGAGACCTGGAAGCCGGAGATGGTGTCCGCCAGCGCCGCCGAGATGGTGAGCTCGAAGGGCAGCGCCGGCCCGTGCGGCGAAGGCCCGCACCCCGCGAGCAGGAGCCCACCGAGCGCCGCGAGCGCGGCCCTCACGGCATGCCCTCGATGCGAATGGTGATGGGCAGCGTGCCCGTCTGCTTCTGGGTGGCGAGCACCACCGCGGTGGTGGTGACCGCGGCCACGCCCACGCCGACGCCGATCCACACCAGCGGGTTCTTGTACCAGGGGCTCGCCTTCTCGGCGCCGTCCACCCCTTCGAGCTCGGGCACCACGGGCAGCGACAGGGGGGCGTACGCGTCGCCCCGGCCGGCGAGGCGGCGCGCGGCGGCGTCGGACACTTCCACGTAGTACTCGAGCTGCCAGGTCGCCTTGTCCGCCGGCAGCTCGTACGCCGGCACGGTGGCGGTGAACGACTCGCGCGAGCCCTTCACCCGCACGAAGTCCACCGAGCTGTACGACTGCCCACCCGCGCGGCGGAAGAAGAGCTTGGGCCGGGCGCCCAGGCTCAGGTCCTCGATGCGCGCCGCCAGCTCGAGGCTCTTGCCTTGCGCCACCGTCTCCGGGGGCACCAGGGTCAACGTCACCGGGCGCACCCGGCGCTTCTTGATGTCGTCCTTGAGGCGCGCGTACAGGGCGCGGATCTTGGGGGGCGTGCTCTTGGGCAGCTCGTAGTCGGGGCGCGCCTGCAGCAGCTTCTCGAAGGCGTCCCGCGCCTTGTCCTCGTTGCCCAGGTAGAGGTGCGCCAGGCCCAGGAGCCGCGACATCTCGGCGATCTGGTCGTCGGTGAGCTCGGGCTGGCTGAGGCCCCGCTGCAGGGTGGCCACCGCTTCCTCGAAGTCGCCCGCCTCGACCTGCGCGGTCGCCTGGTCCAGCTCGGGCACCCGGGGGGACACCTGCGCGAGCAACACCTCTCGCCGCAGCGGCGCGTCGGCCTGCGCCAGGCACAGCGCAACGATGAGGACGCCCCCGACCATTCGTCAGGGGTTCTAGCCGCTTCCGCCCCCCACGCGTGTCGAGAAATGCCGCGGTCTTGCGCCCGCGAACGCAGGTCGGGTATTGGCGTCGGCGAGGCAGGCCGCACCCATGCAGGTCAAAGTCGAAGAGATCCAGGCCAAGGGCCTGTCGCTCGAGGAGCCCATCAAAAGCTCGGTGCTCGAGGAGGCGCTCAAGGACAGCGCCGGCTACACGCTCGTCCGCTCGGCGCCGCTCAAGGTCGACTTCCGCAAGGTGTCGGGCAAGGTCTTCGTCGAAGGCCGCTTCACCGCCGAGCTCGAGGTGCCCTGCAAGCGCTGCCTCAAGCCGGTGGCGCTCAGCCAGCCGGTCGCCTTCTCGCTGCGCATGGAGTCCCAGGTGCGCGAAGGCCGGAGCGAGGAAGGCGACGACGACGAGGGGGGCGAGCGGGCGGGCTCCTTCGAGCTCGACGACGCCGACGTCGAGCTCTTCGACGGCAAGACCATCGCCCTGGACCCCATCGTCCGCGAGCAGCTGCTCCTGGCGCTGCCCACCGCGGTCCTCTGCCAGGACCAGTGCCGGGGCCTGTGCACCATCTGCGGGCAGGACCTCAACGAGCAGGAATGCGGTTGCGAGCGCAAGGCAGTCGATGTACGGCTCGCCGCCCTGAAGAACTTCAAGCTGCAGCAGTAGGCCGTCTTTTCTCCATTCGAAGGGCAGAACCGTCATGGGCGTTCCCAAGAAGCGAACCTCGAAGATGCGCCGCGACACCCGCCGCGCCGGCAACAAGAAGGTGCGTACCGCGGTGCAGGTCAACGCCTGCTCCAACTGCGGCGCGCCCGTGATGCCCCACCGCATCTGCGCGGCGTGCGGGCACTACGACGGCCGCCAGGTCGTCGCCGGCAAGGACGAGTAGCGCCCTTCGCGGCACCGCGTAACGCCATTCGCGGTGACAGCGCGCGTCGAGGTGTGTAGAGAGCCGCGCGTGCAACGGGCCCGCATCATCGGTACCGGCAGCTACGCGCCGGAGAAGGTGGTCACCAACGCCGATCTGGCGAAGCTGGTGGACACCACCGACGAGTGGATCGTCGAGCGTACCGGCATTCGTGAGCGCCGCATGGCGGCGCCAGGAGAGTTCACCAGCGACATGGCGCTGAAGGCCGCCGTGCGCGCGCTGGAGATGGCCAAGACCCGGCCCGAGGACCTGGACCTCATCGTCCTCGGCACCATCTCCCCCGACATGCCCATGCCGGCCTGCGCGGCCTTCCTGGCGCACAAGCTCGGGGCGACGAAGTGCTTCGCCTTCGACCTGTCCGCGGCCTGCGCCGGCTCGCTCTTCGGCATGTCGGTGGCCTCTCAGTACATCGCCACCGGCCAGGTGAAGCGGGCGCTGGTGGTCGGCGTCGAGCTCCTCACCCGGCTCATCGACTGGGACGATCGCAACACCTGCGTGCTCTTCGGCGACGCCGCGGGCGCCATGGTGCTGGGCCCCAGCGAGGACCCGAACCGCGGCATCCTCTCGACGCACCTGCACACCGACGGCGCGCAGACCGGCATCCTCTGCATTCCCGGCGGCGGCTCGATGCACCCCCAGAGCCCCGAGGTGCTGAAGGAGAAGCTGCACAAGGTGGCGATGAACGGCCGCGAGGTCTACAAGTTCGCGGTGAAGAGCCTGACGTCGGCGGTGGAAGAGGCGTTCGCGGCCAACCAGATCACCGGGAAAGACGTGCAGCACCTCATCGCCCACCAGGCGAACATTCGCATCATCGACGCGGTGCTGGAGCGGGTCGGCATTCCCCGCGAGCGCGCGTGGCTCAACATCGAGCGCTACGGCAACACCTCGTCGGCCTCGCTGCCCACCACGCTCGACGAGGCCAACCGCGCCGGCAAGCTCAAACC
This sequence comes from Myxococcaceae bacterium, assembly GCA_019694595.1. Taxonomy (GTDB): domain Bacteria; phylum Myxococcota; class Myxococcia; order Myxococcales; family Myxococcaceae; genus JAIBBQ01. The sequence goes on from JAIBBQ010000030.1 coordinate 21,555, forward strand.
CAACGACACCATCGCGATGATGGCCATCGGCGCCGGCATGTCGTGGGGCAGCGGAGTGGTGCGCTGGTGAGGAGCCTTCGATGAGCGTCGCCTACGTCTTTCCAGGGCAGGGCAGCCAGGTGGTCGGCATGGGCAAGGCCCTGGCCGACGCGTTCCCCGAAGCGAAGGCGGTGTTCGACGCCGCCGACGACGCGCTGGGCGAGAAGCTGTCGACGCTGTGCTTCGAGGGCCCGGAAGACGCGCTCAAGCTCACCGCCAACACCCAGCCGGCGATTCTCACCGTGTCTGTGGCGGCGCACGCGGTGCTCAGGAAGCGCTTCGCCGCCGCCCCGGCCTTCGTCGCCGGCCACTCGCTGGGCGAGTACTCGGCGCTGGTGGCGGCCGGGGCGATGAAGCTGTCCGACGCCGTGCGCAGCGTGCGCGCCCGCGGCACCTTCATGCAGGAAGCCGTGCCCGCGGGGCTCGGGGCGATGTCGGCGGTGCTCGGGCTCGAGAGCGCGCAGGTGACCGCGATCTGCGCCCAGGCGCAGGCCGAGACGCAAGGCTGGGTGGTCTCGCCGGCGAACTTCAACGACCCGTCGCAGACGGTGATCGCCGGGCACGCCCCGGCGGTCGAGCGCGCGGCGGCGCTGCTCAAGGCCGCGGGCGCCAAGCGCGTGCTGCCCTTGCCGGTGTCCGCGCCCTTCCACTGCGCGCTGATGGCGCCGGTGGTGGAGCGGCTCAAGGGCACGCTGGGCGCGGTGACCATCGCCCCGCTCGAGGTGCCGGTGGTGAGCAACGTGGAAGCCGCCCCCAACCAGGACGCCGCCAAGGTGGTGCCGCTGCTCCTGGCGCAGGTCACCGGCAGCGTGCGCTGGGTGGAGACGGTGCAGGCGCTGGAAGGCCTGGGCGTCACCAAGGTGGTGGAGCTCGGGCCCGGCAAGGTGCTCTGCGGGCTGGTGAAGCGCATCGCCAAGGGCATCGAGTGCGTCAACGTGGAGGACCCGGCGGGCCTGGAGAAGGCCGTCGCGTTCCTCGGAGGAACGCCATGAGCCGGGACTTCGAAGGCAAGGTCGCGCTGGTCACCGGGGGCTCGCGCGGCATCGGGCGCGCCATCGGCGTCGAGCTCGCGCGCCGCGGCGCCACCGTGGTGCTCAGCTACATGGGCAACGAGGTCGCCGCCGCGGAAGCGGTGAAGCTGTGCACCGAGGCCGGCGGCAAGGCCAAGGCGGTGCGCTTCGACGTCGCCGACGCCAACGCCTGCACCCAGGCGGTCGACGAGCTGGTGAAGGAATTCGGCCGCCTCGACGTGCTGGTGAACAACGCGGGCGTGGCCATCGACGGCCTCATCATGCGGTTCAAGGACGAGGACTGGCAGAAGACCATCGACACCAACCTGAAGAGCGCCTTCGCGCTCATCCGCGCCGCCAGCCGCCCGATGATGAAGCAGCGGGGCGGGGCGATCGTGAACCTCACCTCGGTGGTCGGCGAGATGGGGAACACCGGCCAGGTGGCCTACGCGGCCTCGAAGGCCGGGCTCATCGGCCTCACCAAGTCGATGGCCCGCGAGCTCGCCTCGCGCGCCATTCGCGTCAACGCGGTGTCGCCCGGCTTCGTCGACACCGACATGACCAGCAAGATCAACCCGGAGATGCGCGAGAAGCTGCTCGCGGTGGTGCCGCTCAACCGCCTCGGCCTGGCGAGCGAGATCGCGCACGCCGTCGCCTTCCTCGCAAGCGAACAGGCCTCGTACATCACGGGCGAGGTCCTCAAGGTCAACGGCGGGATGTACATGTAGCTGTTGATTTCACCAGGGGTGGGAGATAGGCCCACTCCGCAACCACGGCTGTTTCGAAGTGAATTGAAAGGTTTGGAACCAGGATGACTGCCACCAACATCGAGGCCAAGGTCAAGTCGATCATCGCGGACCAGCTGGGCGTCAGCGAAGACAAGGTGAAGCTCGAGAGCTCGTTCATCGAGGACCTGGGCGCGGACAGCCTCGACATCGTGGAGCTGGTGATGGCGATGGAAGAGGAGTTCGAGGTCTCGATCCCGGACGAAGAGGCCGAGAACATCAAGACCGTCGGCGACGCCATCAACTACATCAACACCCACAAGAAGTAGGTCGTCATGGGCCGCCGCGTCGTCATCACCGGTACCGGTCTGGTCACCGCGCTCGGAACGGGCGTGGAGAAGACCTGGTCTGCGCTCCTCGCGGGCACCTCGGGCATCTCGCGCATCACGCGGTTCACCGATCCGAAGCTGACGGTGAACTTCGCGGGCGAGGTGAAGGACTTCGACGCCGAGAAGTTCTTCGAGAAGAAGGAAGCGCGGCGGCTCGACCCGTACTGCCAGTTCGCACTGGCGGCGGCCGACATGGCCATGGCCGAGGCGCAGCCCCCGGTGGGGCTCGACAAGCCCAACGGCTACGACCCCGAGAAGTTCGGGGTCATCGTGGGCTCCGGCATCGGGGGCCTGATGGCCTTCGAGGAAAGCGCCCACGTCGGCACCACCAAGGGGTGGGACCGGCTGTCGCCCTTCTTCATCTTGAAGATGATCTCCAACATGGCGCCGGGCCGGATCTCGATGAAGTACCAGGCCAAGGGGCCCAACTGGGGGCCGGTGTCGGCCTGCAGCACCTCGGGCCACGCCATCGGCGAGGCGTACCTCAAGATCCTGTCCGGCGAGATCGACCTCGCGGTCGCGGGCGGCGCCGAGGCGGCGGTGTGCGTGACCGGCATCGCGGGCTTCGAAGCGATGCGCGCGCTGTCCACCAACGTGGCGAACCCTGCCGGGGCCAGCCGGCCCTTCGACAAGGACCGCGACGGCTTCGTGATGGGCGAAGGCGCGGGCATCGTCGTGCTCGAGGAGTACGAGGCGGCGAAGAAGCGCGGCGCGAAGATCATCGCCGAGCTCATCGGCTACGCGGCGAACAGCGACGCGTACCACGAGACCCAGCCGGCGCCCGAAGGCGAAGGCGCGGTGCGCTGCATGAAGCTGGCGCTCAAGAGCGCCAAGCTCAACCCCGAGGACGTGGGCTACATCAACGCGCACGGCACCTCGACGCCGTTCAACGACGCCAACGAGACCAAGGCGATCAAGACGGTCTTCGGCGCGCACGCCAAGAAGCTGATGGTGAGCTCCACCAAGTCGATGACCGGCCACATGCTGGGCGCGGCGGGCGGCGCGGAATGCGTCATCAGCGCGCTCTCGCTGCAGCGCGGGGTGCTGCCCCCGACCATCAACTACACCACGCCCGATCCGGAGTGCGACCTCGACTACGTGCCCAACGCGGCCCGCGAGGTGCGCATGAACGTGGCGATGTCGAATTCCTTCGGCTTCGGCGGCACCAACGCGGTGCTGGTGCTGAAGCGCGCGACCTAGACGTGAGCGGAAACCGGCGGGTCGTCTTCGGGAGCGATCACGCCGGCTTCGCCCTGAAGGGCGAGCTGGTGAAGGCGGCCCGCGAGGCCGGCCACCAGGTCGACGACGTGGGCCCGCTGCAGGACGTCTCGGTCGACTACCCCGACTACGCCCGCATGGTGTCCGAGGCGGTGGCCCAGGGCCGCGCCGACCTGGGCGTGCTGGTGTGCGGCACCGGCATCGGCATGAGCATCAGCGCCAACAAGTTCAAGGGCGTGCGCGCGGCGCTGTGCCGCACCGAGCTCGAGGCCAGGATGGCGCGGGCCCACAACGACGCCAACGTGCTCTGCCTGGGCCAGCGCATCAGCGGGCCGGGCCTCGCCCGGGCGATCCTCGACGCGTTCCTGGCCGCCGGCTTCGAGGGTGGACGCCATGCCACCCGGGTGGACAAGATTCGCGCTCAGGAGAGGTGATGCCCATGCGCGCGCTCATGCTGCTGGTCTCGGTGGTCTCGTTGCTCGGCTGCCGCACCGGCATCCAGGCGCACCCGGTGCGAAACCCCAGCGACATCTTCAACCCGCCCGAAGGCGAGTGCCGGGTGCACGACTACTCCGAAGCCTCCGACGTGCCCGAAGGCTCGAAGAACCTGGGCAAGGTGGAAGTCGAGCGCCAGGCGAGCGACGAGGAGACCTACCTCGCGCTCCGCCAGGTCATCTGTGCCAAGGGCGGCGATGCGCTGAGCAGCCTGCGCTGGGTGTTCGAGCTCGGCCAGCGGCAGGGTGAGCCCAAGGCGCTCGAAGCCAACGCCTGGCTCCTGCCCTAGGTGGGCCGCGCGCCGAAGAGCGCGGTCCCCACCCGCACCAGCGTGGCGCCTTCCTCGATCGCCACCTCGTAGTCGCCGGTGGTGCCCATCGACAGCGCCTCGAGCCCCAGCCCCCTGGCCAGCGTCGCCAGCGCCTGGAAGTACGGCCGCGAGGCGTTGGGGTCTTCGTGCAGCGGGGGCAGGGTGGTGAGCCCCACGACGGTGAGGTTGGGCAGCGCGCGGACCTGCTCGAGCAGCGTGCGCGCGCCTTCGGGCGAGATGCCTGCCTTGGTCGCCTCGCCGGCGACGTTCACCTGCAGCAGGCAGCGCAGGGGCGCGCCTTCCCGCCGCTGGCTCAGCGCCTGCGCCACGTCGAGCCGGTCGAGCGCGTGGAACACGGTGGCCGCCTTCGCCACGTACTTGGCGTTCTTGGGCTGCACCGGGCCGATGGCGTGCCACTCGAGGCCCGGGAGATCGGCGAGCGCGGCGTGCTTGTCGCGCAGCTCCTGGGCGTAGTTCTCGCCGAAGACCCGCTGACCCAGCCCGTGCGCCTCGCGGATGAGCTGGGGCGGGTGCAGCTTGCTCACCGCCACCAGCGTCACCGCGCTGCGCGGCCGCCCGGCGCGCGCGCAGGCCGCCGCCACCCGGGCTTCCACCGCGGCGAAGGCCTCGCGCAGGCTCACCGGCTGCCCCAGGGCATCGGCACGCCGGCGCGCTCCAGCATCGCCACCGCTTCCGCCAGCGGCAGGCCGATGACCGAGGTGCTGCTGCCGGTCATCGCAGTGATGAAGGCGCCCGCCCGCGCCTGGCTGGCGTACCCGCCCGCCTTGTCGCGCCCTTCGCCGGTGCCGACGTACCAGGCGATCTCCGCCGCCGAGAGCGGCCGGAAGCGCACCGCGGTGCTCACCACCAGCGATTCGAGGCTCGCGCCCTGCACGGCCACCGCGGTGAGCACCTCGTGGGTGCGCCCGGACAGGAGCCCGAGCATGGCGCGGCCTTCGGCCTCGTCCGCCGGCTTGCCGAGGATGCGCTCGTCCACCACCACCGAGGTGTCCGCCGCCAGCACCGCGGCGCCCGGGTGGCGCCCCGCCACCGCCGCCGCCTTGGCGCGGGCCAGGCGCTCGACGTAGGCCCGGGGTGCTTCCCCGGGGTGAACCGCCTCGTCGAGGTCGGCCGGGTCCACCGAGAAGGTGAGCCCCAGCTGGCGCAGGAGCTCCTGTCTCCGGGGCGACGACGACGCGAGGACGAGGCGCATGGGCGCAAGAAACAGTAGAAGCGGGGCGTGATGTCAATGCGGAAGGACTGCGGCCGATGAACCCCGCCGATCTCCTCGGTGCGCTGCAGCGCAACCTGAAGCAGCTCGCGGCGTTCAACGACATCGCCAAGGCGCTCACCTCGACGCTCGAGCTCAAGGAAGTGCTCAAGGTCATCGGCGCCACCGGCTCGCAGATGCTGGGCGCCGAGCGCTGGTCGCTCCTGCTCGCCGACGAAGGCGGCATGCTGAACTTCGAGATCGCCGTGGGCCCGGGCGCGGAACGGCTCAAGGCGCTCGCGGTGGTGGCGGGCGAAGGCATCGCGGGCACCGTCTACGCCACCGGCAAGGCCCGGCTGGTCGCCGACGTGAAGAACGACCCGGACTTCGCCCCGCGCTTCGACCAGGTCACCGCCCTGGCCACCAAGTCCATCGTCGCGGTGCCGCTCGCGGTGCGCGGCCGCACCCTGGGCGTGCTCGAGCTGGTGAACGGCCCGGGCTCACCCGACTTCACGCAAGACGACCTGCACGCGGCGACCGCGATCGCCGACTTCGCGGCCATCGCCATCGACAACGCGCAGAACTTCCAGCGCGTGCAGGAACTCACGCTCATCGACGAGCACACCGGCCTGGGCAACGTGCGGGCGCTCAAGCTGCAGCTCGAGCGCGAGGTCGCCCGCTGCCGCCGCTTCGCCCGGCCGCTGTCGGTGTGCTTCATCGACCTCGACAAGTTCAAGCAGGTCAACGACACGCACGGCCACCTCGCGGGCTCGAACATCCTCCGGCAGGTCGGAGGGCTGCTGCGGGAGACGGCGCGCGCGGTCGACCCCGCCTTCCGCTACGGCGGCGACGAGTTCGCGCTGCTCTTGCTGGAGACCAACATGGAAGGGGCCCAGCGCGCCGGCCTGCGGGTGCTCGACGAGCTCTCGCGGCGCGCCTTCGAGATCTCGCCCGGGGTCACCGTGTCGCTCAGCGCCTCGATCGGCTGCGCGAGCTTCCCCGAGCACGGGCAGACGGCCGAAGGCCTCATCGAGGCCGCCGACCGCGCGATGTACCGGGTGAAGCGCAGCGGCCGCAACGGCGTCGCGGTCGCCTGACGATGCGGAACGACCCCAGGACCGGCGAGCTGCACTGCAAGGTGCTCCTCGTCGGGCCAGCCGGCTCCGGTCTGCGCGCCACCGTCTTTAGCCTCGTCGACGCGCTCGCCGATGGACCTCACGTTCGCTCGTCCGAGTTGCCCGGTACGCAGCGGCTCCCGGCGGGGCACATGCACCCGCGCGGCGCCGACCTGGCGCTGGCCAGCCTCGAACTCGCCGCGCTGGTGACCGACGATGGGCTCACGGCTCGGGTGCGGGGCTCGACGCTGGGCTTCGAGGCGGTCCGGACGCGGCTCCGCGCGGGGGGCCTGCCGGTGGTGATGCACCTGTTCTGGATTCCGGCGGAGCTCGCCGGCAACCGGTTCCAGGTCGGGCGCATGTCGCTCGACTGGTTGAGCCACGCCGACCTGGTGGTCTTTCACGGCGATTCGCGTCGCGAGCGCAGGCAGGACAACGCAGCCGGCCTGCGGGAGCTGACGGCCTTCCTCGAGCGCTCAGGCGGGAAGATCGACCTGGTGCACGGCCGCACCGGCGCAGGCGCAGTGGCCGTCGAGGTGGACTCCGTGGGCGAGCTCGCGGAGCTCGTCTCCGCGGCGGTCGAGGCGCTGCTGCCTCCGGCCCCGCCCACCGCGTCGGTTCCCCGGCGGTCGAAGGCCCTGAAGCCTCCCGGGGCGCGCGAGCGCCCGGTCAGGAAGTCGCGGACGAAGAAGAAGCGCTGACGGCGACGGCGCTCAGCCTTCGGTGACGCGCTCGATGGCGCGGTCGTTCACCACCACCGTGCCGGCCTGCTTGAGGCCCTTCACGAAGGACTCGCGCAGCTCGAACTGCTTGCCCTTGATGGCCTGGGTGGTGAGCGTTTCCTTCTGGGCCGCCCAAGCTTCCTCGGTCGGCTTGGTGCGCGCGTCGAGCACCACCACCGCGAGCCCGTCGCCCACTTCGTAGACCTTGTCGAGCGTGCCCGGGGCAGCGGCGTCGAAGACCGCCTTGAGCAGCTCGGGCTGCGCCCCCAGCTGGGGAATCGAGGTGACCCCGGCGTTGAACTCGCCGGTCTCGGTCGCCTCGGTCTTGCCGGAGTTGCCCAGCATCGCGAAGGGGTTGTCGTCTTCCTTCTTCTTCTCCTCGGGCGGGTAGAGCGATTTGAGCGTGCTCTTGCCCGACTTCACCGCGGCGAGCGCCTTCTCGGCGTCGGCCCTGGCGAGCGCCTTGGCCTGCTCGCGCGTCCACAGCTGGGTGGCGATCTCGGTGCGCACCTGGTCGAGCGTCTTGGTCTCCGGGGCCACCTTCTTCTCGACCTTGGCGAGGTGCCAGCCGAGCGGCGTCTCCACGGGAGCGGTCACCCCGCCGGCCGGAAGCGCGAAGGCCGCGTCGGCGAGCTTGGTGGGCAGCGAGACGCGCTCGATGAGGCCCAGGTCGCCGCCCTTGTCGCGGCTCTCGGTGTCGTCGGAGAACTGCTTGGCGAGCTCGGCGAAGTCCTTGCCCGAGTCGAGCTCCTTCTTGAGGTTCTCGATCTTCTGCTTGGCCTCGTCGCGCTTGGCCTTGGGGTCGTCGCTCATCGCGCGGATGAGGATCTGCCGCACCTGGGCGCGCTCGGGCTGGAAGTAGCTCATCTTGTTCATCTCGTAGTACCCGGCGATGTCGGCCTCGTGGGCCTTGGCCCAGGCGTCGACCTGGCCCGGCTTGGCCGCGGGCACCTTGCTCACGTACGCGGTGGGCGAGAAGCGAACGAAGGTGGCCTTCGCGGTGTTGCCTTCCTTGAGGAACTTCGCGTGCACCTCGTCGTCGCTCACCACCGCGCCCGCCTCGACCAGGTCGCGCAGGTGATCGGCGGCGATGCGGCGGCGGAGCTTGTCCTCGTACTCGACGTCGGTCGACCGGTAGAAGTCGCGCAGCACCTGGCGGTACTGGTCGGGGTTGAAGGCCCCGTCCTTCTGGAAGTCGGGGTTCTTCTGCAGCACCTCGAGCAGCTCCGCGTCGGACGCGGCCAGGCCCCGCGCCTCGGCGGCCTGCGCCAGGAGCTCGGAGTTCACCAGGTAGTCCACCACCTGCTTGTGCATGCCGAGCTGCTTGGCGAGCTCCGCGGTGAGCCCCTGCGCGCGGTACTGGCGCAGCTGGTTCGAGTAGATGGTGGCGAACTCGGCGACGGGAATTTCCTTCCCGTTGACGGTGGCGATCGCCTCCTTGACGTTGGCTTCCGCCTGCTCCGCCCGGGTGCAACCCTTGGAACCGGGACCCCACTCGAGGGCGAACAGCACCGCGAGCACGAGGATGAAGAGGTAGGTGCCGGCCTGGCGCTTATCGAAGGTCTGATTTGCCATGTGATTGAGAGGGGTTATCCGAAGGGAATGACTTGACCTGTAGGATCCACCCCCTGAACATGCAAGGGCTTTGATGCGCGGACTGTTCGGCAGATATCGAGACGTCTTCATCGTGGGCGCGCTGCTCGTGTTTCCGTTCGTCACCTTCCTCTCGTCGGGCCACAAGGGGCGCGACCCCAACGTGGTGGACCGCGTGGTGCTCGCGGTGGCGGCGCCCATCCAGGGGGCGCTCACCTGGCTGGTCGACGGCGTGGGCGACGGCGTCGACGGCTACCTCACGCTGCGCGGCGCCCGCGAGGAAGCGCGCGCCTGCACGGTGGAGCTGTCGCAGACCCGCGCCGAGCTCAACACCTTGCGCGAGGCGTCGCTGGAGAACGAGCGGCTGCGCAAGCTCCTCGGCTACGTGGAGCGCTCGGTCGACACCGAGATCGCCGCCCGGGTGGTGGGGGTCAACCCTTCGCCCCAGTTCCTCTCGGTGCGGCTGAGCCGGGGCGAGAGCGACGGGGTGCACGTGGGCATGCCGGTGGTGACGCCCGACGGGGTGCTCGGCCAGGTGGTGCGCACGGTGAGCGGCAGCGCCGACGTGATGCTGCTGTCCGACCCGGTGAGCCGCGTGGGCGCGGTGCTGCAGCGCACCCGCGTGCGCGCCACGGTGGTGGGCACCGGCGACGGCAAGCGGCTGGCGCTCGAGAACACCGGCCGCGACGCCGACGTGCAGGCCAACGACGTGGTGGTCACCTCGGGGACCGACGGCATCTTCCCCAAGGGTCTGGTGCTGGGCACGGTGGAAGCGGTGCAGCGCGCGCCGTCGGGGCTCTTCCTGTCGGCGCAGCTCGCCCCCGCGGTGGTGCCCGGCACGGTGGAAGAAGTGCTGGTGGTGCCGGCGGTGGCCGCGGTGCCGCCGGCCGCCTTGCTGCCGCAGCGGAGCACTCCATGAAGGTGCTCGCGCTGGTGGGCATCGGGCTGTTGCTCCTGTGCGTGGAGTCGGTCGCGGTGAAGAGCCTGGGCTTCAGCGTCACCCGGGTCGACGTGACGCTCTTGCTGGTGGTGTTCCTGTCGCTGTCGGCGGGGCTGGTGGAAGGCGCCTTCGCCGCCTTCGCGCTCGGCTACCTGCTCGACGTCTTCACCGGGCGGCCCACGGGGCTCTTTCCCTTCCTCGCGGTGCTGACGTACCTCGTGGTCCGGCTGGGCTCGGTGGTGGTCGACGCCCGGGGCCGAGGGCTCTTCGCGCTGGTGACCGGCGCCGCGGTGGTGGCCCACGGCCTGTTCGCCACCTTCTTCACCTGGCTCACCTCGCGCGCCGCGCAGTCGCCGGTGGCGTCGGTGTCGGGGCTGCCGCTGCAGGCGGTGCTCACCATGGCGGCCGCGCTCGCGCTGTGGCCGCTGCTGCAGCGACTCGACCCGGGCAAGGAACGGCCCGAGCCCGGAGCGCTGCGCTAGATGGAGCTCGGACGCCAGAGCGACGGCCGCGACCTCAAGGTGCGCCTGTTCGTGCTGGGCGCCGCCTTCGTGCTGGGCCTGGTGGTGCTCGCGGTGAACCTCTACCGCCTGCAGGTGGTGCGGTACGAGGAACTCCTGGCGCTGTCGACCGACAACCAGTTCAAGGACGTGCGGGTGCGCGCGCCGCGCGGCCAGATCCGCGACGCCCGCGGCGAGGTGCTGGTCGACAGCCGGCCCAGCTTCGACGTCGCCATCACCCCCGCCTTCTGCCAGCAGTGCGCGACGGCGGTCATTCCCGAGCTGGCGAGCTACCTGGGGTGGGACGAGACGACGCTCCAGCGCGTCACCGGGCAGGTGAAGGCGGCGCACGGGCCCCAGCGCTACCAGCCGATGGTGGTGCAGGTGGACCTCACCCGCGACGAGCTCGACCTGGTGAACGCGCACCTGCACGAGCTGTCGGGCGTCGACGTCGAGCCGGTGCCCCACCGCCACTACCGCGCCGGCGAGGCGCTCGCCCACGTGCTCGGCTACATGAACGAGGTCACCCAGGAAGAGCTCAACCGGCTCAACTCCAACCACGAAGGCGAGCGGCCGCCGTACGCGCTCGGCGACTACATCGGCCGCCGCGGCGTCGAGCGCACGCTGGAGTCCACGCTGCGCGGCACCGACGGCTGGCGCAAGGAAGTGGTGAACGCGCGCGGCGAGGTGATGCGCGACGAGCTCGGCCGGGTGCTGCACGGCGACGAGGTGGCCCCGTCGGCGGGAAACTCGGTGGTGCTGTCGATCGACGCCCGCCTGCAGGCCGAGGCGGAGCGCGCGTTTCCGGGGCAGGCCGGGTCGATCGTGGTGCTGGAAGCGAAGACCGGCTTCGTGCGCGCGCTGGTGTCCCGGCCGTCGTTCGACCCCAACCTGCTCACCGGCCGCGTCTCGTCGTCGCAGCTGGCGGCGCTCACCAAGGACCCGCTGCAGCCGATGGTGTTCCGCGGCGCCGCGGAGCACTACCACCCGGGGTCGACCTTCAAGCCGGTGTCGCTGCTCGCGGCGCTGCGCTCGGGGGCGTTCACCCCGCAGACCACCGTGGTCTGCCCCGGCGGCTACCGGCTCGGCGCCCGCACCTGGCGCTGCCACAAGGAATCGGGCCACGGCCCGGTGCAGGCCCGCCAGGCGCTCCAGGTGAGCTGCGACACGTACTTCTACCGGGTGGCCGACACGCTGGGCATCGACCCCATCGCCCAGATGGGGCACCTGCTGGGGCTCGGGCAGGTCACCGGCCTCTCGGTCGCCGCGGAGGTGCCGGGCGTGATGCCCGACAGCGCGTACCACGACAAGCTCACCCCCGGCGGGTACACCAAGGGCATGGCGCTCAACACCGCCATCGGGCAGGGCGACGTCAACGTCACCCCGCTGCAGCTCGCGGTGCTGTACGCGGCCATCGGCAACGGCGGGAAGGTGTTCCGCCCGCAGGTGGTGCGGCGCATCGAGTCGCCCGAAGGCCGGGTGATCGATCACTTCGAGCCCCAGCTGGTGCGCGACATCGAGCTCACCGACGAAGAACGACACGTGCTGGTCGACGCGCTCACCGCGGTGGTGAACGAGCCGGGAGGCACCGCCTTCCGCTCGCGGCTCGCCGACGTCACCGTCGCCGGCAAGACCGGGACCGCGCAGGTGGCGCGCCTGGGCGCGGTGCGCCTGAAGAAGGACCAGATGGACTACTTCGAGCGCGACCACGCGTGGTTCGCGGCCTTCGCCCCGGCCGAGGACCCCGAACTGGCGATCGTGGTGCTCAACGAGCACGGCGGCCACGGTGGCTCCGACGCCGCGCCGGCCGCTGCGGCGGTGTTCAAGCGCTACTTCGAGCTGCGCCACGCCGACGGCGAAGCGTTCGGCCGGTCGTGGTCGCCGCCGCTCCCGCAGAAGCCCAAGCCGCCCCCGCCGGCCGTCGCCCCCGCCACGGTGCCGCCGCCGGCCGAGGGCGCCCACCAGCTGGCGACGGTGCCGGCGCCCGACGCGGGGCTCCCGCTCGCCGGTGAGCCGCTGCCCGCGGCCGAGGTGCACCCGTGATCGGCGTCCGCGTCGAGAAGCGCATGCTGCTCCACGTGCCGTGGACGCTCTTGGGCGCGACCCTGCTCATCTCGCTCATCGGCATCTACAACCTGGCCTCGGCTTCCCGGGCGCCGGCGGTGCCGCTGTGGGGGCCGCAGTCGGTGTACCTGGTGGTGAGCCTGCTCGCGGCGCTGGTGGTCGCGGTGCTCGACTACCGGCTCATCCAGCAGCTGGCGGTGCCGGTGTACGTGGTGAACCTGGCGATGCTCATCGCGCTCAAGTTCTTCGGGCACACCGCGAAGGGGGCCGAGAGCTGGTTCGTGCTCGGCCCGCTGCGGCTCCAGCCGGCGGAGTTCACCAAGCTGGGCATGGTGCTGATGCTCGCCAAGTACTTCCACGACGACTACCGCCCGGGGAAAGACGGGCACTACGGCTTCCTGCGCTTGCTCGCGCCACTGGCCCTGGCGCTGGTGCCGATCGTGATCGTGCTCAAGCAGCCCGACCTCGGCACCGCGCTGATGATGACCTTCACCGCGGGCACCATGATCCTCTTCGCGCGGGTGAAGGGCGTGGTGCTGGGCGCGGTCGGGGCGGTGGTGCTCCTGGGGTCGGTGGTGCTGTGGAACGACTGGGTGAGGCCGCAGAGCGAGCCGCGCACCACCTTCATTCGTCACCGGCTCGAGAAGCACCAGGACGGGCGCATCGCCACCTGGCTCGACCCCACGCTCGACCCCAAGGGCCGCAGCTACCACGCGCTGCAGTCGCGCATCGCGGTCGGCTCGGGCGGCATGACGGGCAAGGGGTGGCGCCAGGGCACCCAGACGTCGCTGCGCTACCTCCCCGAGCAGCACACCGACTTCATCTTCTCGGTGTTCGCCGAGGAAGAAGGCTTCCTGCCGTGCCTGGTGCTGCTGGTGCTCTACGGGGCGCTGCTCCTGGGCGCGCTCGGCGTGGCCTTCACCGCGCGCGAGCGCTACGGCGCCTTCATCGCGGTGGGCGTCGCGGCGATGATCTTCTGGCAGGTGTTCGAGAACATCGGAATGGTGACCGGGCTGTTGCCCATCACCGGCATCACCTTGCCGCTGATGAGCTACGGCGGCAGCTCGGTGCTCTCGGTGATGCTGGGCATCGGCCTGCTGGTCAACATCGGCATGCGCCGACACATCTTCTAGAGCTTGAGCAGGGTGCGGACGCCCTCGGCGACGATCTGCACCGCCAGCGACGCGAGGATGAGGCCCGAGAGCCGCTGCAGCACCGCGAGGCCGGTCTGGCCCAGCGCGCGCTTCACGTGGGCGGCGGCGCGCAGGAGCAGGTAGGTCGCGAGGAAGGTCAGCACCACCGACGCGGCCACCACCGCGCCGCTGAAGGCGTCTTTCCCTTCGGCCACCAGCACCATCACCGTGGCGATCGACCCTGGCCCGGCGAGCAGCGGCATCGCCAGGGGAATGATGGCGATGTCGTCCTTCTCCTCGCCTTCGCGCAGCTCTTCTTCCGACGAGCGGGTCTGCACCGGCCGCGCGCGCAGCATGTCGAGCGCGGTGAGCATCAGGAGCAGGCCGCCAGCGACCCGGAACGCGGGGAGGGTGACCCCGAAGAACTTGAAGAGCAACGCCCCGAAGAAGGCGAAGAACAGCAGCAGCCCCGCGCCCGCCAGGCACGCCCGCAGCGCCATGCGGCGCACCTTCTCGGCGCTGTCCCGGGCCGTCATGGCGATGAACGCGGGGAGCACCCCCAGCGGGTCCACCACCACGAAGACCGCCGGCAAGACGAAGGCCAGCTCGCGCACCACGGCCCCCGGTCAGACGGTCAGCTTCAGCTTCCAGACCATGGTGAGCGCCTCGAGGAAGATCTTGCGGCTCATCTTCGACTGCCCGACCCGCCGGTCCTCGAACACGATGGGAATCTCGCGCACCTGGAAGCCGGCCTTGAGCGCCCGGTAGGTGAGCTCGATCTGGAAGGCGTACCCGCTGCTCTGGATCGCGCCCAGGTCGATGGCTTCCAGCACGCGCCGCCGGAAGCACTTGAAGCCGCCGGTGAGATCGCGCACCGACACCCCGAGGATCGAGCGCGCGTAGAGCGAGCCCCCGCGGCTGATGACCTTGCGTCCCGGGCCCCAGTTCACCGTGCCGCCGCCGTCGACGTACCGGCTGCCCAGCACCAGGTCGGCTCCGCCTTCGGCCGCGTCCAGGAGCCCGCGGAGGTAGCGCGGGTCGTGGCTGAAGTCCGCGTCCATCTCGATGAGGTAGTCGTAGCCGCGCTCGAGCCCCCAGCGGAACGCGTGCAGGTACGCCCGGCCCAGACCTTCCTTCTTGGCGCGGTGGAGCACCTGGATGCGGGGCTCCTTGGCGGCGAGCGCGTCGGCCAGCCGGCCGGTGCCGTCGGGGCTGTTGTCGTCGACGACCAGCACGTCGACCCGGGGCTCCGCCGCCAGCACCGCGCTGGTGATCGGGCCGACGTTGTCCGCCTCGTTGTACGTCGGGATGATGACCAGGGCCTTCGGCATCGCGCTGGGCCACCTAGCGAACGCCGACGCCAAACGCCCGCGAAAAAGGTGCTACACCGACGCGCGCGATGGCCGACCGGCTGGGGCCCTATCTCCTCGACAAGCGCATCGGCGCCGGCGGCATGGCCGACGTCTTCCTCGCGCGTGGCCCCCACGGCGTCTGCGTCATCAAGCGGCCCCATCCGCACCTGTGCGCGACGCCCGAGTTCGTCCGCATGTTCCTCGACGAGGCCTCGCTCCTCGCGCAGCTGAACCACGCCGGCATCGCGCGGGTCTTCGACCTCGGCCAGGACGGAGGCGTCTTCTTCCTGGCCATGGAATACGTGCCGGGCTTCGACCTGATGACCATCAGCCTCGAGCACGAGCGCCAGGGAGAGTTCATCGCTCCCGAGCTCGCCGCGCGGGTCATCGCCGACGCGGCCAGTGCGCTCCACTACGCGCACGAGGCGGTGGGCACCAACGGGCAGCCGCTCAACATCATTCACCGCGACGTCACCCCGCACAACATCCTGCTGTCGACGCGCGGCGAGGTGAAGCTCATCGACTTCGGCGTGGCCAAGGCCGCGCAGGGCATGCACAAGACCCAGGCGGGTCTGGTGAAGGGCAAGTACCCGTACATGGCGCCGGAGCAGATCACCGGCCAGGCCATCGACCGCCGGGTCGACGTGTACGCGCTGGGCCTGGTGCTCTACGAGCTGCTCACCAACGCGCGCGCCATCGAAGGCGACACCGAGGTGCAGCAGATCGACAATGCCCGCTCGGCGCGCATCAAGCCGGTGGAACAGCTGCGGCCCAACACCCCGATGCCGCTGCGCGCGATCCTCGCCGGGTGTCTGCACCCCGACCCGGCCGGGCGCTACCCGACGGCGGCGATGGTGGCGTCCGAGCTCGAAGGGTACCTGCGGACCGAGCGGCAGGTGGTGGGGCGGGAAGACCTGCTGCGGCTGTTCCGCGTGGTGGCCGCCGAGGCGTCGCACTTGAGCCCGATTCCGCTCGAGGCGCAGGTGGCGCCGCCGCTCGCGTCCCCGCAGCCGGGGTCGCCGCCCGACGACCAGACGCTGCGCCGCATGCCCGCGGTCGAGCCGCACGCGACCGAGCCGTCGATGCTGGCCCAGCGGACTTCCACCGAGCCGCACTTCGGCCACGGGACGAACCCCCAGTTCCCTCAAGGGATCGGGGGCAGCGCAGGGGCCGAAGGGCGGACCCTGCTCGAGAACCGGGTGCCCGACGCGGTGGCCCCTCAGCCGGCGCCGATCCAGCTCACCCAGACCGCGCTCGGCCCGCAGGCGCCGCTGCCAGCTCCCGCACCGATTCCGCTGACCAGCCCGGCGCCGGCTGGGCCCCGGCCGGGGTCGGGCGGCAAGGGCCTGGTGTTGGCGGCGGTCGGCGCGCTCGCACTCCTGGGCGCCGCCGTCACCTTCGTGCTCTGGCCTTCGGCGACGACCCCCGCGGTCGACCCGAAGGGCGTGCTGCTGGCGGTCGCCGACGCCGGGGAGACGCCGGAGCCGCTCGAGGACGCAGGCGCCGTCGCCGAGACCTCCGGGGAACCGGACGCCGGTGTCGAACTGGCGCAGGCCGAGCCCGACGCAGGTGCCGCGGTGGTGGCGCCGGTGGCGCGGGACCCCGCGGTGCTGAGTGCCGACTGCACGCCGGCCTCGACGGTGGTGGTCGACGGCAAGCCGCGAGGGGCGACGCCGCTCGAGCTGCAGCTGCCGCCGGGCCAGCACACCGTGCTGTTCGTCAGCGAGAAGGACGGCTTCCGCCGGTTGACGTCGGTGAAGCTCGACCCGGGTGAGCGCCGTCAGCTCGCCATTCGCGCCCAGCGCGCCACGCTCGAGGTCTCGCTGGAGCCCTTCGGCCGGCTCTCGCTCGACGGCAAGGTCATCGCGCCGGCCACCAGCTTCAAGGAGATCCAGACCTGGGACGGCCGCCACGTCCTCGAGGGCTTCCAGGCGGAGCTGAAGAAGACGGTGCGCGAGACCGTCGACCTCAAGCCCGACGAGACCCGCAAGGTCACCCTGCGGTTCGGCGCTCCCTGAGGTCCGCTCACCCCTGAGGGAGCAGCTCGAGCACGGCCTGTGCTGCCCGCTGCGCTGCACCCGCGGGGCCCAGCACCGCACGGACCTCGTCGAAGCCGCGGAGCATGCGCTCGCGCGCTTCACCCGCCCACAGGGGGGCCAGCGCCTCCAGGACCTTGGGCGCCGTGAAGTCGTCCTGCAGGAGCTCGGGGACCACCCCGCGACCGGCGAGCAGGTTCACCAGGCACACGTGGGGCACCTTCACCAGCCGACGCCCGATGGCGAAGGTCAACGGTGAGACCCGGTAGACGCACACCATCGGGCAGCCCATGAGCGCCGTCTCCAGGGTGGCGGTGCCGGACGCCACCACCGCGGCGTCGCTCGCCCCCACCACCTCGGGCGCCCGACCGGAGAAGAACGTGCAGCGCACGCCCTTGGCCGCGACGGCTTGCTCCAGCTCGGCGCGGGGCAGGCCGGGGGCGACGGGCATCACCAGCTGCACGTCGCCGGCGCCCGCAGCCACCTCGAGCAGGGTGGGGAGAATGCGCGAGAGCTCGGAGCGGCGGCTTCCCGGCAGGAGCGCCAGCGTGCGGCGCTCTTCCAGCCCGAGGCGGCGGCGCAGCTCGGGCGCCGGAGCCCGCGCGGGCAGCTGCTCGACGGTCGGGTTGCCCACGTAGCGGGCCTCGAGGCCCCGGTCCCGGTAGAACCGTTCCTCGAAGGGGAGAATGCAGAGCATGCGGTCGACCCGCCGGCGGATGACTTCCACCCGCCCGGGCCGCCACGCCCACACCATCGGGCTCACGTAGTACGCGACCTGGACCCCGAGGCGCTTGAGGTCCTTCGCCAGCCGGAGGTTGAAGTCGGGCACGTCGACCAGGATGGCGACCGAGGGCTTCCGGGCGGCCGCCGCGCGCACCAGGTTCCGCTTCACCGCGAAGAGCCGGGGGAGCTTGGGGAGCACCTCGACGATGCCCATCACCGAGAGCTCGGACGAGGAATGGATCAGCTCCACGTCGGCCGCGGCCATCTTCTCGCCGCCCATGCCGAAGAAGCGCAGGCCCGGGCGCGCGCGGCGCAGGGCGGCCACCAGGTCCGCCGCGTGTGCGTCGCCGGAGGCTTCCCCCGCCACCACCATCACGTCCATGCAGGAGCCCGTACCGTCGGCCGCCAGCGCGTGTAAAGGGCGAGCTGTCCGTGGAAACCGTGAGCCCAGCCCAGGCCGTCAGGCGCTTGCTCGAGCTCGGGCGCCCGCACGCTCGCTTCCTGTGGCTCGCCTTCGCGGGCATGGCCGTGGTGGGGGTGGCGACGGGCTTCTTCGCCTTCCTGGTGGGGCCGATGGTGCGCTGGCTCCTCACCGGGGGCGCGAGCGGCCTGGGCTTCGCCGCGGCGCTGCTGCCGGAGCTCGATCGGGACCAGGTGGCCACGGCGCTGCCGCTGGTGCTGGTCGCGGTGGCGGTGGTCCGGGGCCTCGGGTACCTGGCGCAGTTCTTCTTCGCCGGGTGGTACGGGCAGCGGGTGGTGGTGGACCTGCGGCGCGCGCTGCTGGAGCGCTTCCTCGGCTTCGGCCCGGCGCGGCTCACCCGCGAGCGCTCGGGCGAGCTGCTGGCGAGGTTCTCGGGGGACGTGGCCGCGGTGGAGCAGGCCGCGACCTACACCGTGGCGTCGTGGCTGCGCGACTCGTTCCAGATCGCCGTGCTGGCCGCGGTGGCGTGCGCCGTATCGTGGAAGCTGGCGCTGGCCGCCGCCATCACCGTGCCGCTGGCGGCGTGGCCGGCCTTCCGGCTCACCCGGGGCGCGCTCGGCCGGGTGGTGGAATCGAGGCAGCGGCTGGGCGTGCTCACCGCCCAGCTCAAGGAGCACCTCGACGCGGTGCAGCTGATCCAGGCTTCCAGCGGGGCGCTCGCCGCACACGCCCGCTTCGAGAGCGAAGGCACGGCGCTCGAGCGGGCGCTGATCGGAGCAGGGTGGCTGCGCGGGGCGGTGCCTGCGGTGATGGAGCTGCTCGCCGCGGTGGCGCTCGCCTCGGCGGTCATCGCGGCCACGGTCTTCCACCTCGCCGCGCCCGACGAGCTCGTCTCGTTCCTCACCGCGCTGATCCTGGTCTACCAGCCGGCGAAGGACCTGGGCCGGGTGTCCCAGTTCGCGCTCCAGGCCCAGGCCGCGCTGGCCCGGCTCGAAGGGCTGCTCGCGGCGGCGCCGCCGGTGGGCTCGCCGCCCGCCCCCGCCTTCACGCGCTCCATCGGGCTCGACGGCGTGCACTTCGCGTGGGCCGAAGCCCCGGTGCTGCGCGGGGTGACGCTCACGCTCGCGCGGGGCGAGCGGGTGGCGCTGGTCGGCCCCAGCGGCGGAGGCAAGAGCACGGTGGCGGCGTTGTTCGCGGGCTTCGAGCGGCCACAGCGGGGCGCGGTCCTGATCGACGGCCAGGAAGCGGCCCCCGCGGCACTGCGCGGACAGGTGGCACTGGTCACCCAGGAGCCGCTCCTGTTCTCCGACACCATCGAGGCCAACCTCCGGCTGTCCCGGCCCGCCGCGACCGCTGCCCAGCTGGACGCCGCGCTGGAGCAGGCGGGGGCGCTGGGCTTCGTCCGCGCGCTGCCGTCGGGGTTGAAGACGCGCCTGGGCGAGCGGGGGCACAGCCTCAGTGGAGGTCAGCGGCAGCGGCTGTGTCTGGCGCGCGCGCTCCTCAGCCCGGCCCCCTTGCTGGTGCTCGACGAGCCGACCAGCAACCTCGACGAGCAAGGGCAGCGTGACTTCGACGAGGTCATGGCGACCGCGCTCGACGGGCGCACCGCGCTGCTCATCACCCACCGGGTGAGCTCGGCGCTGCGGGCGGACCGGGTGGTCACGCTCGCCGAAGGTCGCGTCGAAGCGAGCGGCGGCTGAGGCGTCACGGCGCGAGTGCCGCTTGCAGGAACGCGCGGATCGCCTCGTCGGCGGCGCGATTCGCGTGGCCGCGGCCCTCGGCGGTCCCTCCGAGGACCAGCACGACGCCAGGTCTGGCCATGGAGTACCCGTCGGCGGTGGGGTACCCGGGCGCGCCGATGAGGTGGCCGGCGCCCGGGACGCAGAGCTTCCGGTCGAGCGGGTGCGTGCGCTGGTGACCGGCATCGGCGAGCGCGTTCCACGCGTCGTCGATGAAGCGGCACGAAGGCCAGAGCCCGTCGTCGTCGCCGCCGATCATCAGCACCGCGGCGCCCGCGTCCTCGACCGCGATGCGGGCCGCCGACCGCTCGGCGCCCGAGGCCGCCGCGAGCTCCCCGAGGAAGACGGGGGTGAAGCGGTAGCCCGTCTGCCCGTCGGGCAGGAACTCGGGCACCGGCTGCTCCTGGGGTCGACGGGGAATGGACGGCAGCCCGGCGTCGGCGCGCGTCCAGGCCGCGCCGTCGCCCGTGCGGGTGTCGCTCCAGCGGTACGAGCTGGGCGCGACCGCGACGGCGCCGCGGAGCCACGGGAGATCGGCCGCGAGCTGGAGTGCGAGCTCACCGCCCCGTGAGCCACCGAGCACCGCGAGCCGCCCGCGGTCGATGTCCTGCTGCGCCCCCAGCCAGTCGAGCGCCGCTTCCAGGCGCTCCAGGGGAATGCGCTCGATGAAGCCCTGGTCACAGTAGTCGACCGCGAGGGCATCGAAGCCCATGGTGGACACCCACGCGGCCTCGAAGAGCGTGGCGTTCAGGCTGCAGTCCGACCCTCCGAGCACCAGCACCGCGCCGCGCGCTCCGGCGTCGGGGCGGGTGAGGAACTTCGCCGGCAGGCCTCCCGCCGACACGTCGCGCAGGGTGAAGCCGGTGCCCATCGCTGGCCGGGCCAGCGTGGCGGTGGCCCCCGCATCCCCGCTCGCCGCGGTGACCACCACGTCGAAGCCCGCCGGCGGGGGAAGCGGACTGTCCTCGGCCGACCAGAGCAGGCCATCGACGTCGACGCCGCGGTAGGTGCCGCTCACCGGAGCGTCGCGACCGGTGTCGACCGTGCCATCGGCCGCGGCGACGAACGAGCCCTTGCCGACGAACTCGAAGGCGCGCGCGGTCAGGTGCACCAGGGCACCTGGCTCGGCCCCGGAGACGCGGACGCTGAAGGCGCGCGCGTAGATCTCGCTCGTGGTGGAGCCGCCGTCCGACGCGCGGAAGGCGAGCGTGAACGGGCCGGCGTCGAAGGCCTGGCGGCCGGCATCGGCGCCGGCATCGGCTCCCGCGTCCGCGGCCCCGGCGTCGTCTCCGGCATCGGCGCCACCGGCGTCGAGGTCGCCAGCGTCCTGGCGTGGCCGCTCGCCAGCGCCACAGGCGAGCTGGCAGGCGACCAGGCCCGCCAGCGCCACCGTCCTGGCAGGAATCGGGAAGGCGCGGAACATGTGGCCGCCGTCGAGCATCAAGCGTGCCAACTGGTTGCCGAGGGCCGTGAGGTGCGCCACGGTGCGCGCGAAGGTCATGCGCTTCGTCTACGTCCTCGCTTCGTGGGTGCTCTTCGGAGCCGTGTGGCCGCTGCTGTGGCTGATGCGCAAGACCCGCGACGGGTGGCGTCAGCGCCTCGGGTTCCTGCGTCCGGAAGAGATCCCTCCCGGTGACGGACCGCTCGTCTGGCTGCACGGCGCGAGCGCGGGCGATCTCCTGGCGCTCTCTCCGATGATCCGCAAGCTGCGGCAGCGCTCGCCGGGGACCCGGGTGCTCCTGTCCACCATCACCAACACCGGCATCTTGATGGCGCGCGAGCGGCTGCGCGGCGACGTCGACGGCGCCATCTACGCCCCGTGGGATCTCCTGGGCTCGACCCGCCGCGCGGTGCAGGCGCTCAAACCCAAGGTGCTGGTGCTCGAGTACACCGAGATCTGGCCCAACCTGATTCACGCCGCGAAGGCGCACGGGGCCCAGGTGGTGCTCACCAACGGCCGCTTCGGTGAGCGGCGGCTCGGCCAGTACCGGGCGCTCTTCGCGTTGATCGGCAACCCGCTGCGCGAGCTCGCGGCGTTGCTGATGCGCGACGAGAGCGAGGCCGAGCGGGCGCTCAAGCTCGGCGCGCCCGCAGGGCGAGTGCAGGTGACCGGCAACACCAAGTTCGACGCGCTGATTCCCCCGGCCGACGGGGGCGATCTCGCCGAGCTGCGCCAGGCGCTCGCGCTGCCCGAGACCGCGCGGGTGCTGATGGCCGGCAGCACCCACGAAGGCGAGGAGCCGCTGATCCTCGAGGCCTACGTGTCGCTGCTGCAGGCCTACCCCGATCTGCGCCTGGTCATCGCGCCCCGGTACCTCGAGCGCGCCGAGCGCGTGGCCGCGCTGGTGCGGGAACGCGGCCTGTCCGTGGGGCTGCGGTCCCGCCCGGGTGAGGTGCAGGCGCGGGTGATGATCCTCGACACCATCGGCGAGCTCGCCCGCGCGTACCGGCTGGCCACCCTGGTCTTCGTCGGCGGGTCGTTCACCACCCGCGGAGGCCAGAACATCCTCGAGCCGGCGGCCCAGGGGCGGCCGGTGCTCTTCGGGCCGCACATGGAGAACTTCCGCGACAGCGTCACCGCGCTGCTCGGGCGCGGCGGCATCCAGGTGAAGGACGCGCAGCAGCTCGCGAAGGTGGTGGGCGAGCTGCTCTCGCGGCCCGATCAGCTCCAGTCGCTGGGGTCGATGGCCAAGGCGGCGGTCGCCCAGCTGGCCGGTGCGAGCGATCGCAACGTCGACCAGCTCTGCCGGCTCCTCGAGGCGTGAGTGCGCATCGTCCACCTCCTCGCCAGCCCGGTGTTCAGCGGTCCGGCCGAGCTGGTGCTCGAGCTGGCGCTCGCGCAGCGGGCCCTGGGCCACGACGTGCAGGTGGCGGTCGACCGCACCCGCGCGCCTCGCAGCGAGGAGCCCGCGCCGCCTCGCTTCGCCGACGCAGGCCTGCTCCACGACGGGCCCCTCGAGGTGTCGGTGAAGTCGTCGCCGCTCGCGATGCTGCGCGACGTTCGCCACCTGTGGCAGCTCGCCCCCGACGTGCTGCACGCGCACTTCAGCCACGATCACCACCTCGCAGCGCTCGCCACCCACGGCACCACCGTGCTGGTGCGCTCGGTGCACGCGCCGCGGAGCTTCGGCTGGGCGACGCCGCGGGCGCACGTCTACACCGCTCCGTATGCCGCGCTCACCCAGCGGCTGCGTCGCCGCAAGGTGCCGGTGCTCGAGCACCCGGCGCTGGTGAGCGCGGGGTTCCGGCCGGGCTCGCGCGAGGCCGCCCGGCTGGCGCTCGGGGTCCAGGGCGCGCCGCTGGTGGGGCTCGTCTCCAGCTTCCAGCCGTCGCGGCGCCTCGACGTGGCGCTGGAGGCCTTCGCGCTGCTCCGCCGGGATCGCCCGGGCGCCCACCTGGTGCTCGCCGGCGACGGCGAGCTCGCGGCCGCGTTGCAGGCGCGCGCCGCGGCCGACGACCTGCGCGGTGCGGTGACGTTCCTCGGCTACCGCTCCGGCGAGGCCTTCGTCGAGGTGCTGCAGGCGGTCGACCAGGTGTGGCTCCTCGGGCTGGGCAACGACTTCAGCGGCCGCGCTGCGGTGCAGGCGAAGGCCTGCGGCGCGCTGGTGCTCGCGGTGCGGGAGGGCGCGCTGGCGGGCGTCGCCGACGCGCTGGTCGAGCCGACCCCCGCGGCGGTCGCCCACGCCGCCGGGATCGTGATGGCCCGGCCGGTGCGACTGCCCGACGCTGCCGCCTTCGCCCAGGACCTGATGGCCGCGGTGAGCCGGGTGCACGACCGATGAGCCGGGCGCTCGAGCGGCT
>JAIBBQ010000233.1 GCA_019694595.1 Myxococcaceae bacterium
CGCCAAGGCCGAGCCGCCCAAGGCGCCCGAGGCTGCGCCCCCGGCCCCCGCGCCCGAGCCCAAGCCGGCCCCGGCGATGGCGGTTCCCGACGCGCCCAAGCCCGCCGCCGCTCCAGCGCCGGCTCCGGCACCCGCGCCCGTCGCCGCACCCGCGCCTGCCCCCGCGCCGGCGGCCGCCGCCAAGCCGGCCGAGGCCCCCAAGCCCGCAGCGCCCAAGGCGCCCGCCGTTCCGGTCGCGGAAGGGCACTTGAACCTGCGCGCCTCCGACACCGCCGACGTCTTCGTCGACGGCCGCAAGGTGGGCGCCTCGCCCATCGCCGGCTTCAAGGTGAAGGCGGGCAAGCACCGGGTGCGCTTCGACTGCTTCGACTCCGCGGGCGAGGCGAAGCCCGGCCCGGTGCAGACCGTGGAGGTCGAGGCCGACGGCAACGTCGACGTGCCGTACGACTGCCCGGTCGCCGAGTAACGCGCGGCCTTTTGCGTTGACCCGCTCCGCCTGACGCACCAGAAGCCTGCGCCTGCGCCACCCGAAACGGCGCACGGAGGCTTCGACATGGCGGGCACCTCACACCAGTGGAGTTTCTTCAGCGCCGGCGGGTTCGATCAGGTCCGGCTGGAATCGGGCGCAGACATCGCGTCGCTCGGCGAGCTCGACCCCAAGCTCTGGGTGGCGCTCGCGTGCCCCACCAAGGGCCTCGAGCTCGACCCCAAGACGCTCGCGCTGCTCGACACCGACGGCGACGGCCGCGTCCGCGTTCCCGAGGTGGTGGCGGCGGCGAAGTGGGCCACCTCCATGCTCAAGACGCCCGACAGCCTGATCAAGGGGCTGCCCACCCTGCCGCTGTCCGCCATCAACGACGCGTCGCCCGAAGGCGCGCAGGTGCTCGCCTCGGCGAAGGAGATCCTCAAGAACCTCGGCAAGGCCGACGCCAAGGAGATCTCCTGCGCCGACACCGCCGACACGGTGAAGATCTTCTCCCAGACGCTCTTCAACGGCGACGGCGTGGTGCCCGCCGAGAGCGCCGAGGGCGACGCCGCCACCACCCAGGTCATCAAGGACGTGATGGCCACCGTCGGCGTGACCAAGGACGCCAGCGGCAAGGACGGCATCACCAAGGCCCAGCTCGACGCCTTCTTCACCGAAGCCAAGGCGCTGCTCGAGTGGTGGCAGAAGGGCGAGGCCGACGCCAAGGCGGTGCTCCCGCTCAAGGACGACACCCGCGCGGCCTACGACGCGCTCGCGGTGGTGCGCGGCCGCATCGACGACTACTTCGCCCGCTGCGCGCTCGCCGCCTACGACGCCAAGGCGCAGGGCGCGCTCAACCCGCCCGAGGCGCAGTACGTCGCGCTCGCCACCGCGGAGCTGGGCGCCACCCACGCCACGCTGAAGACGTTCCCGCTCGCGCGCGCGGAAGCCCTGCGCCCGCTGCCGCTGGAGGCCGGCGTCAACCCCGCGTGGGCCGCCGAGCTCAAGACCTTCCGCGAGAAGACGGTGACGCCGCTGCTCGGCCAGATGGACGCGCTCACCCACGCCGACTGGCTCAAGTTGACCGCGCTCCTCGCGCCCCACCAGGCGTGGCTCGCCACCCGGCCCCCCGGCAAGGCGGAGGCGCTGGGCATCGCGCGCGTGCGCGCGCTGGTGAACGGCGATGCGCGCGCCAAGGTGGAAGCGCTGCTCGCCAAGGACCAGGCGCTCGAGCCGCAGGCCAAGGCCATCGCCCAGGTCGACCGCCTCGCGCACTACGCGAAGGACCTCGGCCGCTTCCTCGACAACTTCGTCTCCTTCCGCACCTTCTACGGGCGGCAGGGGCCGGCGACCTTCCAGGCCGGCACGCTGTACCTCGACGGCCGCTCCTGCGACCTCTGTCTGTGGGTCGACGACCCGGGCAAGCACGCCGCGCTCGCCGGCCAGTCGATGGCCTACCTCGCGTACTGCGAGCTCACCCGCAAGGGCTCGGCCGAGAAGCGCACCGTGGCCGCGGCCTTCACCGGCGGCGACAGCGACTTCCTCATGGTCGGCCGCAACGGCGTCTTCTACGACCGCGCCGGCCAGGACTGGGACGCCACCATCACCAAGGTCGTCGAGCAGCCCATCAGCCTGCGCCAGGCCTTCTGGTCGCCGTACAAGCGGCTGGGCAAGTTCGTCTCCGACTCCATCGAGAAGTTCGCCGGCGACCGCGACAAGGAAGCCTCCGTGCAGCTCAACGCCGGAGTCGCCAGCACCGCCAAGGCCGACCCCGCCGCCAAGGAGCAGAAGCCGCCGGTCGACATCGCCAAGTTCGTCGGCATCTTCGCCGCCATCGGCCTCGCGGTCGGCGCGGTCGGATCCGCTGCGGCCGCCATCGTGAGT
Source organism: Myxococcaceae bacterium (assembly GCA_019694595.1). Taxonomy (GTDB): domain Bacteria; phylum Myxococcota; class Myxococcia; order Myxococcales; family Myxococcaceae; genus JAIBBQ01. Next base: position 2,351 of record JAIBBQ010000233.1, read on the forward strand.
GGCTTTCTGCAACTGGCCGTGTGGCAGATGCCCATCGCCATCGCGGGGGCGATGCTGCTCATCAGCGGGCCGTCGATGCTGCTGGCGGCGATGAAGCTGCGGCAGCGCAACCTCGCGGCGCTGCTCGACGCCTCGGGCTGGGCCATCAACACCCGGGCGCGCATCAACCTGCCCTTCGGCGCCTCGCTCACCCACCTCGCGCAGCTGCCCAAGGGAAGCAGCCGCAGCCTCGAAGACCCCTTCGCGGAGAAGGGCCGGCCCTGGGGGCTGTACCTCTTCCTCGCCGCGGTGGTGGGGGCCGTGTCCTGGCTGCTGGCCCATGGGTACCTCGACCGATGGATCGAGCAAATGCTGAAGGGCTCATGAGAGAATCCCCGTCGGGGGTACAGGCCCGATGGAAGAGCGCTTCAAGGTGCTGGTGGTCGACGACGAGCCTGACGTGCTGCAGAGCCTCAGCCTGCTCCTGAGCGAGGACTTCGACGTCACCACCGCCGCGTCACCGGAGTCGGCGCTGGAGCTGAACCGCACGCGGCGGTTCGACGTCATCTGCTCCGACTACAAGATGCCGCGCATGATGGGCACCGAGTTCCTGCGCCAGGTGAACACCCTGCCCGACGCGCCCTCGTGCGTGATGCTCACCGGGACGCCCGCGCTGGTGACGCCGGCCGAGCGCGTGGGCACCGACCTGGTCACGGTGGTCGGCAAGCCCTTCGAGCCCGCGCGCCTGATGCGCCTCATCGAGCAGGTGGCGCGGCTGTGCCAGGTGCGGCGCACCGCGAACGAGATCCAGCGCCGGCGCGGCAAGTGAGCGCCGCGGCGTACGTCGACCCCGAGGTCGCCTCCGCGCGGAAGGTCATCGGCGCGGAGCAGCTGCGCAACGCCCGGCGCGTGCACCGGGTGCGCTTCCTGGGCGTCTCCGCCTTCTTCCTGCTCTTCCTCGTCCTCGGCGGGCTGCTCCACGACAAGAGCTGGCAAGGCAACCTGGTGCCCTTCGCGCTCTACTGGGCCGCGTCCATCGCGGTGGTGCTCGCCACCCGCACCGACGGCCCGGTGGCGCGCGCGCTGACGCTCGCCACCGCGGTCATCGACATGCCGTTCATCTTCTGGGTGCAGCTCGCCAACTACCCCACCACGCCCAACCCGGGCGCGACCGCGGGCTACTCGCTGGGGCTGTTCCTGCTGCTCTTCGTGCTCGCGGCGCTCTCGCTCGCCACCTGGCAGCTGTACCTCACCGCCGCCATCGGCGCGGTCTTCGAGATGCTGCTGCAGTACTACGCCGGCATCTCGGTGGGCGCGATGGTGTCCACCGCGGTGGTGATGGGCCTCGCCGCGGCGCTGATGAACTACGGCAGCGCGCGCATGCGGGAGCTGCTCGCCTCGACCGCCCGCCGCGAGAAGCTCGCTGCGCTGGGGCAGATCTCCGCCGGCATCGGCCACGACCTGAGAAACCCCCTGTCGGCGGTGAGCACCTCGGTCTTCGTGCTCCAGCGGCGCCTCGACAAGCTCAACCTCGGCGAGGAACCCAAGCTGAAGGAGGTGATGACGCTCGCCACCAAGGGCGTCGCCGCCTGCAACGCCATCATCACCGACCTGCTCGACTTCGCCCGCGAGCGCCCGCTCGAACTCTCGCCCACCCGGCTCGATGGGGTGGTGAAGGACAGCCTCGAGGTGGTGAAGCGCCGCGAGCACGTGCAGCTCGAGACCCGAGCGCTCGAGGCGCTGCCCGAGGTGCTGCTCGAGCGCGAGAAGTTCCAGCGGGTGGTGGTGAACCTGGTGCAGAACGCGGTGGAAGCGATTCCCGAAGGGCGCCCGGGCCGCGTCACCGTGCAGGGCGCGACCCAGGCCGACCGCGTGCTGCTCGAGGTGGTGGACGACGGCGAAGGCATCGGCCCCGAGAAGCTGGAGCGCATCTTCGAGCCGCTCTTCACCACCAAGAAGGAAGGCACCGGCCTGGGGCTCGCCATCGTCGAGAGCCTGGTGCGCCAGCACGGCGCCACGCTCACCGTGAAGAGCGCCGTCGGCCAGGGCACCACCTTCACCGTCGCGCTCCCCCTGCCTTCCCGGGCCGCCGCGCCCTAGAGTGCGCGGGCATGACGCCCAAGCGCCTCCCCCTGTCCACGCTGCGCGGCCCCACCGCCGACGAGGTGCGCCGCCTCGAGCGCGCCGGCATCCGCGACACCGCGGCGCTGGTGCGCGCGGCGCCCACCACCAGCCGGGAGCAGAAGCTCGCCCGGGCGGTCGGCATTCCACTGGGGCGGCTGCGCGAGGCGGTCAACCGCGCCGACCTGGTGCAGGTGAAGGGCGTGGGCCCCGCCACCGCCGACTTGCTGGAGAACGCCGGCGTCAACTCCGCCAAGGAGCTCTCGCAGCGCAACCCCCGGACGCTCGCCACCGTGCTCGAGCGCTACGCGCAGAGCCACCGTGAGCTCAACGAGCGGGCGCCCGACGCCAAGGCGGTGGCCGTGCTGGTGGAGCGGGCCCGCGCCCTCTACGACACCAGCGCCGTCACCTCGCTCGAGCAGGCGAAGGACCGGGCCCACGACGCGCTCACCGACTACGTGGACCGGGTGCTCTTCGGCACCGACCCCGAAGGCCAGAGCTACCGCACCGAGATTCTCCAGGGGCACAGCGCCGCCGAGGTGGCCGCGATTCACGCCGAGATGCTCCACGAGGTGAACGCCTTCCTCGGGCGTGGCCCGTCGACCCACCAGAACTCGGAGTTCGACCCTCAGAGCTCCGGGCCCGACGCCACCGGCTTCCTCCTCGCCGGCCGCATGTCCGGGCTCTACACCGAGGTCCACGTCCGCAAGGACGACGGCCGCGCCGACCACATCCTCGTCGAAGTCGACTGATCGCCCCCCAGGGGCCTGAAGCGGCGCTCTTTTGGTTTTTCGCCCGCGCGGTGTCTCTTGGGCGGTGCGCACGACGAAGGTCAGTCTCTGTAGGCCACTGTGGCAGGCGGGGGCGCGCGCGCCTCCCCCGGGATGTCCAAGTTCGCGTGACATGAAAAGATGACCACCGGGTTTGACATTCGGGGCGGGCAATCTTTCGAAGGCTGGCGTCGTTAATGGAATGAACGCGGGCGTCGGCCTCGACGCGCGCGCCAACGGGGAGCGACACGGTCATGGGCTTCTTCCGCATCGGCGGCAACGGCGGCGCACCTGCGCCCAAGGACGACGCTGCCGCGAAGGCGGCCGAGGCCGAGCGCCAGCGACAGCTCGCGGAGCAGCGGCGCCTCGCCGAGGAAGCGCGCCAGCGGGCCGAGGCCGAGCGCCAGAAGGCCGCCGAGCTCGAGAAGCAGGCGGAGGCCGCGCGCGCGGCCGCCCAGAAGGCCGCCGCCCAGAAGAAGCCCGGCGCGGAAGACCTGAAGAAGGCCGCCGAGTGGGCCGACGTCTCCGCCATCGCGCAGCAGCAGCGCGCGCTCGACGCGGCCAAGGCCGCCAACGCCGCCGCCGGCGCCGCGAAGGTCGACCGCCCCTTCCCCGAGGCGGATCAGGTCAAGGACGTCTTCCAGGCGCGCGGCCGAGAGCGCGAGAGCCAGAAGCGGCTCATCGGCACCGACCTCTACGCCACGCCCGCCGACCGCGCCGCGCAGGACGCCAAGCGCGTGGAGGCCGCCACCACCGCCGGCCCCGACCGCGGGGCGCAGATGCTCGACTCGCTCCTCAAGGACAACCCCGACCCCGAGTACCGCACCGCGCTGGTCGACCAGTCGAAGGCCAGCCTGGCGCGGATCAGCGCCAGCGCCTCGGGCACCACCAACCCGGCCATCGCCTCCACCACCGCCGACGCGCTCGCGCGCGTGCAGGGCAACCTGAATCCCGAGGCCCGCGCCACCTTCGACCAGGCGCTCAAGGCCGGCGCACCCGACGGGAAGAACCCGCTCGAGCCCGGCGGCGCCATTCACAAGAAGGCCATCGACGGCGAGGCCACCGAGAAGGCCAGGGCGGTGGAAGACGCCTACGCCCACGGCGGCGCGGCGGAAGCGACCGCCAAGCTCAAGGAGCTGTCGCAGACCGAGGACCAGGACCTGGTCGACGCCATCATCGCCAAGTCGCAGCCCACGCTCGGCAAGGTGGCCGAGGACCTGGCCATCAACGAGCGGCTGGGCAACAGCCCGGAGGAAATCGACCAGAAGACCCAGGCCATCGTCGGCGACCTCGCCGAGGTGTCGAACCACGCGTCCGACCAGGGCGCGCACGACCTCGCCCGCCCCATCGCCGAGCACAGCTTCCCCGACCAGACCTACGTGCCCGAAGGCAGCACCACCGGCGGCCCGCCGTCAGCGAGCAACCCCCGCTCGAGCCAGCCGCACCGCAACGCGGCGCTCGACGCGCTCACCAAGCTCGACCGCGGCCAGGGCGTCACCTTCCTCCTCGCGCTGTCCGACGAGGCGAAGAAGGCGGGCAAGCCGCAGGTCGCCGACAAGGCGCTCGACCTCGGCTTCGAAGGCGTGAAGACGGTGCAGAACGACTACGAGGCCAAGAAGGCCAAGCGCGACGAGCTCGACGGCAAGCTGGCCAAGGAGCTCAGCGAGCTCAAGGGCACGCTCACCCCGGAGCAGCAGCAGGCCTACGCCAAGGAGTTCCACCAGCGCCCGGAGAACAAGAAGGTCTACGACGCGGAGATCGAAGCGTCGCGCAAGCTGAACGACGCGGTGGGCCCGCACCTCGACGCGCTCACCCGCCAGGCGCAGGCGAGCAACCGCCAGGGCGACCTGGTCGACGTGATGAAGTCCATCGCCGGCTCCAGCACGCCCCAGCTCGCCGCCGAGTGGGCGATGCGCGTCACCGACAAGGACTCGCCCGACGCCAAGGGCTTCGCGGGCCAGGCCGACGCCATCCGCGACGAGGTGCTGACCAAGGCCATCGCCGGGGTGCCGGGCCAGGCGATGCTGGAGTCGGGCGGCGACACCCAGGCCGCGGGCGAGAAGCTCAGCGGCCTCATCGACAAGTTCCGCGCCTACCAGGACAAGAACGAGGCGGCCCGCAACATCCAGGGCGGGGAATGGCTCGACGCCATCCAGAAGGGCATCAAGACCAAGGACTGGAGCGACCTCAAGGCGCTGTCCAAGGACGGGGCCAAGCTCGACGGCGTGCCGAAGTCGGTGCAGGCCTTCGCGGCGGCCGGCCTGGGCTTCGCCATTCTCGGCGGCGCCAGCGCCGAGGACGCGGCCGACCTCTCGCAGTCGCTCGCCAACGGCACCAAGGACCTGCTCACGCTCACCGCGGGCTCCATCAACCGCAGCCTCGAGGCGGGGCGGCTGTTGCCGGGCTCGGAGCTCGCCAAGACCGGCGAGCTGCTCGAGAGCAAGTGGATCCCCGGCCTGTCGACCTTCGCCGACGCCATCGGCACCGCCAAGGCGTGGGGCAAGCTGCAAGACGGCGGCAACGCGGGCGACGGGCTCGCGTTCGTGGGCAACGCGCTGGGCCTGGTCGCCGACGTCGGAGAGTTCATTCCGGTGGTCGACGTGGCGGCCCCCTTCCTCAAGTACGCGAGCCTGGGCATCACCGCCATCGGCGAGGCCTGGTCGGACAAGATCAAGGCCTCGGAGTTCGACCAGGAGCAGACCGACATCCTCCAGAAGCTGTGGAAGGACGACCCGTACTTCAAGGCGCACCCCGAGCGGCTCACCGACGTCACCGAGCGGCTGGCGTACGCGAGCTACGACACCAACGAGCTGCAGCAGGTGACCGGGGCCTCGCGCGAGCAGCTCTTCGACTTCCTCGCCAGCTCGGACAAGAACAACCAGCCCGGTGAGCCGGTGCTCCAGTACGCGCGCATCGCCAGGGAAGCCGGGGTGCCGCCCGACCAGATCCTCGAGCGGCTCGACGACGCCATCCGCGACGGGAAGCTCATCAACGCCAATTCCTACCTGCCGCCCGAGCTGTCGAACCTCGACCGCCTGCCCGACGACCCGGCGCTGCGCGAGAAGATCCACCGGGCCGCGGTGGCGGAAGCCCAGCAGGCCGGGCTCCTCTAGCCGCCAGCGACGAGACGGCGCGGCGGCGCTACCCGAGCCCGCCCTGCTCGCAGGTGAAGCGCACCGCGATGGAGCCGCCCGGGTTCGCGCGCACCGAGGTGCACGCCATGGGGCAGATGACCACCCGGCCGTTCGCCACGTAGAACGAGCTCGCGCCGCAGGCGCCCGCGTTGGCCACCTGGCTGAAGCTCTGCAGCGGCCCGCTCGCCGGCGTGTACTCGACGATGATCTTGTTCGAGAGCGTGAAGCCCTGCGGAGGCGCGGGCACCGCGAAGTCACAGGCCAGCTGCGCCGACGCCACCACGTTCGAGCCCAGGGCCGCGAACACGGTGCTGAAGTTGTCGGGCACGCACACCGGGAAGCGCAGGCCCCCGGTGAGCTTGGACAGATCGCCGTACTGGGGCCCCGAGTTCACCGCCGACGAGCACTTGCTGTTGCTGGCGATGGCCGGCTCGCTCGGCTGGTACGCGTCGGTGGGGTTGGGCTTCAGCGGCACGCCGGTGATGCTGTGGAAGACGTAGTTGCGGTTCGCCGCGGTGCCGAACTGCGCGGGGGTGAGCGCGAAGAGCTGGGTCTCGAAGTTCGCCGCGGTCATCGCCGACTGGTCGTCGGTGATCTCCACGAAGGCCTTGAGCGCCTCCGGCCGCAGCCAGTCGGACCAGCCGCCGGGCGCGGCACCGCTGGGGTCCGCCACCTTGTAGGTCTGGATGATCTTCTGCAGCGAGTTGGTGCTCGAGATCTCCGTGTCGTACTGGAAGAAGCGCGGGCCGTTGGTCGGCTTGGCCGGCGGCGGCGTGCAGGTCGCGTTGCCCGACAGGGGCGGCGTGATGCAGATGGACTGGGTCTGCGTCGCGCTGCCGTTCTTCGACAGCATGATGACCCGGTAGTCGACGCCCGCGTCGCCGATGATGGCCGCGAAGTTGGCGTTGATGTTCTTCTCGACGCCGGTGATCTCCTCGGTCATCGACCCCGAGTTGTCGATGACGAAGATGATGTCCACTGGCTTGCGGCCCAGCGTCGCCATGCTCGTCTCGGTGGCGCACGAGGCGTCGGGGTTGAAGCCGCTGCCGCCGGAGCTCGACGTGCCGCCGCCGCTCGCGGTGCTCCCGCCGCTGCCCCCGCTCGCCCCTGCCCCGCCCGAGGCGCTGGAGCCCCCGGAACCGCCGGAGCCCGAGCCCGCGCCGCCGGTGCCATCGGGGCCACACATGCAGGCGGGAGCGGCGATGAGGGCGACGCCGAAGGCGAGCTTGAGCCAGGTGCGGATCATGCCGCGCAGCGTAGCCCCATCACCGGGAGCTGGCACGGTTGTGGCCCGGGGCGTCACCCACAGGCCCCTCCATCGCCGCGCGTCCGCCTACTGCGGCGGGCGAACCGCGGTGACCAGGTGCGCCGCCAGCCGCCCGGCCGGCGTGTCCT
>JAIBBQ010000234.1 GCA_019694595.1 Myxococcaceae bacterium
GGTTGACGGCAGCGGCGTCGACGCGCGTGAGCTTCAAGCGCATCCGTCAAAGCGGTTGCTGTCGCATGGTGCGCGCACTGGCCAGGCCGTCTCCCGGTTTCTCGAGAATTGAGAGCGAGGTGGGGTCCCGACTCGGCTCGGAAAAATGCCCGAAGAATTCCGTCCGAAATTCTCCGACCTGCCCGGGGGGACGGTCCTTCGGGCATCGGTACCCACGCACCGGGTCGACCCACGCACCGGGTCGACCCACGTACCCGGTCGACCCACGTACCCGGTCGACCCACGTACCCGGTCGACCCACGTACCCGGTCGACCCACGTACCCGGTGACCGGGTCGACCGAGTGCCTGAGTACCCTGCCGCCAACCAGCACACCCCGGCCGGCCAGACCGACGTCTTTTCGGACACTCCTGCTGTCTTCAAAGGACAAGACGCTGCAGTCGCGCGCCGCGAGGCGAACTTCTCGGAGCCCGAGAAAGTTCGCCGGGCGCGAGGGCTATTGCTTGGCGGGCGTCGGCGTCAGCAGCGCATCGAGTCGCTCGAGCTCGACCAGCTGCTGCGGGAAGCGGGCGCGCACCAGCCGGCCCAGACTCTCCTGCGACAGCGGCACCACGAGGCGGCGCACCGCGTCGGCCATCGCCGCGGCAGTCTGGTACCGCTGGGCGGGGTCCTTCGCGCACGCCTTGCTCACCAGTTCCCAGACGGCGTCGCTCATGTCCGGCGGCCGGTAGAGCGGGTCGTTCACGATGGCCAGCATGGTGCGGGTGTCGTCGCCGGTGTCGAAGGCCCGGCCGCCCACGGTCGCCTCGTAGAGAATGAGCCCCATCGCGAAGATGTCGCTGCGCGAGTCGATGGGCTCCGCGGTCGCCTGCTCGGGCGACATGTAGAGCGGCTTGCCCTTCACGATGCCCGGCAACGTCACCGTGCGCTGCCGGCGAACCTTCGCCACCCCGAAGTCGAGCACCTTCACCCGGCCGTCGAAGCCCACGAAGAGGTTGTGCGGCGAGAGGTCGCGGTGCACCAGCCCGAGCGAGTGCCCATCTTCGCCCTTGAGCTGGTGCGCGTGGTGGAGCCCCTCGAGCGCCTGCACCAGCACGCCCGCGGCCATCTCGGGGCTGATCTTCCCCGGCGGCGCGTAGATGACGTGGTCGAAGTCGACCCCGCGCAACAGCTCCATCGTCAGGTAGTAGTCGCCCGTCGCCGCCTTCCCGAAGTCGTGGAAGGTGATGAGGTTGGGGTGGCTGAGCGAGAGGCCCAGCTTCGCCTCGTCGAGGAACTGCGCCACCATGTTCTGGTCGTCGGCCAGGTGCGGGAGGATGCGCTTGAGCGCCACCAGCCGCGAGACGCCCTGCTGCGCCTGCGACCGCGCGGCGAGCACCTGCGCCATGCCGCCCGTGCCCAGCGGCGCCAGCAGCTCGTACTTGCCCAGCCGGCCGCGCGGCTTGAGCCCGGCGCGGCTGCCGAGCTCGTCGAGCTTCTCCAGCGGGCTCGAGCCGTCGACCAGCGCGAGGAACGACAGCACCGCGGTGTCGAGCATCTCCGCGATGGCGTTCACCAGCGCCTGCACCTGCGGTCCACCGTTCTCGAAGCGGCCCAGCAGCGCGAAGCCCAGACACCCGAAGTTCAGGTCGCCGAGCGTCAGCTGGTGCACGAACAGCGTGTGCTTGGCGTCGAGCGACACCGAGCCTTCGAGCTCCGCGTAGCGCTGGAACTCGAAGAGGTGGCTGCCCCAGAAGCGGTTCAGCACCGGCTCCCGCGTCCCCCGCACCTGCACGAAGGCCGCGCGCGCATGCATCATGCGCGCGCACTGGGTGAGGAACACGTCGAGCGCCGCCGAGAGCCCCAGCCCCTTGGACAGGCAGTCTTCCAGCACCTCGTCGGCCATGCGCTGCACGTTCACCAGCCCGCGCAGGAAGCGGACTTCCTCGTCGGGGTTGGCGAACGCTGGCAGCTCGCGCACGGTGGCCTTCGCTAGCTCTTCGCCTCGGCCGAGTAGATGGCGTCGGCGATGCGGTAGGCGCTGCCCTCGAGCCGGGTGATGGCTTCCTTGAGCTTCACCGCGTCTTCGCGGGGCAGCACTTCCTTCAGGTTCGCCATGTCCGCCTTGATCTCTTCCTTGTCCGCGTCGCTGAGCATCGAGGCGTACTCCTCGATGCTCTTCTCCGTGGTGTAGATGAGGCCTTCGGCGTTGTTGCGCAGCTCGGCGAGCTCCTTCTTCTTCTTGTCGTCCTGGGAGTTGAGCTGCGCGTCGGCGACCATGCGCTGGATCTCCGCCTCGGTCAGGCCGGAGTTGGACACCACGCGCACCTGCTGCACCTTGCCGGTGCCCAGGTCCTTCGCGCCCACGTGCACCAGGCCGTTGGCGTCGATGTCGAACGCCACTTCGATCTGCGGCACGCCGCGCGGCGCGGGCGGAATGCCCACCAGCTCGAACCGCGCCAGGGTCTTGTTGTCGGCGGCCATCTCGCGCTCGCCCTGGAGCACGTGCACGCTCACCAGCGGCTGGTTGTCGACCGCGGTGGAGAAGACCTGCGCCTTCTTGCAGGGAATGGTGGTGTTCTTCTCGATGATCTTGGTGAAGACGCCGCCCGCGGTCTCGACGCCCAGGCTCAGCGGCGTCACGTCGAGCAGCAGCACGTCCTTCACTTCGCCCTTGAGCACGCCACCCTGGATGGCGGCGCCGATGGCCACCACCTCGTCGGGGTTGATGCCCTTGTGCGGGTCCTTGCCGAAGAACTCCTTCACCTTCGCCTGCACCGCCGGCATGCGCGTCATGCCGCCGACCAGCAGCACCTGGTTCACCTGCTGCACGGTGAGGCCGGCGTCCTTGAGGCAGATCTTGCACGGCTCGATCGACCGCTCGATGAGGTCCTTCACCAGGCCTTCGAGCGTGGCGCGGTCGAGCATCTCGGTGAGGTGCTTGGGCCCCGACGCATCGGCGGTGATGAAGGGGAGGTTGATCTCCGTCTCGGTGGCGCTCGACAGCTCGTGCTTGGCGCGCTCGGCCGCTTCCTTGAGGCGCTGGAGCGCCATGCGGTCCTTGCGCAGGTCGACGCCGCCGTTCGCTTCCAGGAAGCGCTGGGCGAGCCAGTCGATGATCCGCTGGTCGAAGTCCTCGCCGCCGAGGAACGTGTCGCCGTTGGTGGCCTTCACCTCGAAGACCCCCGAGTTCAGCTCGAGGATCGAGATATCGAACGTGCCGCCGCCGAGGTCGTACACCGCGACCTTCTCGCTGGTGCCTTCCTTGTTGGTGTCGAGGCCGTAGGCGAGCGCCGCCGCCGTGGGCTCGTTGATGATGCGCAGCACGTTGAGGCCCGCGATGCGCCCCGCGTCCTTGGTCGCCTGGCGCTGGCCGTCGTTGAAGTACGCGGGGACGGTGATGACGGCTTCGGCCACCGGCTCGCCCAGGTAGTCCTCGGCGGTCTGCTTCATCTTCGCCAGCACGATGCTGGAGACCTCGGGCGGCGACAGCTGCTTGCCGCGGATGTCGACCCAGGCGTCGCCGTTCTGCGCCGCGACCACCTTGAAGCTCGACACCGAGATGGCCTTCTTCGCCTCTGCCGAGTCGAAGCGCCGGCCCATCAGGCGCTTCACCGCGAACACCGTGTTCTCGGGGTTGGTGACCGCCTGCCGCTTGGCGATCTGCCCCACCAGGCGCTCTCCGCTCTCGGTGAAGCCCACCATCGACGGCGTGGTGCGCGCGCCTTCGGAGTTGGGAATGACCACCGGCTCTCCGCCTTCCATCACGGAGACGCAGGAGTTGGTGGTGCCCAGGTCGATGCCGATGACTTTCGCCATGTCCCCTCGAACTTAAGAGCCCTTGGGCCCGTCGGTCGCCGGCGCCTCGGCCGGCGGTGCTTCAGACTTTGCCTTCGCGATCACCACCAGCGCCGGGCGCACCAGGCGCTCGTGCAGGGTGAACCCTCGGACGATCTCCTGCAGCACGTGGTTGGGCGGCACGTCCGCCGACTCCATCTGCTGCATCGCCTCGTGCACGTTGGGGTCGAACGGCTTGCCCACGCTCTCGAAGCCCTTCACCCCGTGCTTGCCCAGGGTGTCCTCGAAGAGCTTCCGGACCATGCGCACGCCCGTCTCCAGGCCGGCGAGGTCGGCGCCCTTCTTCGCGTGCTCCAGGGCGCGGTCGAAGTTGTCGAGCACCGGCAGGAAGTCCTTGAGCAGCTTCTCGGCGCCGAACTTCTGCACCTCTTCCTTTTCCCGCTGCGCCCGCTTCTTGAAGTTCTCCAGGTCGGCCATCGCCCGCAGGGTGCGCTCGTGCTCGTCCTTGAGCTTGGCGGTGAGCGCGCGGCCCGACTCCTGGCTCATCTCGAGCTGGGTGGTGAGCTCGGCGATCTTCGCTGCGAGCTTCTCGGGGTCACCCGCGTCGGCAGCCGCCTGGGCGGCCGCCTGGCGCTTCTCGACCGCGCCCAGGGCTGCGTCGATGACGTCCTGCGAGATGGAGGTGCTGATCTTCGGCTGCTCGTCGTCCGGCATCGGGCCCGGGAGTCTGTCACAACCTGGCCCAAACGGGTGTGGTCTCAGGCAGTTGGGTGGGGCCGGGTGGGCGGAGCGGTCACCATGCCTCCGTCAGCACCACCGCCTGGGTGAGGGGATCGGCCTCCGGCTCTCCCCGAGGGGCGGATCGCTCGTCGATGCCCGCGCTGACGTAGACGGCCTCGAAGCGCTGGGCGCTGCCGTCGGCCCCCACCGTCGGGCTGCCTTCGGCGAAGAAGCGCGCCCCCTTGGCGATGCGGGCGGCGTGCTCGGCCGGCACGGTCAAGGGCCGCCGGCTGAAGGCGCTCAGCCCCATGTCGGTGGGGACGTACGGGCCCGGTGCCTGGGCGTCCGCCGGCTGCAGGGCGCCTTCCATGAAGCGGCCGAGGGCGAAGAAGGTGGGCGCGCGCCCCCGGTACTGCAGGGACCCCAAGCGGGCGAGCGCCGGGTCCTCCATGGGCTCGGGCGCCCCGGGGAGGATGACCCCCAGCCGCGGCATCGCGGCCAGCCGCGCCGCGAGGTCGGCATCGGCGACCTTCACGTTGCCTCGCGGCGTGCGGATCCACACCGTGTTGCTCTCGAAGTCGCGGGCCACCCGGCCGAAGGTGAAGCGGTCGTAGCGGCCGTCGCGGTTGAGCGCGAAGCCTTCCACGTTGAAGGTGTCGCCCGAGACGCCCAGGGTGCCTTCGAGCACCACCGGGCCGTCTTCGATGAAGGCCGACGCCAGCTCGGCGGGGAGGTTCCCCATCAGGTGCGCACCGGAGCTTAGGAGCGAGAGCACCCGGCCCGCGTCGGTGCGCAGCTCGAGGCCGCGCTCGCCCCGCGAGAGCGCCCCGGAGACCCGGACCGGCTGGCTGTCGGCGCGCGGGGCCGCCCCACAGCCGATGGAGCTCGCGCGGGTGCGCTGGAGCTCCGCGAAGTCCTCGGCGCCGCGAGGGAACACCGCGCCCAGCGCGGCCGCGTGCCGTTCCAGGCGCGGCGCGAGCGGACCTTCGCCGTCGAGCACCGCCTTCACCGCGCTCGCCGCCTGCGCAGCACCGACCGCCACCAGCGTGTCCGCCACCCGGGCCAGGTACGCCGCCGCCTCCCGAGGGGCGGCAGCGGCGAAGTCCTGCACGTCGGACAGGGAGTGCGCCGACCGGTTCAGGCGCTGGGCTGCGGGGGAGATGGCCATGGCCCCCGGTGCTTCAAGCGCCGGGCCAGCGGCGCGACCGTCCGGGCACTCCCGCGGCCACAGTCGCCGCGTCGCATGCCCGCGACGGTGGCTGCGGCGCCGACGCTCCGGTCGGCCTTCAGCCGCGCCGGCGCCGCCGCAGGCCCCTGGCCAGGGCGAGCCCCAGGAGCACCGGCATCGCGGTGGCCGAGCTGCACCCGCAGCCGCCCGGAGCGGTGGCGCTGCCCCCGCCGGCAGTTCCTCCGCCGCTGCCGCTGGTGCCCGAGCCGCCCCCCGCACCGCTGTTCCCGCCGGAGCCCGACGACGAGCCTCCGCCCGACGAGGCGCCCGAGCCGCCGCCGGGCAGCCCGGTGAGCGAGACCGCGTAGAGGCGGGCGCCGGTGCCGTCGTCGGCGCCGAAGTAGACGAGGTCGCCGGCGCGGGTGAACTCGGTGGGGTCGGACGACGCGGGGCCGGGGTTCAGGTCGCCCAGGCGGTGCACGCCCCCGTCCCACTCCACCACCCACGGCTCGTTCCCCGCCTCGTCGGCCGCGGGGAAGAACGCGGGGCCTCCTTCGAGCGCGAGGATGCGCGCACCGGTCTCCACGGTGCCGCCGTGCACGTCGGCGCGCGTCTCGGAGGCGATGCTGAGGCCGACCGGCAGCTCGGTGACACGGCGGGTGCCCTCCGACGTGCCGTCGCTCACCATGAGGTGCCGCCCGGTGCCGTCGTCGGCCAGGAAGAGCAGCCGCGAGCCCCAGGGGGTGAGGAACTGCGGGTCCGAGTCTCCCACCGGGTTCACGTCGACCAAGCGCCGCGTGCCCGCCACCGTGCCGTCGGAGCGCCACAGCTCGCGCCCGCCGTCGGGGTGGCTCCCCGCGAAGACCACCTGACCGTTCCACGGCGTCATCCACGCCGGCTGCGCGCCCGCGGACAGCCCCGAGCCCGGAGTGCCGGTGAGCTGCAGCGTGCCGGCGTCGGTGCCGTCGCTGCGGTAGAGCTGCCAGCCCGTCTGGTTGGTGTACCCGAGGTAGAAGGCCACGCCGCCCAGGTCGGTCAGGTGGTAGCGGAACGTGGTGAGCGCCGGCATCGCGTTCGCCACCCGCCGCGTGCCGGCGTCGGTGCCGTCGGTGAAGTAGAGGTCGGTGCCGATGTACGAGCCGTTCTGCGCCCAGCCCAGCGCCCAGGCTCCGGCGTCGCTGGGCACCAGCTCCTGCACGTAATACGGCCCGCCCAGCGACACGAGCAGCCCACCGCCGTCGGGGCCCGCGTCGATGCCCTTCGACGGCGAGTAGCTCGTCAGCTGGTAGTACGGAGGCGCCTGGCCCACGCCGATCACCTTTCCGGCCGCCGCGGCCAGGAGCGGCTGCTGGGAGTTCGGCTGCGGCGCGCTCTGGAACAGCCGCTGCAGCGGGCTCGTCGACAGCGGGGTGCCGGCGCTGCGCCACAGGTCGGTCGAGTACCTCGCCGACACCGCCGCGAAGTAGGCCACGCCGTCCAGGGCCACGAAGCGCTGCGGCGCGGGGTCGATGAGCCCGCGCTCCAGGGTGCTCAGCAGGGAAGCGCCGTTGCCGTCGCTGCGCATCAGCGCGCTGCCCCCGTCGGCGGTGGCGCCGCTGAAGAGCAGCGCCCCGCCGAGCGCGAGGAGGTTGGTGGGGGCGCCGGTCTGCAGCCGGTTCAGGTTGGCCACCCGGGTGGTGCCCTGGGGCGTGCCGTCGGTGCGCCACAGCTCGTTGCCGGTCACCCCGTCGTCGGCCGAGAAGTACGCCCAGCCGCTCGAGGTCACGAAGAAGGGGAGCGCCGCGCTGGTGCCGGCGTCGCCCGGCGCGATGTTGGCCACCAGCCGCGTGCCCTGCGGCGTGCCGTCGGAGAACCAGGGCTCGACGCCGCTCACGCCGTCGTCGGCCCAGAAGAGGACGCCGCCGTCGAACGCCGCCGGCCGCATCGCCATGCCGCTGGGCGCGCCGGGCAGGAAGTCGCGCACCATCACCGTGCCGGCGTCGGTGCCGTCGGTGACCCAGAGCTCCACGCCGTGGGTGTCGTCCTTGCCGCGGAAGAAGACCTTGCCCGCGCTCTGCACCAGCTCCTGCCCGGTGGCGTACGGCGTGTTCCACCCCGGGGAGACCGAGCCTAGGCGCCGCGACTCGCCGCCGTCGGTGATCCACAGCTGGCGGTCGGCCGCGGTGTAGCCGACGTCGAACACCAGCGCGTCGCGCAGCGCGACCGGCCACTCCGAGCCGAAGGCGCCCGCGTCGAAGGTGAAGACCTCGACCGCGCTGACCCCGTCGGACTTGTAGAGGTGCGCGCCGTTGGTCTGCGACACGAAGTACAGCGCGTCGCCCACCACGGCGAAGGCCAGCGGGTTGCCGGAACAGGAGCCCGGGCAGAGGTCGACCAGCACGTGGGTGCCCGCGGCGGTGCCGTCGCTCACCCAGGGCTCGAGGCCGTTCACGTTGGGCGTCTCGTACGCGCCGCCGTACAGCTTTCCCTGGAAGGCGATGGCGCTCTGGAAGACCACGTTGGGCTTCACCAGCCGCGTGCCGGCCTGGGTGCCGTCGGTCACCCACAGCCCCTGGGGCAGCCCCGACGACGAGAAGTACGCCAGGCCGCCCACCACCGTGAAGCTGGTGAGGAAGGTGGTGAGGTCGCCGCCGTCCGGTGCGGTGAGCCGGGTGGTGCCCGAGGCGGTGCCGTCGCTGCGGAACGCGGTCTGCGCGTGCACGCCGTCGTTGGCCGCGAGCAGCAGCGCCCCGTTCACCGCCACCAGCGAGTCGCGGGCGGAGTACTTGAAGGCGGAATCGACGCCCGGGTTCAAGTCCCGCACCAGCGAGGTGCCCTGCGGGGTGCCGTCGCTGCGCCACAGCTCGGCGCCGTGGCCCGGGGTGTCGGCGCCGAAGTACACCGTGCCCCCGAGCTCTGCCCAGATGGGCTCGGTGGTGCTGCGGGCCCCCGGGAAGCTGCTGCCTTCGACCACCCGGGTCCCCAGGTCCGCCACCTTGAAGGGCGCCGAGAGCGCCTGGCGTCGCGCGGCCACTTCGTCGCGGCCATCCGAGGCGCCCAGCCCGCAGCCTGCAGCAGCGACTGCACACACCACGAGTCCAGCGAGTCTCACGCGTCCCCCTCCGGCGCCTCAGCGGCGCGGCCGACGATAGCCGACGGGTGCCGGGGCGGGGCCTTCGCGCAGACCGTGCGCGCGCCGGGCGTCTTTCGCCCTGGTGACGGGAATGGGGGCATGGCCCTTGCTGGTTCCTTGGCGCATGAACACTCCCCCGCACATCGTCTGGAAGGGTTTCCCGGTCTCTCCGGCCCTGGAAGCGGCGATCCACGCCGAGCTGGCGCAGCTCGATGCGCTCTTTCCGCGCATCACGGCCTGCCGGGTGGTGCTCGACCAGCCCCACCGGCACCACCGCCACGGGCGCCACTTCGGCGTGAAGGTCGAGCTGACGGTGCCGGGCAAGGTGCTGGTCGCCTCCCGCGACCCGGCGGAGCACGACGCGGCGAGCGACCCGTACGTCGCCCTGGGCGAAGCGTTCTCCGCGGTGCGCCGGCAGCTCGACGACTACCGGCAGGTCGTCCAGGGCGCGGTGAAGCACCACGCGGGCGACGTGGAGCACCACCAGCTGCGCAAGCGCCGGCCGAGCAGCGCCACGTGAGATGAGCGCGCTGCGCGGCCGGACCATCGCCGCCACGGCGTGGCGCGGGCAACTCGAGGCGGCGCTCGCCGACGTCCGCGAGGACCCGGGCGCCGAGCCGGTGCACCGGCTGCGGGTGGCGAGCGAGCGCCTCAAGGTGTGGCTCACGCTCTCGGGTGACTTCGCCCTGCGCCGGGAGCTCTCCTGGCTGCGCTCGCGCGCGGGCCGCCTTCGCGACCTCGACGTTCGCCTGGCGATGGAGGTGCCCGGCCCACTCGCGGCCCGCTGGCGGGCCCAGCGTTCCGCCGCCCGCCGAGCCCTGGTGGCGCCGCTGCGCAGCGCGCGGGTGGCGAAGCTCCTCGCCGCGCTC
>JAIBBQ010000002.1 GCA_019694595.1 Myxococcaceae bacterium
TTGCGTGGGCATCGACGAGCAGGTGGCGCTGAGGGCGATGAGCGAACCGAGGAGGAGGAAGCGCATGGCGCGCTCTTACATCGAGGCGTCGTGCACGATCATCCACTTGCCGTCGCGCAGGCGCAGGTCGAGCAAGGTGTGGCCGCTCACCGCCGGCTTGCCGGGGTAGCTCAGCGTCCACTGGGCGACCACCGAGGCCGCGGGCCCGTCGACCCGGGTGTCCACGAAGGCGAAGCTCAAGGTGCCCATGGCTGCCTTGTCGGGGTAGCGCTTCTGGTAGCGCTCCAGCACCTGCTGCCGGCCCCGGGTCACGCCCTTGGGGGTCACGAAGACCGCGTCGTCGACGTACACCGCGCAGAAGGCCACCAGGTCGCCCTTGTTCCAGGCCTCGGCCTGGGTGGTGAGCATGCGCTCGACGTCGGCGCCGGGCGCGGCGGCCGGCGTGACGCCGTCGGCAGCGAGGAGCGCGGTCAGGGCGAGCGCGAGCACGTGGCCAGCCTCACCTTCTTCATCTGCGAGATGAAGTCCGGCGCGTTGAGGAACCCGGTGATCTTCGGATCGTTCAGCGCCTCGCCCATCGGGTCCACGAAGGCCACCGTGGGCAGGCCCTTCACGCCGTAGCGCTGGTAGAGCGTCTCCACCACCTCGTCGCCGTCGGTGCCGTCGACCTTGATGTTGACGAAGCGCTCCGATTCCTCGGCCACCTTGGTGTCGCGGTAGGTGATGCGCTCGAGCTCGTTGCAGGCCGCACACCAGTCGGCGCCGAAGTCGATCATCACCGGCTTGCAGGCGGCCTTGGCGTCGGCCAGCGCCTGATCGAAGGCCGCGGTGCCCTTGGCGACGTCGGTGCCCTTGAAGGTGAGCGACCAGCGGAAGTGGTGCTCGCCCCCCGCGCCGCCGCCGGCGGCGAGCTCGGGCAGCGGGATCGACGTGGTGCGGATGAGAATGGCCGTCGCCACCAGCGCCACCCCCAGGCCCTTGAGGAGCGCCGGGCCGGCGCCGTCCTTGAACGAGAGGTGCACCGCGCCCGCGCTGACGCCGATCAGCGCCAGGAGCACGCTCACCCCGATGAGGCCGCTGTGCCCGAGCGCGGTGACCGCCGACTCCAGCGCGCCGCGGAACGCGGGGAACCCGTCGCGCAGGTAGCCCGCCGCCAGCGCCACCAGGGCGATGCCGAAGACCGACTTGATGGAATCCATCCACGCGCCGCCCTTGGGCAGCCGCACGGTGAAGACGCCGATGAGGAAGAACGGCACCCCGATGCCCAGGGCGTAGATGAAGAGCAGCACCGCGCCGAGCACCGGGTCCTGGGTGCGCCCCACCCACGCCAGCACGCCGGTGAGCACCGGTCCGGTGCAGGGCGCGGCGAGGAAGCCCGAGACGCTCCCCATCAGGAAAGCGCCGGTGAAGCCCGCGCCACCGACGGTGTTGAGCCGGGTGGCGAGCCCCGTGGGCAGCGCCAGCTCGAAGGCGCCGAACATCGAGCTCGCCAGCAGCAGCATGAACAGCGCGAGGATGACGATCACCAGCGCGCTGCTGAGCGCGGAGCCGAACGCCTTGCCGGACAGCGCCGCCACCACGCCCAGGGCGCTGAACACCACGCCCATGCCCACCACGTAGCTGACGGTGAGCATGATCGCCTTGCCGCGGCTCTCGGCCTTGCGGGCCCCGAAGACCCCCACCGTGATGGGGATCAGCGGGTACACGCACGGGGTGAGCGAGGTGAGCAGCCCCCCGAGGAAGATGACCCCGGCGGCGACCAGCATGCGGCCACCTTCCAGGAACTGCGCCGCATCGAGGCCCGTGGTGGGGCCCGTGGGGAGCAGCTCGGGGACGACCGCCAGCGCGATCGCCCCCAGCACCGCCAGACCGAATACGCGCGCGAAGCCCATCGTGTGACCAACTATGCGCGCAGAGGGCGTCTGGTTTCAGCCTTTTCGACGCCCCTACCCCTTCTTGGGCAGCTCCAGGCCCGCCGACCGCGCCAGCCCCATCACCCCTTCGACCGCCGCCGCCACGTACCCGAAAGGATTGGCCCCATCGACCGCGGTGACGTGCACCTCGCCCATCTTCTGCTGGAAGGCCTGGGCGAGCTCGGGGAGCTTCTGGGCGACCGCGAGCTGGATCACCTCCGACGACACGTCGTTCTCGATGGCGCGCACCTGGGTGAGCCGCTCCAGCTCCAGCCGCTGGGCGTGCGCCACCTTCTCCGCATCCAGCGCCATGGCCCGGTTCTCCAGCTCGGCCAGGGTGAGCTTCGCCTGGCTGATGCGCACCTTCGACTGCACCACTTCCTCGGCGTGGCTCAGCTCGAGCAGCGCCGCCTGCTGCCGCGCCGCCGCCTCTTCCATCTCCGCCCGGGCCCGCTCGGCCTGGGCGCGCAGCTTGGCTTCCGCGATCTGCGCTTCGAGCGCGACCTTCTGCAGCTCGTGCTGGCGCATCGCCGCCAGCGCCTCCTCGCGCGCCGCCCGCTCGTTGGCCAGCCGCTCGGACTCCACCCGCGCGTCGGAGGCCTGCTTCTCGAGCCGCGCCTGCTCGTCGGCGATGAGCTTCTTCTGGCGCACCTCGGTCTGGCTCGCGGTGCGCGCCAGCTCGATGGCCCGCTCGGTCTCCGCTTCCTGGAGCTTGAGCGAGCGCTGCTTGGCGAGCTCGGCCTCCCGCGCCAGCCGTTCCTGCTCGTTGCGGAAGCGGGCCTGCATGTTGGCGAACACCGCCGCCGACAGCACGCGCACGTCCTGGATCTCGATGGAGTCGAGCACCACGCCCCAGCCGCGCTGGGTGCCGTCGCTGAGCTGGCCCTGGCCGGAGACCACCGGGGCGATCTCGCGCATCAGCTCGCGGCCCAGCGCGTCCTTGCGGCGGGTGAGGCATTCCTCGACGGTGAGGTTGGCCACCAGCCGGCGCACCGCGCCCACGAACATCTCTTCCAGCATCGAGGCGAGCTTCTCCTGCGCGCGCTCCGCGTAGCTGAAGTTGAGCATGCGGAAGGCGATCATCGGCTCGGCGATGCGGTACACCGCGATGCCCGTCACCTTGACGCCCACCTTCTCGCTGGTGACCTGATCGGCGGTGAAGTGCAGCCGCTGCACGGTGGTCGGCACCACCGCCACCGAGTCCCACGGCCACTTGAAACACGAGGCGCCCTGCCCGCTGGTCACCACCTTGCCGCCGCGCATGCGCACCAGGAACTCGCTCGGCTTCGCGCTCAGGAAGCCCCAGCGCTTGGTCTTCTCCGGGTCCTCCTCAGGGTGGCCCATGCGCCAGCCTTCGCGCACCCGCGCCGCGTCGACGTCGCCGCGCGCCAGCGCGAGCGCCTTCTTCTTTTCCTGCGGCGGGATCTGGGGGGCGAGGTTCGACGGGGTGCTGCTCATGGCGGCTCCTCTTTCGTGCGCTGCGGGTGTGCCCCTGCCCAGTGCAGCCGCCCGGCCTGCGCCAACCCGGCGCAGCCTGGTCCCACCCCGCTCCGGAATGGATCACCGTGCGCCACGATGGCGCGGTCGTTAGGACCGCTAACAGAAGCCTGCTGTGCGATAGAATCGGCTCATAGTGGACTTGACCTGTCCAGATTCGACCGGTACGAGAGAGGGGTCATGGTGAAGCTCCCGATCTACTTCGACAACCACGCCACCACGCCCCTCGACCCGCGCGTCCTCGACGCGATGCTCCCGTACCTGAAAGACGACTTCGGGAACGCGGCCTCGCGCAACCACGTCTTCGGCTGGAAAGCCGAGGCCGCGGTGGAGCTGGCCCGCAAGCAGGTGGCCGCCCTCATCGGCGGCTCCGACAAGGAAATCGTCTTCACGTCCGGAGCCACCGAGTCGAACAACCTCGCCATCAAGGGTGCGCTCGAGTTCTACCGGGAGAAGGGCGACCACATCATCACCCTGAAGACCGAGCACAAGGCCGTGCTCGACACCTGCAAGCGGCTCGAGCGCCAGCGGCAGGAGCGCATCGACGAGCTCAAGCTGATGCGCCTGGGCGACCTCGCCGGCCGCACCGTCAGCGCCGACGAGCTGGCCACGCTGGAGATCAAGCACGACCTCGAGCACGACGCGACGCTCGCGCGCTGGGTGAGCCAGGTGAAGACCGGCGCCCGGGTCACCTACCTCGAGCCCAAGAAGGACGGGCTGGTCGACCTCGAGCAGCTGCGCGCCGCGATCACCGACCACACCGTGCTGGTGTCGATCATGCTCGCCAACAACGAGATCGGCGTGGTGCAGCCGGTCGAGGCGATCGGCGCCCTCTGCCGCGAGAAGGGCGTGCTCTTCCACACCGACGCGGTGCAGGGCGCGGGCAAGATCCCCTTCGACGTCGAGAAGTCGAAGTGCGACCTGGTCTCGCTGTCGGCCCACAAGATGTACGGGCCCAAGGGCGTGGGCGCGCTGTGGGTGCGCCGCAAGCCCCGCGTGCGCATCGCGCCGCTCATCGACGGCGGCGGTCACGAGCGCGGCATGCGGTCGGGCACCTTGAACGTCTCGGGCATCGTCGGCTTCGGCAAGGCGTGCGAGCTGGCGAAGGCCGAGCTCGCCCCGGAAGCGGCCCGGCTCCTCGGCCTGCGCCAGCGGCTCCACGACGGCCTCAAGGCCAAGCTCGACATGCTGGTGGTCAACGGCAGCCTCGAGCACCGCCTGCCCGGCAACCTGAACATCTCCTTCGCGTACGTCGAAGGCGAAGCGCTGATGATGGCCATCAAGGACGTGGCGGTGAGCTCCGGCTCCGCCTGCACCTCGGCCTCGCTCGAGCCCAGCTACGTGCTGCGCGCCCTGGGCGTCGACGAGGACATGGCGCACTCGTCGATTCGCTTCGGGCTGGGCCGCTTCAACACCGTGGAAGAAGTCGACTACGTGATCGACCTCATGGTGCGCGCGGTCAGCAAGCTGCGCGAGATGAGCCCGCTCTACGAGATGGCGAAGGAAGGCATCGATCTCAAGTCCGTCCAGTGGACGGCGCACTGACGAGGAGAACCCATGGCCTACAGCGAGAAGGTCGTCGAGCACTACGAGAACCCCCGCAACGTGGGGACGCTGGACAAGAACGACCCCAACGTGGGGACCGGGCTCGTCGGCGCGCCCGCCTGCGGCGACGTGATGCGCCTGCAGCTCAAGATCAACGATTCCGGCGTCATCGAGGACGCCAAGTTCAAGACGTTCGGCTGCGGCTCGGCCATCGCCTCGAGCTCGCTCGTCACCGAGTGGGTCAAGGGCAAGACGGTCGACGAGGCCGGCACCATCACCAACCAGCAGGTGGCGAAGGAGCTCGCGCTGCCGCCGGTGAAGATCCACTGCTCGGTGCTCGCCGAGGACGCCATCAAGGCGGCCATCGCCGACTTCAAGGCCAAGCGCGCCGCCCGCACCGGCCAGGCCGCCGCGCCGTCCGCCCCCTCGCCCCAGCTCCACAAGTGATGGCCGAGAGCGTCCAGGCACCGACTCCCGCCCCGGTCCCCACCGGCAAGCCGATGGGCAAGGGCGTGGGCATCGACGACTCCGCGGTGGCGCGGCTCAAGGCGCTGCTCGAGCAGCGGCAGACGCCCAGCGCCGGGCTGCGCATCGCCATTCGCGGCGGCGGCTGCTCCGGGCTCGCCTACCACCTCGAGTGGGCCGAAGGCGCCAAGGAGCGCGACAAGGTCTTCGAGCGCGACGGCGTGCGCGTGTTCGTCGACCCCAAGAGCTACCTCTACCTGATGGGCACCGAGCTCATCTTCGAAGAGACGCTGATGGCCTCGGGCTTCAAGCTGCGCAACCCCAACGAGAAGGCCGCCTGCGGGTGCGGTGAGAGCTTCTCGGTCTGACGGGCGGGCGCGGTGACGGATCACTTCCAGCGGCTGGGTCTGAAGGCGCACGTGGACCTCGACGTGGCCGCGCTCGAGGCGCGCCACCGCGAGCTCGCGCTGGTGCACCACCCCGACCGGCAGACGCCGGGCGATGCCAAGGCGCGCCTCAGGGCCGCCGAGGAGACCGCCTCGCTCAACGAGGCGCTCAAGACGCTGAAAGACCCGGTGCGCCGCGGCGTGTACCTGCTCAAGCTCCACGGGGTCGACCTGGAGAAGGACGAGGCCGGCGGCAGCGGCAAGCTCCCCCAGGGGTTCCTGGCCGAGATCCTCGACCTGCGCGAGGCGCTGGAAGACGCCCGGGCCGCCAAGGACCTCGAGAAGGTCCAGACGCTCGCCAGGCAGATCCACGAGCGCCAGGCGGGTACGCTCGAGAGCGCCCGGGCGGCCCTGCGCCGCTTGCCGGCCGCCGACGCCATCGCCGCCGCGACGCCGCTGCTCGCGCAGCTCAAGTACTTCACGCGCTTCCTCGAAGAGGTCGACGCCATCGAAGAGGAAGCACTCGGATGAAGGGGCTCCTGCAGATCCACGACCCGCTGGCGCCCAAGGGGCACGTGGTGGGCATCGACCTCGGCACCACCAACTCGCTGGTGGCCTCGGTCGTCCAGGGCAAGCCGGTGTGCCTCGCGGCCGACGAGGACGAGTCGCGGCTGCTGCCGTCGGTGGTGCACTACGGGAAGGACGGCGGCGTGGTGGTGGGCGCCCGCGCGGTGTCGCTCCTGAGCGAGCACCCGACGGACACCATCAAGTCGGTGAAGCGCTTCATGGGCAAGTCGCTCGCCGACGCGGAGACCCGCAAGCTCGGCGCCTACCAGTTCGCGTCCGGCGAAGGCGTGGTCCGCTTCCAGGTCGCCGGGGGCCAGCCGGTGACGCCCATCGAGGTCTCGGGCGAGATCCTCCGCGCGCTCAAGCGGCGCGCCGAGTCGCACTTCATGGGCAAGGTCGAGCGCGCGGTGATCACCGTGCCCGCCTACTTCGACGACGCCCAGCGCCAGGCGACCAAGGACGCGGGCCGCCTCGCCGGCCTCGAGGTGCTGCGCCTGCTCAACGAGCCCACCGCGGCCGCGCTGGCCTACGGCCTCGACAAGGGCAGCCAGGGCCTCTTCGCCGTCTACGATCTCGGCGGCGGCACCTTCGACATCTCGATCCTCGAGCTGACCGACGGCGTGTTCCAGGTGAAGTCCACCGGCGGCGACTCCGCGCTGGGCGGCGACGACTTCGACCGCGCCATCGCCGAGGCGGTCCTGAAGGAACGCGGCCTCACCTCGCCCAGCCCGCAGCAGATCGCCACCCTGCTCCAGGCCGCCAAGGCGGTGAAGGAAGCGCTCACCGACGAGCAGGTGGCGCCGCTGGTGTTCGAAGAGCAGACCACCAGCGTCTCGCGCGCCCAGCTCGACGCGTGGATCGCGCCCTTGCTGCAGAAGACCGGCCTCGCCTGCCGCCGCGCGCTCAAGGACGCGGGGGTCAAGGCCGAGGACCTGAACGGCGTGGTGCTGGTCGGCGGGTCGACCCGGGTGCCTCGCGTGCGCAGCTACGTGCAGGAGCTGTTCGGCAAGCCCCCGCTCGCCGACATCGACCCCGACCAGGTGGTGGCGCTGGGCGCGGCCGTGCAGGCCGACCTGCTCACCAACGAGGCCCGGCAGGACGAGGTGCTCCTGCTCGACGTCATCCCCCTGTCGCTGGGGCTCGAGACCATGGGCGGCGTGGTGGAGAAGGTGATTCCCCGAAACAGCGCCATTCCCGCCGCGGTGGCCCAGGTGTTCACCACCTTCCAGGACGGGCAGAACGCGATGGACGTGCACGTCGTGCAGGGCGAGCGCGAGCTGGTGGAAGACTGCCGCTCGCTCGCCCGCTTCCGGCTGAGCGGCATTCCCGCGCTGCCGGCCGGCGTGGGCCGCGTCGAAGTGCGCTTCGAGGTCGATGCCGACGGCATCCTCAAGGTGTCGGCCACCGAGCAGACCACCGGCGTCAAGCAGGCGATCACCGTCAAGCCCACGCACGGGCTCACCGACGAGGAGATCGAGCAGATGCTGCTCGACTCCATCGACCACGGCGAAGAGGACATCCAGAAGCGGCAGCTGCGGGAACAGCAGGTCGAGGCGCAGCGCATGGTCATCGACGCGCGCAAGCAGCTGAAGGAGAACGGCGACCTCCTGGGCGCGGCCGAGCGGGCGGCGTTGCTCGCCGACGTCGACGCCCTCGAGGCGCTGGCGAAGACCGAGAGCGATCACCTCAAGCTCAAGGCCGCGCTGGTGGCGCTCGACGAGAAGGCCAAGCCCTTCGTCGAGCTGATCATGAATCGATCGATCGCCCGCGCCGTGGGCGGCAAGTCGATCGAAGACGTGGCGCGGGGCTAGCGGCGATGCCGAAGGTCCGCTTCATCTCGCCGCTGCAGGACCTGACCTGCGAGGTCGCCAAGGGCACGCCGATTCTCGAGGCGGCGGAGATCGCCGGGGCCCAGGTCGGCCACAGCTGCGGCGGCGTGTGCGCCTGCTCCACCTGCCACGTCTACGTGCGCCAGGGCCTCTCCTCGCTGTCGGAACAGAGCGACCAGGAGATGGACCGGCTCGACCAGGCCTTCGACGTGAAGCCCACCTCGCGGCTGTCCTGCCAGGCCGAGCTCGGTGACGCCGACGTCGAGGTGTTCATCACCGAGGAATCGCTCAACGCCTTCATGGACGAGAACCCCGACGTCCGGAAGGCGCTGCTCGCCGAAGGCAAGTGGCCGGTGAAGAAGTAGCCGCGCTCAGCGCACGACCATCACGGGCCTCGGGCTGATGTGCACCAGGCGATCTGCGACGCTCCCCAGGAGCACCCGGGACACCGCGCCGCGGCCCTTGTTGCCCACCACCACCAGGTCGAATTCCCCGTCCATCGCGGTGTCGGCGATCACCTCGGCGGGCGAGCCCACCAGGTTGAGCGTCCTCACCGGCGCGCCCTCGAGCGCGGAGACCACCCCGTCGAGCACCTGCTGGCCGCGCGCCAGCTCGGCCTGACGGTGCCGTGCCGCTTCCGGCAGCGATTCCTCGCCTGACCACTGCTCGTACGGCTCGACGTGAATGAGCGTCACCTCGCCCCCCAGCTGCCGGGCGAGCGCGACCGCGTGCTTGGCCGCGTGGACCGAGGGAATCGAGCCATCGACGGCCGCCATGAGCTTCTTCATGCGTGACTCCTCGAAGGTGTTCAGGCCCACCCGCTCCAAGCTGCGTGCCAGGCCGGAGGCCGCTGGACCGGGCGCTGCAGCGCATTCCGTTCGCCGGGGAAGGCGTGAGCGCGCAGGTCCTGCGGTCGATCGCCCCGTCGCGCCCTGGGCGCCGAGGCTGGCTCCGAAGCTGCACGGGCCCTCGACCGGAGGCCTGGCCATGAATCGACTCCAGCACCTGAAGACCATGGCGAGCCTGCTCGACCGAGATCACGAGCTGCTGCTCCACCACCTGAGTGACGTGCGGGCGCTCTGCGCCAAGGGCGCCTTCCAGCCCGCGGCGCGGGTGTTCGGCGAATACCGCCACGCCCAGGAGCACCACCTGGCGAGCGAGGAGCTGGCGCTCCACAGGCTCGAGGAAGCCAATGGCTGCCCGACAGGCTTCGCTGCCTCCATGGAAGCCGAGCACGCCAAGCTGCGGGTCATGGTCGACCAGACCTGGGCCGCCCTGTCTCACCACGACGCCGCACTGCTCCTGGGCGCCATCGGCCCCCTCATGGAGGCCGTCTCGGCCCACGAGCGGCGAGAACGCGATGAGCTGCTCCCGAAGCTCGCGAGCACCCTGGTCGACCCCGACCGCCTGGACCGCGCCGTTCGCCAGCTGGTCCAGCGCTGAAAGCTCCCGGGCCTGGTCGATTTTTCGGGCCGCGATGAGACCGCAAGGGCGTGGATTCGCTCGCCCGGCGCTCGGTTTCAGCCCCGCGCGTGGTGCCGTCAGGCCTGGGCGGAGCGAATCGTCTTGCCCTGGGCGGGGGGGACTCCCTATAAGCCCGCGCGCCAGTCGCCCAGGTGGTGGAATTGGTAGACACGCTAGATTCAGGGTCTAGTGGTGGTGACACCGTGGAGGTTCGAGTCCTCTCCTGGGCATAAGGCAGCCGGTCGAAAGACCGGCTTTTTTTTTGCCCGAGGTGAGCCCGGTGCCCCGTTGGTGGCTTCTCGCCCTGGTGGTCTCAGGCTGTGCGTACAACCGGCTCGGCCTCGACGTTCGCGTCGAAGAATCGCTGAGCCGGGTCACCGCGCGCCCTTCCAGCCTGCCCCGCTGTGCTCCGGTGGTGGTCTTCTTCGAAGGCGACGGTTCCCGGTGCCAGGAATGGTCCCCTCGCTTCTGGCGTCGCTTCGTCACCCGGGAAACCGGGCAGTTCGTGTTCGTTCGGCCCGTCGAGCCACGGAATCTCGCCTGCGGGACACCGGCTTTCGCCGGCATGGACTTCGAGTCACGCCTGGTTCCCCTCACCGCCCTGCTCCGGGAACTGCGCTCCGAGGCGCCCGAGCGGCCGCTGGTGATTCTCGGTCAGTCCGCGGGGGCGCACCTGGCGATGCTGCTGTCGAACACCAGCCCCGAGCTGATCGACGGCGTGGCGAACCTGGGGGGCGGCATCGATTCGCTCCAGGACGTCCTCCGGACCCTCGCCGCGCAGGGCACCGACCAGGACCTCCAGGACTTCGAGACGCTCAAGGCGACCCTGGAACGCAACGACGACCCCGGCGCGCCGATGTGGCAGCGCAGCCGGGCCTTCTGGCACCAGCTCTTCTTCACCGACGTGAAGCCGCTCTGGCGGGCCTACCAGGGCCCCCTCTTCCTGGCCCACGGAGAGCAGGACAGCAGCAGCGTGCCGTTCTCGCTGGTCCAGGCGTCCGTGGACGCGACCCACCTCGACCGCGCGCCCAACGTCACCTACGTGACGTTCCCGGACCTCGGCCACGATCTCCTCAAGCCCGAGGTGATGGCCGCCATCGACGCCTGGCTCGTCCGCAGCTTCCCCCGCTGCCGCTGACGCTGGCCCCTCGCGCCGGACTCGCGTAGTCACCGCGCCATGGCGTCTCCGCTCCTCGACGCGATCCGCGCTGAAGCCAAGCCCGGCATCTGGTCGGTCGGCGTGAAGCTGGCCCGCGAGGGCGCCGTGAAGCTCGAGAAGCGCGCCAAGGAGCTCACCTTCCGGGTTCGCGTGGCAGGCCGGGCGGTGCCCTGGACGGCGGTGCTCTACCCCGACGACACCGTGTGGGAATGCGACTGCCCGAGCCGGGTGGACCCGTGCGAGCACGTGGTGGCTGCCGCCGTCGCGCTCCAGCACGAGGCGAGCACGCCGCTCACCACCACCGAGGCGACCTGGTCGCGCGTCATCTACCGCTTCACCCGGGTGCCCCAGGGCCTGCAGCTCACCCGCAGCCTCGCCCACGCCAAGGGCGCGGAGACGCCGCTGGAGTCGACGCTGACCGCCGTGCTCGCCGACCCGCAGCGGGCCGCGGGCGTGCAAGTGGAGCAGTTCGATCTCCAGGTCGAACGCATCCTCGAGCGGCCGCTGCGACCGCCGTTGCCGCGCGAGCGGCTGGAAGCGCTCCTCACGGCACTGGCCGGCGCACGCACCGTGCTCCTCGACGGCCGCCCGGTCAGCGTGGCGAGCGAGCCCTTTCTTCCCCGTGTCGTGGTCGAGGACGTGGGGTCCCAGGTGCGGGTGACCCTGGCGCGCGAGGAGAAGGACCTCGAGGTGCTGTCGGCGACCGTCGCCCGCTCCGGCGACGTGCTCGGCCGGCTCGCCGAGACCGAACAGCCGCTCCCGGTGGTGCGCACCTTCGAAGCGAGCCAGCTCGCCGAGCTGTCGGCGCGCACCCTGCCCGAACTCGCCCGCCGCTATCCGGTGGAGATCCGCAGCACCCGGCTGCCGAGGCTCGACCGCGAGCTCAAGCCGCGCATCCAGATCGAGCTCACCCAGATCGACGCCGGCCTCACCGTGTTCCCCACCCTGGTCTACGGCGCACCGGCCTGCGTGCGCATCGACGGCGGGCGGCTGGTGTCGCTGCGCAACGTGGTCCCCCTGCGCGACGAGGCCGCGGAGACCCAGCTCGTCCACCAGCTGCGCGAGCAGCTCGACCTGGTCCCCGGCCGGCGCACCACGGTGGTGGGGCCGGACATGGCCCGCTTCGCCGACCGCCTCAAGCGCTGGCGGGGCGACCTCACCGGCGACGCCGCCCGCGTGGTGGGGTCGGAGCTCGAGCTCGTGCCGAGGCTGACGCTGTCCGGAAACACCACCGAGGGCGGCTTTCCCCGCGTGGGCTTCACGCTCGACTTCACCGTGAAGGGCGAGCGCGGCGCCGAGCGCACCGTCGAGGCGGCCGCGGTGGTGCGCGCCTGGAAGGAAGGGCTGTCGCTGGTGCCCCTCGACGGCGGCGGCTGGGCGCCCCTGCCCGCGGCCTGGCTCGCCGCCCACGGCCACCAGGTGGCGGACCTGCTCGCCGCCCGCGGCGAAGACGGCGTCGCCGCGAGCCATGCGCTCCCGGTCCTCGGCCAGCTCTGCGAGGCCCTGGAGACCCCGCCCCCGGTCGGCCTCGAGAAGCTCCGCCCGCTGGTCGACGGCTTCGAGTCGATTCCCCAGGCGGCCTTGCCTGCCGATCTCACCGCCACCTTGCGGCCGTACCAGCGCCGCGGCGTCGACTGGCTCACCTTCCTCCGCCAGGCCGGCCTGGGCGCGGTGCTCGCCGACGACATGGGCCTCGGCAAGACGCTGCAGACCATCTGCGTGCTGGGCAAGGGCACCCTCGTGGTCTGCCCGACCAGCGTGCTGCCCAACTGGGCGGCCGAGCTCGAGCGGTTCCGCCCGTCGCTCAAGGTCTGCCAGTACCACGGCCCCAACCGCGCCCTGGACGCGGCGGCCGACGTCACCCTCACCACCTACGCGCTGCTGCGGCTCGACGCCCCGGTGCTCCAGGGCACCCGGTGGACGACGCTGGTGCTCGACGAGGCCCAGGCGATCAAGAACCCCGACAGCCAGGTGGCGCGGGCGGCCTACGAGCTGAAGGCCGACTTCCGGGTCGCGCTCAGCGGCACGCCGCTCGAGAACCGGCTGGAAGAGCTCTGGAGCGTGCTGCACTTCACCAACCCCGGGCTGCTCGGCGGCCGGCGCGACTTCGAGGAGCGCTGGGCCAAGCCGGTGGCCGACAACCGTCAGGGCGCGGCCGCGGCCTTGCGCCAGAAGATCCGCCCCTTCGTGCTGCGCCGCCTCAAGCGCGACGTGGTCCCCGAGCTGCCGCCCAAGTCGGAGACGGTGCTCCGCGTCGAGCTCGACGTGAAGGAGCGCGACGTCTACCAGACGGTGCTCGCGGCGACGCGCGCCGAGGTCGTCGGGCTCCTCCAGAGCGGCGGCAGCGTGCTCAAGGCGCTGGAGGCGCTGCTCCGGCTGCGCCAGGCGGCGTGCCACAGCGCACTGGTGCCCGGGCAGCAGGCGACCAGCTCCTCGAAGGTCCGCACGCTGGTCGACACCCTCACCAGCGCCGCGGAAGACGGCCACAAGGCGCTCGTCTTCTCGCAGTGGACCTCGCTGCTCGATCTCATCGAGCCCGAGCTGAAGGCCGCGGGCCTCGGCTTCGAGCGCCTCGACGGGTCCACCGCCGATCGCGCCGGCGTCACGGCCCGCTTCGAAGCCGATGACGGCCCCCCGGTGATGCTCATCTCCCTCAAGGCGGGCGGCACCGGCCTCAACCTCACCTCGGCCGACCACGTCTTCCTGGTCGACCCCTGGTGGAACCCCGCGGTCGAGCAGCAGGCCGCCGATCGCGCCCACCGCATCGGCCAGACGCGGCCCGTGCTGGTGCACCGGCTGGTCGCCCAGGACACGGTGGAAGAGAAGATCCTCAAGCTCCAGGATCAGAAGCGGGCGCTCTTCGAGGCCGCGCTCGGAGAAGGCGGCGGGGCGGGCACGTCGATCACCCGCGACGACCTGCTCCAGCTGTTCGCCGACTAGAACGCCTCGCGCAGGAAGCCCTGCACTTCCTTCCAGACCACCACCCGCGCGCCGAAGATCACCGCCAGATACAGCACACTGTCGAGCCCCAGCCGCGCGAAGCCCAGGGCCGCGTCCAGCCCGACGGCGCGCAGGCCGAGATCGACGCCCACCACCAGGGCCGCCACCAGCGCGGTCTTCAGCAGCATCGACGTCGTCCGCCGATCGATCGCCCGGCGGCCCAGCAGCCAGAACATCGCCACCGCCAGGGCGAGCTCACCACCGAGCTGCACGGCGGCGCAGGCGGTTCCGCCGGCGCCCGCGCCGTGGGCGTTCATCGCCACCTGGGCCGCCACGACGTCGAGCACCAGCACCGCGGCCATCGCGCCGCCGGCCAGCCAGGCGAGCTGCCGCAGCTTCCCTTCCACCTGCAGCACCATCACCGCCACCAGCGAGGCGTAGTTGAGCAGGTACACCGGCGCGAGGAGCCGCACCGCCGGCACCGCAGGGCCGTACTCCTCGCCGAACATCACCCGCACCCAGGTGTCGGCCCCGACGCCGATGAGCAGCGTCATGGGAATGGAGGCGATCAGCGCCAGCTCCAGCGTTCGACGCACGAGCCCCTCGTAGGCGGCGGCGTCCTGCGTGCGCGTGCGCGCCAGCATCGGTGCCAGCACGCCCGCGAGCAGCGGCGTCAGCATGGTCGCCAGGCCACCCAGGGTCGCCGCAGCGCCGTACCAGGCCGTCTCCTGCCGCCCTGCCGCCTCGCCCAAAACGCCTTCCGCCACCACGCTGAGGATGAAGACGTCGGCCTTGCTCCCCACCGTGCGGAAGAGCGTGTGCAGGAAGTACGGGAGCGTCGCGCCGACGATCGCCACCGTCGAGCCGAGCGCCGGCCACCCGAACCTGAGCCCCAGGTGCCTGCGGCAGAGCCAGCCCGACGCCACCGCCTTGAGCAGCTCGCTGCCGAGCCACGCCCACCCGATGGCCGCCACCCCCAGCCCCGCCTCGACGCCCAGCATCGCCCCGGCGCCCCACAGCACCCGGGCCCCCAGGTTCACCGCGGGCAGCCCGCCCACGGTGGTGTTGGCCTGCAGCAGCGCCGCGAAGGTGGCGTTGACGGCGAGCAACAGCTGCACTCCGGACAGCACCCACACCAGCTCCATGAAGGCGGCGTCGCGGTGGGTGAGCCGCATCACCCCCCACATGCCGAGCGCGAGCGGCACCATCAGCACCAGCCGCAGCCAGAGCGTGCTCCCCACGAAGGCGCTCGCGCGCGACGGCTCCACGGAGATCGTGGTCCGCACGTACGCGTCGACCCCGAGGCCCAGCACGATGCCCCAGGCGAAGGTGAAGCTCTCGGCGGCGTCGAAGGGACCGAAGGCGCCCGGGTCGAGCTGACGCCGCAGGATCGCCCGCACCACGAAGCCCAGCAGCACCACCGTGCCCAGCGAGGCCGAGAGCAGCGTCAGGTTGCGCACCGCGACGTGCGCCTCGGTGCGCGCTGGCTGTGGCGTCGCCATGGAACGGTGAACCTTAGGCCCGGCGGGCGCTGCCGGCGCCACCACCGCGTGGTACAGCACCCGCGCGATGCGCACCCGAAAGCTGACGCTCCAGGAGTGGTTCCAGAGCTACCAGTTCGAGTACCTCGCCCGGTACCACCTCATGCTCCCCTGCTGGGTGGACATGGACGTCACCCGCATCGCCGAGCGCTGGCGCGCCAAGGGTCAGCGCATGCCGCACACCGCGATCCTCACCAAGGCGATGGGCCTGGCCGCGCTCAAGGTCCCCGAGATCAACTCCGCCTACGTGCGCACCTTCTGGGGCAAGCGCCTGGTGCTCTTCGACGGCGCGAACGTCAACGTGCCCGTGCTCTGCGAGGAGAACGGCGTGCGCTACCTGAACCCCGCCACCGTCACCGACGTCGACCGCAAGAGCGTCTCCGAGATCAGCCAGTTCCTCCACGAGGTCCGCGCCAAGAAGCTGTCTTCCCCCGACATGCCGCTCACCCGCCTGGTCGCGCTGGGGAAGAACACCTTCTTCAACCGGCTCCGGCTCCGCGTGGTCCACTTCCTCGTCTTCAACTTCCCGTCGCTGTGGAAGCGCCGGCCGGTGGGGGGCGTCAGCGTGAGTTCCTTGCTCAACCACGACTCGAAGCTCGCGGGCGCGGTCGCGGTCGCCTACGGCCCCACCACCGTCACCGCCTGCTTCGGACAGGTGCTCGAGCAGCCCGGTGGGAAGACCATCTTCCGGGTCGGCTACGGGTTCGACCACTCGATCGCCCCCGGCTACCTCTGGCGTCAGTTCGCCGACACGCTGGCGGCGGTCCTCGACGACGAAGCGCTCGCTTCCCAGTTCGACTGATCGTCAGCCGAGGAACGCTGCCGTCGCCTGGGAGCAGCCTGCGGCGTCGAACGGCGTGAAGAGCCCCTGGCCTTCGAGCGTCTCGACCAGGCCGTCCACCCCGCGGCCGAGCATGAGTTTGCGCAGGAGCTGCAGCTTCTTGGCGCTCTCCGCCTGCGCGTCGAGCTCGGCGAAGACCTGCTCCGCCTGGCGGAGGCTCTCCTCGCCCAGCGCCCGGAAGAGCGAGATCGCCACCCCCTGCGGCCCGACCTGCACCATGGTCAGCACCATCGCCATCGCCTCGGAGATCGTCTCCCGATCCTCTGGCCGCAGCGCGCGCGGGTCGAACAGCACGCCCCCGGTGCCGTGGTGCAGCCGCTCGTCCACCAGGATCCGCTCGAGCGACGCGCGCAGCCCCGGGTCGACGCAGCCGTCGGCGAGCAGCCGGTAGTGCGAGAGGCCCCAGCCTTCGAGCACGCACTGCAGCAGGTAGAAGAGCGCGTGCTTGGACGCCGTCTCCACCAGCCCGCCCATCAGGCCCACGAAGGGGTTGTCGGCCACCGCTTCCGGCCTCGCCACGAAGGGCGTCACCCACGCCAGGTGCGACGCCTCGTCGCCGGCGATGTGACAGAACGTCATGCGTTCCTCGGTCGTCTCCGACACGAGGATCATCTTCGCCGCCGAGGCCATGCCCAGCTTCTCGATGGCGTAGGCCTCCACCAGCAGGTTCTGCGCGCACGACTTCACGATCTGCGCTCGCTGCTCCGCGGAGGCCTCGCGGAAGAGCTTCACCTTCTCCAGCCCGAAGAACGCCGCCGGCCAGGGCGACGGACCGACCGGGGCGACAGGCGCCGCGCGGCGCTCGAGGTACGCGCGCACCACGCCGTTCAGCCGGTGCTTGGGCTCGAGGTGCGGCGCATCGAGCCGCACGCCCACATCGACGGAGCGGCTCATCCTGCCCCCAGTGACGGAGGCATCGCCTGCACGCGGCGGGCGAAGCGCCCCACCAGCAGGTTCCCGAGCCACTCCGGCAGCCACTTCATCGCCCGGTAGACCCAGCGGGCGTCGCTGCCCACGCGCACCCGCGGCGGCATCCGGCCCGCCGAGGCCAGGCGGAGCAGCGCGCGGGTGACGCCTTCGGTCCCGGTGCCCTTGCCCGCCCCCAGCTTCTGCCGGAACGCGAAATAGCCCTGCGACTGGCGGTGGTACGGGCTCGCGGGGTCGTCGAAGCGCTTCGCCCAGGCGATGTTGGCCCCGAAGCGCGTGCGGTGCCCGCCGGGCTCGAGGAGCGAGACCTGCACTCCGTGCGGCGCCAGCTCGTGCCGCAGCGACTCGGTGAGGCCCTTCACCGCGAACTTGCTCGCGCAGTACGCACTCGCCATCGGGAACGCCATGTACCCGAACACCGACGACACGTTGACCACCCGGCCCTTGGAGGCGCGCAGCAGCGGCAGCAGGTCCCGGGTGAGGAACGCGGTGCCGAAGAAGTTCACCTCGAACTCGTCGCGCAGCTGCTCGGGGCTCTGGTCTTCCAGCGCGCCGAAGAGCGCGTACCCCGCGTTGTTCACCAGCAGATCGAGCCGGCCGAAGCGCTGCTCCACCGCCTGGCGCACCGCGGCCCGCTCCGCCTCGCTGGTGACGTCGAGCGGCAGCACCGCGAGCGATTCGGGGTGGGCTTTCGACTCCGCCTCGAAGAGGTTCCGCTGGTCCGCGCGGCGCGCGGTGGCCACCACCGTCCACCCGGCGCCCAGCAGGGCGCGCACGAAGGCCTCGCCGAAGCCCGACGAGCAGCCGGTGATCAGCGCCACCTTCACGGCGTGCCGCCACCCTGGACCAGGCGCAGCGGCAAGCTCTCCGCCGGCGGGCTGCCCGGCAGCGTCCCCACGCCCCACTCCACCGGCGTCAGCCGCTCCACCGCGCGCGCGAACTCGACGATCGCGTGATCGGCCTTCACCGGCGTCTTGAGCGCGAACTTGATGGTCTGGAAGACCTTGGTGTCTCCCGCCGCGAAGTAGTTGCCCACCTGCTGCGTCGCCCACAGGAGCAGCGGTGTCACCAGGCGCCAGAGCAGCCCCTTGCGCTTCTGGGTCAGCAGCACCGTCTGCCCCTGCGTGGTGCCGCCCGGGCCCTGGCGCAGCGCGAACATGATGTAGAAGTGCAGGAAGTCGGGCCCCACCCGGACGGTCCCCGTGCTCCCGTTCCAGTAGGTGAGCACGTAGGTGATGGCCTTCTCGTAGAAGCGGTTGATGAACCGGTACACCCAGCTCGTCGGCGGCGCCTTCGCCAGGTTCGAGAAGTGGATCGCGTTGGGGTGCGGCTGCGACGTCTCGAACTGAAAGACGTTCGGAATGTGGTGCACCGTGTGGAAGTGCTGGATGTCGATGGCGTTGATCAGCACCACGTTCGGGTGGCAGTTCTTCACGAAGGTGTTGCCCAGCGAGGCGTCCACCTCGCCCTCACCCAGCTCCAGCTCGTACGGCACCGGCTGGCGCACTTCCTTCGCGGTGTAGATCCAGATGAGGCCGTACTTCTCCTCCACCGGCCACGACTCGTTCTTCACCCGCGGCGGCTTGGGCATCGCCGGCACCTCGGTGCACTGGCCCGAGGCGTCGAACTTCCAGTTGTGAAAGAAGCACCGGACCTCGCACCCCTCGACCTTGCCCTCGGCGAGGTGGGCGCCCATGTGCGGGCAGTAGGCGTCGAGCGCGACCACCTTGCCGTCTTCCCCGCGGTAGACGGCGAGCTCCTTGCCCATCAGGTTGAGCGGCTTCACCTGCCCCTTGCGCAGCTCGCGCGATGGCATGGCCCAGTACCAGCCTTCGGCCACGCGATCGGTCCTGGCGAACATCTCGAAGGAATCCATGGGGGAGCGGCTCCTCGACGGCGAATGGTAGCAGACTTGGGCTTCAGCCCCCGGTGAGGGCCCGCAAGGTGGCGTCGACCGTCACGAAACACTGACGGTTGTCGAAGAAGGGCGTCGCGCCGTGGAACCGCTCCAGGACCGCCGCCCGGTAGCCCGCGAGATTCCGGGCGAAGTCCGCAATGGGGCCGGCCTCGATCGCCTTCAGCGCCCGCCCCACCCCCAGCGCTTCCACCGCGTGGCCGTTGAGCTCCTGCTCGAACTGGCCCTGCGAAGGGTACGCCAGCACCGGCTTGCCCAGCGCCAGCGCGTCGCAGATCGACGAATGCCCCGCGCTCACCAGCACGAAGGGCGCGTCGGCCAGCGCGTCGAGGTACGCGTCGTGCGCGAAGCGCCGGAACTGCACTTGGCCCACGTCCTCGTCACGCTCGGCGCCGAAGACCACGAAGCGCAGCCCCGTCGCCTCCAGCGTCTGTTGCAGCCCCGGCTCGCGCCGCAGCCCGAGGTAGGCCAGCACCGGCGCGGTGCCGTCCGCAGCGCGAGCCCGCGGCAGCCGCGCCAGCACGTCGTCGCGGATCGGCGGGGGCACGTACGCCGCGCGCGCGTCGCGGAGCGCCGGCTGCGCGAAGTTCGCCACCAGGTACCGATCGGCGAAGGGCACCACCGTCCACGCCTGGAACCGGATCGCCTCGAGCCGCTTCGCCTCCGACGCGGGCATCCCGGGCGGGTCGGCGAAGCGGAACATGCCCTGGTTGTCGAGCGAGACGATCGGCAGCCGGAAGAGCGGCCGCACCAGCAGCGCCGACCAGATGCTCTGCGTCTCGAAGTCGGTGAGCAGCGCCACCGGCCGCCTGGTCAGCCGCGCCCACCACAGCCGGCAGAGACTCCAGACGATGAGCGGCGAGGTGACGAGGATGTAGAGGTAGATCAGATCGGGCGCGACCCGGTTCCCCCGGAAGAAGTAGCGCGGCCGGTGAATGCGCCGCACGTCGGGGAAGCGCGCCGACAGGTACGCGTGGGCCGGCCCTCCGGTGAAGACGATCACCTCGTAGTGCTCGCGGAGATGGGCGATCAGCGGCTCGGCGCGCACCGCGTGGCCCATGCCCATGCTCGCCAGCGCGTAGAGGAGCGCGGGCTTCCTGGGCGACGGGGCGGCAGCCATCGACCTCACTCGCTCCCGGTGCGCACGCCGCTCCAGGCCGACGGCGTGAGCGCGTTCACGTACTTCGCGAACTGCGCCACCGACTGGTCGGCCTCGGTCAGGTTCGACAGCTGGAAGCGCATGTTGGGAAACGCCTTCACGTCGTCGTCTTGCAGGAAGCCCAGCAGCGCGAAGGTCACCCACACCTGGAGCCGGTTGAGCAGCCAGCCCAGCGGCCCGCCCCGCCTGGGCGTCAGCACGAAGGCGTGCACCTGGCTCACCCCCGACTTGAGCGGCACGCAGCCCCAGAAGAGGTGCAGCGTGGGCAACCGCGGCCCCGTCCCGAAGAGCCGCGGCGCATCGCCGTAGGTGATGCCGCCCGCCGACCCGCCCGCGAAGCGCACCGCGTAGGCGATGGTCTTCCCCACCAGGAACCGGCCCACCCGCGCCCGCCAGCCCGTGGTCGGCAGCTCGCCCGAGAGTCGCCATTCCGCGGTGTCGTCGTCGGCCACCTTGGCCTTCAGCTCGAAGGTGACGTCGAGGTCGTGCACCGAACCGAAGTGCGCGAGGTCGATGCCGCCCGCCATCATCACGTGGTGGTGCGCGTAGAGCGTGGTGGCGCCGAGGTACTGCGCGTGCACCTCCCGGCCCTCGAGCCCGATGCAGGTGGGCACCGGCCCCTTGGGCCGCTCGCCGGCGAACGCCCAGATGAAGCCGTAGCGCTCCTCGCTCGGCCAGGCGCGCGTCTTGACCGGATGCCGGGGCTTCTCGCCGCACTTCACGCCCACCAGCTCGCCAGCGCCGTCGAAGCGCCACTGGTGGAAGTAGCAGGCGAGCGTGTTGCCCTGGACCTTCCCGTTGCCCAGGTCGGCGCCCATGTGCGGGCAGAACGCGTCGAGCACCCGCACCGCGCCGTCCTCGCCGCGAAACGCCACCAGGCGCTGCTGGGCGATCAGGTACGACCGCGCCGTGCCCTTGCGCAGCTCGTGCGACGGCCCGAGCGGGTACCACCCTTCGGCCACCACGCCCGGGTTGTTGAAGACCGGCTGATCGCGCAGCGGCTGCGTGCCGCGGTTCTCCTCGCGGGTGTGCGCGCTGCGAGTGACCTCGCCCATCAGCGCGTGGTGCGGGCCTGGGGCTGCGCGTCGGCCGGCAGCGCCCGCGGGCGGTTCGACAGCCCGAACGCCTTGCGCAGCGCCTTCCAGCCGTAGCCGAGGAAGTTGGGCAGATCGAGCTTGCCCAGGCAGGCGAGCTCGTCACCCTGCGAGTGCCCGGGGTTCTTCTTGAGGAAGAAGGCGATGTCCGGGGCCGCCAGCGCCTCGGTGTCGATCGGCGCCACGCCGTCGCGCAGCGCGCCCACGCACTGCTCGAACTTCATCACCCCGAGCTCCTTGCGCCACGCGTCCGGGTACAGCTGGGTCGCGAAGGCGTCGAGCACCCGCCCCTGCCACTGCGGCGTCGGGCGATCGTACCGCGGCCAGTACTCCACGAAGTTGCGCGACAGCAGCAGGTACGTCTTGAAGCCCTTGGAGATCAGGAACCAGAACACCGGCCGCCAGAAGTGCCGCAGCTTGAACTTCAGCACCTCCAGGTAGAACGTCACCTGCAGCGCCGACTGCCCCCAGTAGCGGGGGTCGATGATGGTGTCGCCCGAGAAGATGCCCATCGCCGTGCGGCCGTCGATCTGGGCTTCGAATTCCTTCATCGTCGAGAAGCCCTGGATCGAGCCGTCGCCCGAGTCGCGGCAGACGATCACCCGGTGCTTCTTGTCGAGGTCCGACTCGAACTGCTCCCGCGTCACGCTGACGTAGAAGCGCGAGAAGAGGCTCCACATGCCATCGCGGGCCTCCGCGCTCAGCTTCGCGGGGGGACAGACGCTGGCCTTCAGCTGACCGGAGCGCATGGGGTGCACAGATTATCGCCCTCGCCATGTAGGAGGTTGCCTGACCACACCGCACCCAGTGACGGAACTAACCCGTTGATGTCGCTTTCATTCGAACGAAACGAATCTTTACTGCCCGCTCGCCGATAAACTCGCCACCCCATGCACCCTCAGCTCGCCCAGCGGCAGACGAAGTCGCTCCTCGACGACGAGCGCACCTTGAAGCGCCTGGCGATGAACCAGCGGCGCAACAAGGAGCAGGACCACTCGCCCAAGCTCGACGCCGCGTCGGCCGCCTTCAAGTACGCCGACTGCAAGAACGAGTTCTGGAACCCCGAACGCTTCTCGCTGCTCTACGGCACCCCGCTCTGGAACGAGGCCACCCAGAGCCAGAAGGTGCTCCTCAACCAGCTCTACTGGGTCGGCTACTACGCGCAGATCATCTCCGCGGAGATCGCCACCATCTTCTTCAACCAGACCTGCGCCGCCGGGCTCTACGCGCTCGAGGACTTCCGCTCCGTCTGCGACACCCTCGACCTCGAGTCCGCCCAGGAGCGCGCGCACATCAACGCGTTCAAGGTGGTCTCGGAGCAGGTCGAGGCCGAGGTCTTCGGCGAGCGGATCTTCACGTACCCGATGCGCGCCTGGCACGCCGAGACGATGATCTTCAACGACTCGGGGCCCTTCCGCCGCGCGTGGAAGCGCTTCCTGCTCCAGGCCTTCAGCCTCGTCTCCTCGAGCAACCCGTTCCTCGCCTGCCAGTACTTCACCGTGCGCGGCCTGCGCACGCTCAAGGGCAAGATGGTGCAGCACGAGCTGTCGCAGTACTACGCGACGCACGCCGACCAGGAACACGCCCCGATCCCGTCGAAGATCTCGTACTTCCACTTCCTCGACGAGTCGTTCCACTTCAACAGCAGCTGCCTCATCGGCCACGACGTCATCAACTCGCTGCCCAAGCCCACCCGCTTCGAGGCCATGCTCGGCAACGCCGGCATCGCGGGCTGCCAGAAGGACCACTTCCCCATCTCCATCGCGGTCAACGGCCTGTTCTGGCACGACCCGGCGCTCTTCCCGGTCGTCTACCGGGTGCTGCGCTCGCGCGCGTTCGGCTTCTCCGATGCCGACGCCAAGGAGATGATCCGCCGCTGCTTCACCGAGGAGACGCAGGGCCTCGTCGAGGCCGCCAAGACGCACGCCACCGCGGTCGATTCCTACAAGGCGTACCTGGCCAACCTCGAATACGTGAACCGGACCAACAAGGACATGGCCATCATGGCCAGGAGCACCTCGCAGAACTACCTCGAGACCAACCGCCGCGCGTTCGCCCGGTTCCTCCGCCGGCCCGAGCTCCACGCCGCGAGCCCGCAGCCGGTCGCCGCGCTCCCCGCCCCCGCATGACGTCGGCGTCGCACGCGGTCTCCTTCAAGAGCGCTTCCCACCCGCCGGTCCAGGTGCCCCGCGGGAAGAACCTGTCGCTCCACCTCACCGCTTCCAACTCGCCGGTGCTCTTCGGTTGCCGCACCGGCATCTGCGGCACCTGCATGTCGCACGTGCGGGTCGTCGCCGGCGAGCTCGTGCCGCCGAACGAAGACGAGCGCGAGTCGCTCGACGTCAACGGAGCCCCGAGCGCCGACTGCCGGCTGCTCTGCCAGATCGACGTCAGCGCGGACATCGAGGTCGACCCCGTGGGAGACCGGTAGCCATGGACTTCCGCGACTTCTGGTACGTGGTGAGCGAGTCGCGCGCGCTCAAGGCCAACCAGGTCATCGCCCGCCAGGTGCTCGACGAGTGGCTCGCCATCTACCGCGACGAGCAGGGCCAGGCGATCGCACTCCAGGACCGCTGCCTCCACCGCGCCTCCCAGCTCTCGCGGGGCACCGTGCGCAACGGCCAGCTGACCTGCGGGTACCACGGCTGGGTCTACGACGGCACCGGCAAGGTGGTGCAGGTGCCCTCGCTCGGACCCGACGGCAAGAAGCTCGGCAACCGCTGCGCCAAGCGCTACCCGGTCACCGAACGAGACGGCTTCGTCTACGTGCGCTTGAACGAATCACCCGAGGAAGCGCTCGAGCCCTTCGCCATGCCTCACTACGGCGAGCCCGGGTACAAGACGCTGCGGCTGCTCAACGTCTTCGACAACGACGTCACCAACTGCGCCGAGAACTTCATCGACATCCCCCACACCGCCTTCGTCCACCGCGGCATCTTCCGCTCCACCAAGAACGAGGCGCTCACCGCCACCATCGAGCGCAAGCACGGCTCGGTGCAGGTCTCCTACGGCGGCGAGAAGAACAACCTCGGCTTCTTCCAGAAGTTCCTGAACCCCGGCGGCGTGCCGCTGGTGCACAAGGACAACTTCTACATGCCGAACGTGACGTCGGTGGAATACGTCGCCGGCAAGCACCGCCACTTCATCATCACCTCGCAGTCGGTGCCCGCGACGCCCAGGTCGACCTGGGTCTACACCGATCTCACGTACAACTACGGCCTGTGGACCGGCCTCGCCGCGCCCTTCGTGCGCGCCTACGGGCAGAAGATCATCGACCAGGACCTCGAGATCCTTCAGAACCAGATGAAGGTCATCGAGAAGTACGGCGCGGAGTTCAACAACACGCCCGCCGACATGATCCACGTCTTCATCGAGTCCATCCGCAACGAACTCGCCGCCGGGCGCGACCCGCGCAAGCTCCCCGACAAGTCCCACCAGGTCGAGTTCTTCGTATGAGCCTCGCCCTGGTGTTCGCCGCCTTCTGGGGCCTGCTGGCGTTCACCTGGGTGACCCGCCGGCAGGCGCTGCTCGCGCGGGGCCGCGACGAGTGGGTGGTCGACCTGAGCGGACTGCTCGTCCAGGGCGCGGCCGTGCCGCTCGGTCAGTGGGTCTTCTCCACCTGGGTGTGGCCGGCGCTGGTGCCGGGCTGGCACGCCGCGTGGGACGCGCCCGCCCCCGTCGCCTTCCTGCTCGACTTCGTCCTCGTCGACTACCTCTATTACTGGAACCACCGGCTGCTCCACGTGAAGGCCCTCTGGCGCTTCCACGAGGTCCACCACACCGCCACCGCGATGGACGTGCTCGTCACCTCGCGCAACACGCTCTTCACCCCGCTCCTCATCGTCTACTTCTGGGCCGGCGGCCTGCTCGGCTTCGTGCTCGCCGATCCTGCGCCCTTCGCCCTCGCCGCCGCGCTCACCGCCGCGCTCGACCTCTGGCGCCACTCCACCTTCGCACCGCCCATCGGCTCCGGCGCCCACCGCGCCCTGGCGACCGTGCTCATCACCCCCCACGAGCACGCGTGGCACCACAGCCGCTCGGCCGTCGAGGTGAACTTCGGCGCCAACCTCTCGCTCTGGGACCGGCTCCACGGCTCGTACGCCAAGGCTGACGCGGCGCCCGAGGCCCTCGGCGTCGAACGCCAGGGCGCGCTGTGGCGGCCGTTCCTCTTCCCCGGGCCGACCCGGTGACCCTCGTCGGCCGGCTGTTCGCGCTCTTCCCGCCGCTGTGGGCGGTGCTCACCTTCGGCAGCCTCGGGTGGGCACTGTGGGACCGCAACGGGTGGTTCGCGCTCGGCGCCTTCGGCAGCGCGTACCTGCTCCCGGTGGCCTCGTTCCGGCTGCTCAGCGCCATCCGGCCCATTCCCACCGGCTTCACCGCCATCGACGAGCCGAAGTTCTCGCCCTGGTGGGCCGCTCACAACCTCCAGCTCGGCTACGACGTCTTTCCGTTCTTCGAGAACGCCATTCGCCTGGTGCCGGGCCTCTACTCGGCGTGGCTCCGGCTCTGGGGCAGCCGCATCGGCGCCGGCGTGTACTGGACCCAGTCGGTCCGGGTGATGGACCGCAGCCTGGTCGACATCGACGCCGGCGCGATCTTCGGCCACCAGATCGACCTCATCGCCCACGCCATCTTCCCGCGGCAGAAGCAGCTCCTGCTCTACGTCGAGCGCATCCACGTGGGCGCCGGCACGTTGATCGGCGCCTACAGCACCCTCGGCCCCGGCCTCGACATCGGCGAGCGCTCGCTCGTCGGCAACAACTGCAAGCTGGGCGTGAAGGTCTACCCGCCGGGCACCCGCGTCCAGGCCAACACCTACGAAGCGGGCGACTGGCGGGAACGGCTGTGAGCCTCTGGCGCCGCGCCCTCTTCGCG
The DNA here is from genome assembly GCA_019694595.1 of Myxococcaceae bacterium. GTDB lineage: Bacteria > Myxococcota > Myxococcia > Myxococcales > Myxococcaceae > JAIBBQ01. The sequence goes on from JAIBBQ010000002.1 coordinate 26,118, forward strand.
TCCTCCAAGGCCGCGCTCAGGGTGCTCGCTGCGCCGGTCCGACGCAGCGAAGCCCGCGCCCTCGAGAATCCCGCCCAGGCCCAGGAAGCGCTCCGCCAGGAACTCACCCGCGCCGCCGCGCGCACCGAGCGAGGTCGGTCGCTCGGACTCGACGGGGCCGAGGATCTCGCGGCCTTCCGCGCCAAGGTGCCCCTGGTCGCCTACGAGGCGCTCGAACCGTGGATCGAGCGGCAGCGCCAGAGCGACCAGCCGCTCATCGCGCCGGACCGGGTGAAGTTCTTCGAGACCACCTCCGGCAGCAACGGCCACAAGAAGCTCGTGCCGTACACCGCGGCGCTCCAGCGCTCGATGACCCGCATGTTCCTGCTCTGGGCCTCCGACGTCCTCGAGCGCGGCCCGACGCTCGAGACCGGTCTCGCCTACTTCTCGGTCTCGCCGCGCTTCCAGGTCCCCGAGGCCACAGCGGGCACGCCGATCGGCGTCGAGGACGACCGCGACTACCTCGAAGGCCCCACCCGCGCACTCCTGGAGAAGCTCCTGGTGATGGTGCCCGGGCTCCCGGGCCTCACCACCCCGGGCGCTTTTCACGACGCCCTCCTGCGCCGGCTGCTCGAGGAACCTCGGCTCGAGGTGATCTCCATCTGGAGTCCCACCTTCCTCCTCGTCGTCCTCGAACACGCCGAGCGCGACCTCGAGCGCTACGCGGCGGGCCTCGAACCCGACCGCGCCCAGGCGCTGCGCGAACGCCGCTGGGACCAGGTGTGGCCGGCGCTCAAGCTCATCTCCTGCTGGGCCGACGGCGGCTCCGTGCTGCCCGCCCGCCAGCTCGCCGAGCGCTTCCCCGGGGTGCTGCTCCAGCCCAAGGGCTTGCTCGCCACCGAGGCGCCGCTCACCTACCCGCGCATAGGCCTCGATGGCGGCGTGCCGCTCCTCGACGAGGTGTTCTTCGAGTTCCTCACCGGTGCCGGCGACGTCAGGACGCTCGCCGAGCTCCAGCCCGGCGAGGAAGCCGAAGTGGTGATCTCCCAGCGCTCGGGACTGCTGCGCTACCGCCTCGGCGATCGCGTCGCGGTCACCGGCCTCGTGGGGAAGACGCCGGCCCTCCGCTTCCTCGGCCGCAGCCAGGCCGTGAGCGATCTGGTGGGAGAGAAGCTCAACGAGGCCGTCGTCGCCGAGGCCCTCGCGGCGCTCTCGCTCACCTCGAGCGTGCTCATCCCCGACATCGCCCGCCGCCGCTACGTGCTCGTCACTCCGGGCGCTGCCGATGCGAACGCCTTCGACCGCCGCCTGCAGGCGGCCTTCCACTACCAGCGGGCCCGCCAGCTCGGTCAGCTCGAGGCCCCCGCCCACGTGCGCCACGCAGGGCTCCCGCAGCTGCTCCAGCGCCTGTTCTCCCAGCGCGGCATGAAGCTCGGCGATCTCAAGGACCGCGCGCTCCTCTGGCGCCCCGACGAGGCCAGCGCCGCGCTCGAGGCCCTGGAGCGCCCGTGATCCGCACTGCGCTCGTCACCGGCGCCAACGGCTTCGTCGGCGGCCACGTGGTCGCCGAGCTCGAGCGCCGGGGTGCGCAGGTCACCGCCCTCAAGCGCCTCGGTTCCTCCCCTGGCATGTTGCCCAGGCTGCAGACACGCGTCGTCGAGCTCCCCAGCTACTCCGAGGAGCACCTCACGGGCGCGGTCCCCGAAGGACTCGACGCCGTCTTTCACGTGGCGGGCGATGCGTCGTTCTGGGCCGGCCACGCCGCACGCCAGCTCGACGGCAATGTCGGCGTCACCCAGCGGCTGATCGCGGTGGCCCGGCGCAAGGGCGCCCGCGCCCTGGTGTTCACCTCGACCGCCGGCGCCCTCGGACTGCAGCCCGGCGTCCTCACCGAGGCGTCGCCCATCACCGCCGCGACCAGCCGCATCGGGTACGTGCGGACCAAGCACCTGGCCGAGCAGCTGGTGCTCGCCGCCACCGATCTGCACCCCGTGGTCTTGAACCCCGGCACCATCATCGGCCCCGACAACCCCGGCTACTGGGGCCGCGTCTTCCAGATGGTGGAGACCGGGCGGCTGTCCATCGTCCCCAAGGGGCAGACCAGCTTCGCCGACGTCGCCCAGGTCGCCCGGGCCCACGTGGAAGCCGTCGAACGCGGTGCCAGCGGCGAGCGCTTCCTGCTCGGAGGGGCCGACGCGACCTTCCAGGAAGCGATAACCGTCGCCTCGCGGCTGTGCGGGAGGACCGGTGCGGTGCGCGAGGCGCCCGCCTTCGCGCTCTGGCTCATGGGGCTCTTCGGCGAAGGCCTCGCCCTGCTCACCCGGAAGGAGCCGCTGATGACCCGACAGGGCGCCGAGTACCTGATGCACCGCAACCGGGTGTCGTCGGCCAAGGCGATCGACCGGCTCGGCTATCAGCCCGTTCCGCTCGAGGAGATGCTCGCGCGAACCCACGCCTGGTACCGCACGTGGTCGTCTGCGCGGTAGATCGCGCCATGCGTCAGTCACTCCTCGTCACCCTGCTCGCTGCCGGCGCCTGGGCCACCCCGCCCACCCAGCCGGTGCTCCGGGCCGAGCTGCTCATCCTCAGGGACACCGATCAGGCCAGCCGGCAGGCGCTCTTCGGGCATGACCCGGCGGGCGAATGGGGCGAGCTGGTGAGCCGCTTCGATGCCCGCAACGCGGCCCGACTGCGCGAGATCCTCGACCAGCAGGGCTGGCCCACTGCGGACCAGGTCGGAGAGGACGGCGCGGAAGCAGCCTGGATCCTCGCGCTCCACCTCGCGAGTGATGCCCCGCTGATGCAGCGCTGTCTCACCTTGCTCGAGTCCGCGGTGAAGCGTGGCGTGGCGCCGCCCGAGCATCTCGCCCGGCTCACGGACAAGGTGCTCCTGCAGCAGGGCAAGCCCCAGCGGTACGGCTCCCAGCTCGACTTTCTCCCCGATGGCGGAACGACGCCAGCCGCCCCCATCGAAGCCCCGGAGCTGCTCGAGTCACGTCGCCGCGCCCTCAAGCTGGTGCCGTACCCCGCCTACCTGAAGCAGCGGCGTCAGGGGTACGACGAGCTCGCTCGGGCAGCGCTCAGGTCGAAGCCTTGAGCACGATGCGGTACGCCCGGTCCGTGCCTCCGCCGACGGCTGCCGCAACCCGGGGATTGAAGCCGGGCGCCTCGCTCAGCACCTCGAGCGTGTCCTTCCCGTACAGCCTGCGGACCTCGGGCTGAGGGACCGAATGCGGCGGGCCTTCGACGCCCGGCGGGTAGTCGAACGTCACCAGGAGCCCCGGCGAGCCCGGAGGCACCAGTGCGCGCACCGCGGCCACGTAGCGATCGCGCGACTCGGGCTCCACCGCGATCAGCGCAGCCCGATCGTAGAAGGCATCGACCTCGCCCACGTCGGCACGCGTCACCGCGTAGAAGTCCCCCACCACGATGGTGACGTCACCCGCCGAATAGGTCGGAAAGCGCGCTCCCGCAGCCCGGCTGGGCTTGACCCCGTGCTCCTCGAAGAAGGCGATCGCCGCCTGCTCGACGTACTCCACCCCCACCACGCGGTGCCCCTGCGCAGCGAGAAAGGCGAGATCCTCGGCCTTCCCACACAGCGGTACCAGGACCCGCCGCTTGCTCCCCAGCACCCCCACGTGGCGCTCGAGGAACGGGTTCGGCTTGCCCTCGTGGAAGCCGATCTTCCCTTCGCGCCAACGGCCTGCCCAGTCGTGTTCCGGCATGGTGCTCCTTCAGCTCGATGCGGTGATCCAGCTCAACAGCGTGGGGTCGCTGGTCGGCGACCCCTGCAGTCCTGCTTCCGGCTCGAGCTCCAGCGCGAAGAAGCCGCGCGCCCGGACCGCGTCGAGCAGCTCCTTCCGCGCGCCCACGTCGGGGGCGAACACGATGCAGCCGTCACCTCCGCCCGCGCCCGAGACCTTCCCCACGCAGCCGAAGGTGTTCGCCAGCGTCAGGATGCGCTCGATCTCCTCGGTGACCACCGGCCCCAGCTCCGAGAGCAGCGCCTGCAGCCCCCGGGTGGCCTCCGAGACCAGCGCGAAGTCTCCCCGGCCCAGCCCGTCCTCGAGCTGGATCGACAGCCCGTCGGAACGGCTCACGAACACCTCGCGCCCCGACGCGCCCAGCGTGCGCTCCACCTCGCCGATGAGCAGCGGCGTCGAGGCGCTCTGGCCGGTGAAGATCCAGGCCATCGGCAGCTTCGGCTTCGCAGCCCGCCACACGTCGACCGGAGGGGAGACCGCCAGCGCGCTGCCCAGGTCTCCGCCGCGCGCCGCCTTGAGCAGCGCCGACACGTCGTACCGGCGGTACCCCACCAGCCCGCCGGCGAAGATGGCCGCCACGTCCGCCCCGCTCCCGCGCCCCCCCTGCGCATCGGCATGCGCCACCAGGGCCAGCTTGAGCGCGTCGAATTGCACGTCGAGCGCGCAGCGAATCGCCTCCGCCGTCAGCACCGCCGTGCGCGCACTGCTCCCCAGTCCCAGCTTGCCGCCGTGCGGCCCGAGCGGCGACGGCGCCAGGGCCACCGTCGCACCCGCACGGGGCCGCGCCAGCGCCCGCAGCGCCAGGTCGAGCGCCGTCGCGGCGAAGTGAAACGCCTGCCCCGGCGCCTCGGTCCAGCCCACCCCACCCGGCGTCGCCGGCCCCCCGCGCGCCCCTTGATCGAGCAGCAGCTGCACCCGCCCGTCGTCGCGCGGCCTCGCGTGCGCCCCGACCCGGGGACCGCAGGCGAGCACCCGGGCCACGCCGCCCCAGAGCACCGCGTACTCGCCCGCGACGAAGAGCTTGCCCGCGGCGGTGAGCGCCCGCTCCACCTCAGCGCCTCCACGCCGCGGCCAGGGCCCCGGCGAAGCGCGCGTTGTTCTCCAGCAGCGCCAGGTTCGCGAGCAGCGTCTTGCCCCGCGTCGCCGCCGCCATGGCCTTCAGCAAGAAGGGGGTCACCTGCTTGCCTTCGATCTTCTTCCGCTTCGCTTCGCGCAGCGCCACGGCCAGGTGCTTGTCCACCAGCTGGCGCGGCAAGGCCGTGGCCGCGGGAGGCGGCAGCGCGAAGATGAGCCCACCCTGGCCCAGCTCGACGCGGGCGCGCGCGATCTCCGCGGCCTCCTCGGCGGTCCCCACCTGGTGCTCCAGGTGAATGCCCGTCTCGCGCGTGTAGAACCCGGGCAGTTCGTTGGTCCCCACGCCGAGCACCGGCACCCCGAGCGTCTCCAGCGCCTCCATGGTCTTCGGCAGGTCGAGCACCGACTTCGCGCCAGCACACACCACCGCCACCGGGAAACGGGCGAGGGCCGGCAAGTCCTGCGAGACGTCGAGCGCCTTCGCCACCTCGCGGTGCACCCCGCCCAGCCCGCCCGTCGCGAACACCCGGATGCCGGCCGCCGCCGCGAGCTCGCACGTCGCGCTCACCGTGGTGCCCCCCGTGAGCCGCCGAGCCACCGCCACCGCGAGATCCCGCGAGCCCACCTTGAGCAGCCCGTCGCTCTTCGCCAGGCGCTGCAGCTCCTCGGGCTCGAGGCCGATGCACAGCTCCCCGTCGATCACCGCGATGGTCGCCGGCTCCGCGCCCTCGGCCCGCACCGCCGCCTCGCAGGTCATCGCCGCGTGCAGGTTCTGCGGCCGGGGCAGCCCCTGAGCAATGACCGACGACTCCAGCGCCACCAGCGGGCGCTTGCGGAGCATCGCGCCCTGCACCGCCTGGGAAAACCGCAGCTTCACTGCCTGCGCTTTTCGACCACGAGCTGGAAGTCTTCGATCTTCTTGTCGAGCGTCGGCCGGCTGATCCCCAGCAGCGCCGCGGCCTTGATCTTCTTGCCCCGCGCCTCGCGCAGCGCCTCGCTGATCGCGTCGCGCTCGAGCCGCGCGATCATCTGCGCCAGCGTCGCCGGCTGACCGCTCCCCGGCCCGTCCTGGATCTCCGGAGGCAGCTTGAGCGCCGTCACCTCGGTGCCCGCGTACAGCAGCGCCAGCCGCTCCGAGACGCCCTTGAGCTCTTCCACGTTGCCTGGCCAGCCGTAGTCCACCAAGAGCCGCCGCGCGTCGGGCGACAAGGTGGGAATCTCCTTCTTCCGCAGCTTCGCCATGCGCCCCGCGAAGTACTCGTAGAGCGCCGGCACGTCGGGGCGGCGCTCGCGCAGCGGCAGCGACTCGATCTCGATGCCCGTGACCGCCTTCGCCAGCTCCCCGTCGACCTCGCCGCGCTGGGCCACCGTGGCCAGCGGCGCGGTGATGGTCACCATCAGGCGAATGTCCACCGGCTCCTCGCCGCCCGCACGCGCCGGCGCCGTCTTGCGAGACAGGTGCCGCCCCAGACGCTCCGAGAGGTGCCTCGGCAGCGACTCCAGCTGCCGCAGCACGAAGGTGCCCCCGTCGGCCCGCAAGAGCGCCGACGACATCGGCGGCACGCCCGGCGCCGAGGTACGCCCGAAGAGCTCTTCCTCGACCTGCGCCGCAGGCCGCCGGCAGTCCACCACCACGAACGGGCCCAGCGCCCGAGGGCTGCGCGAATGAATGTAGTGCGCCGTGTGCAGGCGCCCGGTGCCCAGCTCGCCGTACACCGCCACCGGCTCCAGCACCGCCGCCGCGCGCCGCGCGTGCTCCACCGACTTGCGGAACTGCCGCGAGCTGCCCAGCAGCTGCACCTGCGGAGCGTCGGCGTCGGTCCGCGAGCGAACTGCCGCCAGCGCCTCACCCGCGATGCGCCCCAGCGACGCCAGCAGCCGGCCATCGCCCTGCGCGAACGGCTCCGGCCGCTCCGCGTAGAGGATGCCGAAGGGCGCACCACCCGAGGCGATCAGCGGCGCACAGAGCACCCCTGCCGAGCGGCCCACTTCCTTGCGCTCCAGCGCCCCGCGGGCCAGCGAGCGAGGCACCTCGACCGACTCCGCGCCCACCACCGACGCGGTGAGCAGGCCTTCGGAGCCACCGAGCAGCGCCGCCGCCTTGTCCGCGTTGAGCGCCCGCGCGACCTCCTCCGCCGCCCGACGCAGCACCATCGCCTCCGTCGTCGCCGACAGCAGCGCCACCGAGAAGTTGTAGAGGCCCGCCTCGGCCCCGACCGCCGGCAGCAGCTCCTCCAGCGGCAGGGAATCGAGCTCGCCCGCGTCCTTCTCCGTCAACGCCGCGCGCGAAGGCGGCTCGAAGAGCAGGTTCGAGTCGCCCACCTGGAACTGATCTCCAGGCAGCAGCGTGACCTCGCCTTCGATCTTCTCGCCGTTGACGAGCGTGCCGTTGCGGCTGCCCAGGTCGGAGACCCGCGCCTGCCCGCCTTCGAGCACCACCCGCGCGTGCCGACGCGAGACCTTGCTGTCCTCCAGCGGAATGTCGCAGGACGGACTGCGGCCGATGATGACTTCGCCCTTCACTTCATGCCGCAACCCAACCGACGGGCCCGACAACAGGAGCAGTGCTGGCATTGGTGGAACGCGACTTTACATCGGTCTTTCAGCGTTCAGAAGATTCTTCAGATCCTCTTCGTCGAGCGTCCGCCCGTCCCGGCTGACCGCCAGGGCGTTGATCTGCGATTGCTCGATTTCCACGTGGGCCCCCCGGCGCCACTCCGTGGTCCGTTCACCCCCGTCGACCAGCTTGCCGATGAGCGTGTCCTCTTCCCACTGGACCACCTCGACCCACAGCTGCTCCTCGTCGGCCTCCCCCTCGTCGCCGTTGGGGTGAACCTCGAAGGGGGCCCGCACCACGAAGCTCAACGGCTCCATCAGCCCCCGCCGCAGGAAGCGCGCCTTGAACGACGGCAGCAACGCCTTCGCCTGGCTCGCCAGCGCGTCCTTCTCTTCCGGGGTCTCCGCTTCGAAGCGGTCGCGGTACTGCTTGAGCACCTCGGTCAGGCTGTGACGGCCTTCCGGGCTGGTCACCGTCAGGTAGCCCGACTCGTGTCCTTCGAACTGCTCCGGCGCCACGCCGTACAGGCTCGGGCGCGCCTCGTCGCTGGGCATCACCTGGAAGCTCATGCCCACGCTCGTCGAGACCGCCGTGCGCCAGGCGGGGCCGTGGTCGAACGCCATGTCCGTGCACAGCTCGTGGAGAAACGTCTCCGCCGGCTGCAGGTCTTCCGCGCTCAGCGAGAACATCTCCACGTCGAGCATGCCGAACTTGGCCATGCCGTGCGTGTGCACCCACATCGGCGTCGACGTCTCCGACGCCTCCACCGCGTGGAGCGTGATGTGGTCGCGAATGTCGAACTCCAGCTCGGTGATCTCCTCGATGTCCTCGGCGCTGTGGATCTTGAAGGCGCTCACGTCGACCACCACGCCTTCCACGTGCTCCATCAGCGTGCGCACGCACCACAGCGCCTCGAACACCGCCACGCTTCCCTGTGGCTTTCCCGGCTCGAAGGCCACCCGGTAGAAGCCCCGCGCCGACCGCAGCGCCGCCTGCGACGCCTCGGTGCCGGTGAGCAGATCGGGCGTCCACCCCAGCTTCTGCGAGCGCGTCTCGAAGGTGACGTCGACCCGCGAGTCTTCCGCCCGCAACGAGAACAGGCAGCCGTCTTCTCCGAAGACCAGCGCCACGTCCTCCGCCTCGAAGGCCTCCTTGAGCGCCGCCTCGTCCACCGGCTCGGTCGAGGCCGTCGCCAGCAGGTACAGGTCCCTCACGGCAGACTCCCGCTCACAGGTACTTCTCGATCTGGCGGAACAGATCCATGCGGTCGACCAGGTCGGTCAGGTAGTCGAGCGTGTCCGTCTGCAGCACCAGCACCGGGCTCATGGTGTACGTCTTGAACCACCCCTCGTAGAGCGCGTTGAGCCGCGACAGGTACGCCGTGGGAATGTCCTGCTCCATCGCCCGGCCGCGAATCTTGATGCGCTGGCGCAGCGTCCGCACCGGGCAGCGCAGGTAGATCATCAGGTCGGGCGGCCGCAGCGCCGCGGCGATCGTCTGGTACAGCTCCCAGTAAGTGCCCCAGTCGCGCTTGTCGATGTAGCGCTGCTTGTAGAGGTTGCGCGCGAAGATCTCCGCGTCTTCGTAGATGGTCCGGTCCTGGATCGACGCGCCCTCGCCCTGCTCCAGCTGCCGGTGCAGCCGGAACTTGTGGGTCAGGAAGAAGATCTGGGACCGGAACGCCCAGGTCTTCATGTCCTTGTAGAAGTCCGCCAGGTACGGGTTCTGATCGTTGGGCTCGTAGAACGGGGTGATCCCGTACTTCTTGCAGAGGAACCCCGTCAGCTCCGTCTTCCCGGCGCCGATGTTCCCCGCGATGGCGATGAAGCGCTGGCGACCCACGAGAACCAGGGGTTGTACCAGACGCGCACCGCTGCTGGCGCGTGGTACATGCACGCCGCCCATGCCGGCCCGGCGCCACAGCCCAGGCTCCCTCTGGTCCGCCCTCCCGGGCGCCCTCGCCCTTTGGCTCTGCGCCTGCCCGGCGCCGGGCGACGCCGAGCTCGAACAGGGCAACCGGGCCGCCCGTGCCGGCCGCCTCGCCGACGCCGAGACCGCCTTCACCGCCGCCACCAAGCTGCGCCCCACCGACGAGCGCGCCTGGAGACTGCTGGGGGAAGCCGCCCTCGCCCAGGGCCACCTCGACGTCGCCCTCGACGCCTTCACCCGCGCCGCCGCCCAGAGCAAGACGCCCACCGAGGCCCGCATCGGCCTCGCCCGCGCCCAGCTCGAGAGCGGAGACGCCGGCGCCGCCGAGGCCGAGGTCAACGCACTCCTCGCCGTCGCTGCCCAGCGCGCCGAGGTCCGCTGCCTCCAGGCCCGGCTGCTCCTCGCCCGCGGCGACGCCGACGCCGCGCTCGAGGCCCTCGAGCCGGCCCTCAAGGCGCAGGCCCCCTCCGCCGAGCTTCTCTACCTCAAGGGCCTCGCGCTCCTGGCCGCCCGCCGCTACGCCGACGCCCAGTCCGCCTTCGACGCCACCGGCCGCGCGGCCCCCGCGTCCGCCTACGCCGCCTGGGGCAACGCCCGCCTCGCCGCCGCCCAGGGCCGCAAGGCCGACGTGCTCCTCTACCTCCGCGAGGCCCGCACCAAGGCGGGCCCCGGCTTCGTCCCCGCCGACGTGAAGTCAGACCCCGCCTTCTCCACGCTCCTCGCCGACGGCGAGCTCCAGCGGCTCCTCGAGGTCCCCTGACATGCGCAAGTGGTTCTGCATCTTCATCGCCGGCTTCGCCACCCTCGTCTTCTTCCCCTGCACCGTGATCGCCATGGCGCTCACCTTGAGGACCAGCGCCTCGATGTACGTGGTGCAGCGCTGGTGGTCTCCCGTGCTCCTGTGGGCCGGCGGCGCCACCCTGGAGGTGATCGGCAAGGAGAACGCCGACCCCAAGCGCGCCGCCATCTACGTCTGCAACCACCAGTCGACCCTCGACATCCCCGCCGTGTTCCGCGGGCTGTGGCCGGTCGATTTCCGCTTCGTGGTGAAGCAGCAGCTCAAGTACGTGCCGGTGCTCGGCTGGTACCTCTCGCTCGCCGGCTACCCCTTCGTCGACCGTGGCAACCACGCCAAGGCCGTCGCGTCGCTCGCCAAGGCCGGGCGGAAGATCCGCAACGGCACCTCGGTGGTCGTCTTCGCCGAAGGCACGCGCAGCGACAACGGCTCCATTCTCCCGTTCAAGAAGGGCCCCTTCGCCCTGGCCATGGAAGCCAAGGTCCCCGTCATTCCCGTCACCATCGAAGGCACCCGCCACGTGATGCCCAAGAACTCGTGGGACATCGTGCCCGGCCCGGTGCGCATCAAGGTCGGCCAGCCCATCGACATCGCCCAGTTCGACGGCAACCGCGACGCGCTCATCCGCGCGGTGCGCGACGTCATCATCGCCCAGAGCCTCGAGCTCGGAGGCCTGGGCGGAGATTCCAACGCCGCCGTCGCTGCCCGAGGCAAGGAAGGCATCGGCCGCGCCGCCGACGAGAAGCAGAGCGCATGAGGCGCGCGCTCCTCACCGCGCTGCTCCTCGCCGCCTGCGCCACCCCCGCCCCGGCCCTCGCCCCGCGCGACGAGGCCCGGCGGCTCCTGGGGGCCCGATCCTGGCCGGAAGCGGTGAAGCTCCTCGAGCAGCTCCATCGAGAAGCGCCCGGCGACGTCGAGCTCGCCCGCCTCCTCGCCGAGGCGCACGTCAAGAACGGCAGCGGGCCACTGCTCCTTGAGCGCCTCACCGGCCGCGAGGACGCCATCGCCTGCTTCCAGCGAGGCCTGATTCGCTTCGCCACCGCCCGCGACGCCGGCGGCCCCGCCATCGACGAGTTTCGCAAGGCGGTCCGCGCCGCGCCCCAGGAGCCCGAGCTCCACTACCGCCTCGGCCTCGCGCTGCTCGAGTCCGAGGCCGACGCCGAGGCCCGCACCGAGCTGGAGCGCGCGGTCAGCCTCGCGCCCGACCACCCCGGCTGGTTTCTCCCGCTCGCCAAGGCCCGCGGCCGCGTGGGCGATCACGACGGCGCCGTCCAGGCACTCCACCGCGTCGTCGACGCCGGGCCCACCGAAGCCGAGCTCGCCACCGCCCGCGCGCTGATGGAACAGCTCACCGCCACCAGGCTCCCCGAGACGGCCCGCGCCCGCTTCGAGCAAGGCCTCCAGTGGCTCCAGGTCGCCGACGTCCCCCAGCAGGCCATCGTCGCCTTCGAGGAAGTGCTCCAGGACTTCCCCGACCTGCCCGAAGTGCACTCCGTGCTCGGCCTCGCCTACCTGCGCATCGACGACGCGGCCCGCGCCGTCGACGAACTCCAGCGCGCCATCGAGCTCGCCCCCAAGGACGGGCGCCCCCACCTGTACCTGGGCCAGCTCTACCTGGGAAAGCAGCGCACCGCCCAGGCCCGCGAGCAGCTCGAGAAGGCCGTGGCCTTGAACCCGCTCCTCGACGACGCGTGGACCGCGCTGGGAGATCTCGCCCTCGACCGCCGCGACGGCGCCGAGGCCAAGCGCTGCTACCGAGCCTGGGTCAGCCTCGCGCCCAGGAGCTTCCCGCCCCGCGGCAAGCTCGCCCTGGTGCTCCAGCAGGAAGCCGACTGGGCCGGCGCTCAGCGGCAGCTCGAACAGGCCCTCGAGCACGAGCCCGAGAACGCCGAGGTGTGGCTGCGCCTCGGCCTGCTCCACACCGACCACGCCCAGCACGCCCGCGGCACCGCGGAACGCGAGGCCGCCAAGACCCAGGGCGTCCGCTGGCTCCAGAAGGTCCTCGAACAGCAGCCCGAGAACGCCATGGCATCACAGGCGCTCGCGCTCCTCACCGCGGCCCGGCCTTAGGTAGACTGCCGCCACCGTGAGCGAGCCCAGGCGCACCAAGTCCGGCGACGAATACCGCAAGGTGATGTCCGCCGCGCGGGCCGAGCCCCTGGCCCCCGGCCCCAAAGCCAAGGCCAGCGAGCGGCTGCGCGAAGGCGCCATCGACACGCTCCTCAACGCCGCGTCGATCCTCAAGGAGATGGTCCAGGACTTCCGGAACTCGGACCGCTTCTTCAAGTACAAGGCCGTCGTCGTCGCCGCCTGGTTCGTCCTCTCGTCCACCAGCATCGGCGTCGCCTGCTCCGGCGGCGAGACCACCAACGCCCTCGGCGCCCGCCTGGTCATCGCCGGCGACGCCCGCGAGCCCATCTTCATGGTGAAGAACGACTCCGAGCGTGCCTGGCAAGACGTCGAAGTGGTGGTCAACGGGGCCTACCGCAGCACCACCACCACCGTCTCCCCGCGAGACGCCCTCACGCTCTCGCCCGTCATCCTCTTCGACGCCAGCGGCAAGCCAGCCCCCCGGGGCCTCACCATCTCCGACATCCGCGTCAGCGCCCGCGACCCCGATGAGGACGTCTCGCTCCTCATCAGCGGCCAGGCGCCCTGACGGCCGTACCGCCTCGAACGCTCCGTCGCCTCAAACACCTCGGCCCGGGCTCCTCGTGCGAGGAATCCCGGGCCGCGTGCACTGCCTCGACTGCGAACGGGCGACTACTTCTTCTCGGCCTTCGCCTTGGGGGCCTTCTCGGCCTTGGGCGCCTTGGGCGCCTTCTCCGCCTTGGGGGCCTTCTCGGCCTTCGCCTCGGCCTTGGGCTCGCTCTTCGCCTCGGCCTTCGCCGGAGCCTCGGTCTCCACCACCGCCGCGGGGCGGTCGACGAGCTCGAGCACCGCCACGTCCGCCGCGTCACCCTTGCGGAAGCCCGCGCGCAGCAGGCGCGTGTACCCACCCGGGCGCTTGGCGTAGCGGTCCTTCAGCTCGCCGAAGACCTTGGTCAGCACCGCGCGGTCGTGCACCGTCTTCTCGGCCAGCCGCACGTTGTGCAGGCCACCCTTCTTGCCCAGGGTGATGATCTTCTCGGCCAGGCGGCGCGCTTCCTTCGCCTTGGGAACCGTGGTGGTGATCTGCTCGTGGATCAGCAGCGACGTGACCATGTTCTTCAGCATCGCCAGGCGGTGCGAAGTGGTGCGCTGCAGCTTCCGGTGTCCGACGTGGTGCCGCATGGTGGTGCTCCTTCAGGTGAACCACCCCGGCCGTGTCAGGTACCGAGGGGCGAGGCGGCACTCGAGGCGAGCACCGCGCTTTTGTGACCGGACACCGCGAAGTGCGAGCCCGGGACTTCAGGGCGCCCTCGAACCTCCGAGGGCGCTCCACGACGACTTCAGACCGGCGCCGCCGCGGGAGCCGCCGCCGTCTTCGGGGGCCAGTTCTCCAGCTTCATGCCCAGCGACAGACCCATCTCCGCCAAGATCTCCTTGATCTCCTTCAGCGACTTGCGGCCGAAGTTCTTGGTCTTGAGCATCTCGGCCTCGGTGCGCTGCACCAGGTCGCCGATGGTCTTGATGTTCGCCTGCTGCAGGCAGTTCGCCGAGCGCACCGAGAGCTCCAGCTCGTCCACCGAGCGGAAGAGGTTCTCGTTGAGCTTCGCCTCGGTGGGCGCCGACTCCACCACCACCGGCTCCTCGGTCTCGTCGAAGTTGATGAAGACCGTCAGCTGCTCCTTCACGATCTTCGCCGCGAACGCCACCGCGTCCTGCGGAGTGACCGAGCCGTCGGTCCACACCTCGAGCGTCAGCTTGTCGAAGTCGGTCTGCTGACCGACGCGCGCGTTGGTCACCTGGTAGTTGACCTTGCGCACCGGCGAGAAGAGCGAGTCGATGGGAATGGTGCCGATCGGCGAGCCCGCGACCTTGTTCGAGGTCGCCGGCACGTAGCCACGGCCGCGGCGCGCGGTCAGCTCCATGCGCACCTTGCCGCCGTCGGCGATGGTGCACACGTGGTGACCCGGGTTCAGGATCTCGACCTGGTCGTCGGCGATGATGTCGCCCGCCTTCACTTCACGGGGACCTTCCGCCTCGATCTTCAGCGTCTTCGGCTCGTTGGTGTGCAGCCGCAGCAGCACTTCCTTCAGGTTGAGCACCACGTCGACCACGTCCTCGGACACCTCGGCGATGGTCGAGAACTCGTGCTCCACGCCGTCGATCTTCACGGTGGTGATCGCCGCGCCCTGGAGCGACGACAGCAGCACCCGGCGCAGGCTGTTGCCCAGCGTCGTGCCGAAACCACGCTCGAGCGGCTCGGCCACGAACTTGCCGTAGGTGTTGGTGAGCGTCTCCGACTCGACCTCGAGCTTCCGGGGCTTGATCAGGTCGCGCCAGTTCTTCGCGTTGAAAGTGTCCGACATGGTGTGCAGCTCCTCGTTCGCAGCCGGTCACCGACGTCCCCGCCACAAAGGCGGGAGGACCGCTGGAAGGTTGATGGCGCGCGCCCCCGTGAAGGGCTCGCGCGCCGAAGGGGTGAATTACTTCGAGTACAGTTCGACGATCAGCTGCTCCTGGATCGGCATCGTCAGGTCCTCGCGATTCGGAACCGACTTCACCGTGCCCTTGAGCGCCTTCTTGTCCACGTCGAGCCACTGCGGAATGCCACGGCGGTCGACCGTCTCGATCGCCTCCTGGATCCGCAGCACCTTCTTCGACTTGTCGTGCACCTCGACCACCGTGCCCGGCCGCACCGCGAACGAGGGAATGTTCACCCGCTTGCCGTTGACCGTGAAGTGCCCGTGGCGCACCAGCTGCCGCGCCTCGTTGCGCGTGTCCGCGAAGCCCATGCGGAACACCACGTTGTCGAGCCGCAGCTCGAGGTTCTGCAGCAGGGTCTCGCCCGTCTTGCCCTTGGCCGACGCCGCGCGGCGGAAGTAGCCGCGGAACTGGCTCTCGAGCAGGCCGTACATGCGCTTGACCTTCTGCTTCTCGCGCAGCTGCACGCCGTAGCCGCTGAACTTCACGCGGCCCTGGCCGTGCTGGCCGGGGGGATACGGGCGGCGCTCGATCGCGCACTTGTCCGTGTAGCAACGGTCGCCCTTCAGGTACATCTTCAGGTTCTCGCGCCGGCAGATGCGGCAGGCGCTTGCGGTATAGCGAGCCAAGGTCGTGTCTCCTGGAATCTTTGGTTGGGCTTAGACGCGGCGGCGCTTCGGCTGCCGGCATCCGTTGTGGGGAATCGGGGTCACGTCGCGGATCACCGAGATCTTGAGACCCGCCGCCGCGATCGACCGCAGCGCCGACTCACGGCCCGAACCCGGGCCCTTGACCATGACCTGCACGTTCTTCAGGCCGTGCTCCATCGCCTTCGCCACCGCATCGCCCGCCGCGATCTGCGCCGCGTAGGGGGTCGACTTGCGGCTGCCCTTGAAGCCACGGGCGCCGGCGGAGCTCCACGCGATCACGTTCCCCGACACGTCGGTGATGGTGATGAGCGTGTTGTTGAACGTCGCCTGGATGTGGACGATCCCGTTGAGGATGTTCTTCTTCGACTTCCGCTTCGCCTTGCGCTCGGCGGGAGTGCCTTCGGCGCCAGGCGCCGCTGCGGCGGCCGGAGCCGCGGGTGCTGCCGGGGTCTGCGTGGTCTCTTCAGCCATGGTGTCCTTCGATGCTTCGAGGTGATCGACCTCCGCTCATCGCGGAGGCAGGTGAATGGGTCAGGCCTTGCCGGGAGCTGCAGCCGGCTTGGCGCGCACGATGCCGCGCTTCGGGCCCTTGCGGGTCCGCGCGTTGGTGTGGGTCCGCTGGCCGCGAACCGGCAGGCCCTTGCGGTGCCGCAGGCCGCGGTGACAGCCCAGGTCCATCAGGCGCTTGATGTTCATCGTCACCTCGCGGCGCAGGTCGCCTTCGACCTTGTAGCCCTGCTCGATGACTTCACGGATCTTGCGCAGCTGGTCCTCGGAGAGGTCCTTGGTGCGCGAGGTCAGATCGATCCCAGCCTTGGTCACGATGTCCAGCGCGCTCTTCTTGCCGATGCCGTAGATGTACTGCAGCGAGATCACCACGCGCTTGGCGGGGGGAACGTCGACTCCTGCGATGCGGGCCATGAGGTCTTCTTTGCCTTTCCTTCGAGATGGTCTCGAGCTGACGAGCTGCGAATCAGCCCTGGCGCTGCTTGTGACGGGGGTTGGCGGCGCAGATCACCCGCACCACGCCCTGGCGGCGAATCACCTTGCACTTCTCACAGATCTTCTTGACCGACGGACGAACCTTCATGACGCCTCGCTGCTTGATTGAAAGAGTTGGGGCTACTTCGCCCGATAGGTGATGCGACCGCGGGTCAGGTCGTACGGCGACAGCTCGACCTTCACCTTGTCGCCGGGGAGAATGCGAATGAAGTGCATGCGCATCTTCCCGGAGATGTGCGCGAGGATCTTGTGGCCGTTGTCCAGCACCACGCGGAACATCGCGTTGGGCAACGGCTCCATCACCGTTCCCTCGACTTCGATGGCATCATCTTTCGGCAATCAAAAACCTCGGAATTCTAAGAACTTCGAAAGCCCTGGGATCTCCAGGAAAGCGCGCGGCACTACCACCATTGGTTACCTGCGCGCAAGCCCCCCAAGCGCAGCCCAAAGACTCCCCTGATTTCATCAGCTTGCACTGAGGGTCAGCACCTCCGGCTGCCCCTCGGTGATGAGCACCGTGTGCTCGAAGTGGGCCGACAGCCGCCGATCGAGCGTCACCGCCGTCCACTCGTCGTCGAGGATCTCCACCTTGTCCGTGCCCGCATTCACCATCGGCTCGATGGCGATCGTCATGTTCGGCGTCAGCTGCGGCCCCGAATGCGCCAGCCCGTAGTTCGGCACCGTCGGGGCCTCGTGCAGCGCCCGCCCCACCCCGTGGCCGTGAAAGTCCTTCACCACCGAGAAGCCGTGCGCTTCCACCCAGCTCTGCACCGTGTGCCCGATGTCGCCCACCCGCGCGCCCGCGACGCACACCCCGATCGCCCGGGCCAGCGCTTCCTTGGTCACCGCGATCAGCTTCTCGGCTTCGTCCGACACCGTGCCGATGCGGACCGTGCGCGCCGAGTCCGCGAACAGCCCGTGGTAGCTCACCCCGAAGTCCAGCTTGAGCAGGTCGCCTTCCTCGAGCCGCGTCTGCTTGCTGGGGATGCCGTGCACCACCTGCGCGTTCACCGAGGCGCACAGCACCGCCGGAAACCCGTGGTACCCCTTGAAGGCCGGCTTCGCCCCCATCTTCTTGATCAGCCGCTCGGCCTGCTGATCGAGCGCGTGGGTGGTCACCCCGGGCTTCGCCGCGGCTTCCAGCTCGTCGAGGATCGCGCACACGATCTTCGCCGCCTGACGCATCTGCTTGAGCTCCTCGGGCGTCTTCGGCGCGCCCTGAGGCCCCAGGTTCAAGCGCCGATCGCCTTGCGGATGAGCGCGTACACCTGGTCGAGCGCGCCCACGCCGTTGAGCGTGCGCAGGAGCCCCGCCTTCGCGTAGTAGCTCTTGAGCGGGGCAGTCTGCTCCGCGTACGCCTTGAGCCGCGCCTGCGCCTTCTCCGGCGTGTCGTCGCTGCGCTTCTCGACCGACGTCGCCGCGCGGTGCTTGATGCGCTCGATGATCACCTCGTCGGGCACCTCGAGCGAGACCACGTGGTCGATCGCCTTGCCCGACGCCTTGAGCTTCGCCGCCAGCGCGTCGGCCTGCGGAATCGTGCGCGGGAACCCGTCGAGAATGAAGCCGCGCGCGCAGTCCTTCTCCTTCAGGCGCTCGTCGACGATGCCCACCACCAGCTCGTCGGGCACCAGCTTGCCCGCGTCCATCAGCGGGCCAGCCTGCTTGCCGAGCGGCGTTCCGTTCTTCACCGCCGCGCGCAAGATCTCGCCCGTCGAGATCTGCGGGATGCCGAGGTCGGCCACCAGGCGCTGCGCCTGCGTGCCCTTCCCCGCCCCCGGCGGCCCCAGGAGGATGAGGTTCATGTCCCGCGTGCCCCCAGCTGCATTCCCTTAGGCCGCCACCCGGAGCCGACCGCGGATGCGGGGCCCACGAGGACCGGCGAAGCCTTCGTAGTTCCGGCTGATGAGGTGCTGCTCGATCTGCTGGACGGTGTCGAGCGCCACGCCCACCACGATGAGCAGGCCCGTGCCGCCGAAGTGGAACGGCACCCCGAACTCGCTCGCCATCACCGACGGAATCACGCAGATCGCCGCCAGGTACAGGCCGCCGCCGAAGGTGAGCCGGTTGAGCACGCGCTCGATGTAGTCCGCCGTCTGCTTGCCCGGCCGGATGCCGGGAATGTACCCGCCCTGCTTCTTGATGTTGTCCGCCACGTCGTCGGGGCGGAAGGTGAGCGAGGTGTAGAAGAAGGCGAAGAAGACGATCAGCACCACGAAGAGGCCGTTCTGCACCCACGCGCTCGACTGCAGCGCCGCCTGCACGCCCTTGAGGAACGGCAGGAAGTTCGACAGCGTCGACGGGAACGAGAGCAGCGCGCTGGCGAAGATTGGGGGAATCACGCCCGACGCGTTCACCTTCATCGGGAAGTACGTGGCCTGCCCGGCGAACATCTGCCGGCCTGCCATGCGCTTCGCGTACTGCACCGGGATGCGGCGCATGCCGCGCTCGATGTAGACCACCGCGCCGATCACCAGCACCATGAACACCAGCACGAAGGCCACCTTCGCCATCGCCAGCTGGTCCTTGTCGGTGTCGATGCTGTTGAGCAGCGCCGCGCCCGCAGGAGGAATGCGCGCCACGATGCCCGCGAAGATGAGCAGCGAGATGCCGTTGCCGATGCCGCCTTCGGTGATGCGCTCGCCCAGCCACATGATGAACGCCGTGCCCGCGGTCAGCGTGATCACCGTCATCACCGTGAACCAGATGTCGTCGTTCGGCACCACGATCTGGTCGATGGCGCCGGTCTTCGACGTCGCCGTGCGGCCGATGGTCGCCAGGTACCGCGAGATGCCCACGCCCTGGATGATCGACAGCACGATCGTGCCGTAGCGCGTGTACTGGTTGATCTTCTGCCGGCCGCCCGCCCCTTCCTTCTGCAGGCGCTCGAGGCTCGGCACCACCACCGCCAGGAGCTGCATGATGATCGAGCTCGACACGTACGGCATGATGCCGAGCGCGAAGATCGACATCTGGTCGAGCGCGCCGCCCGAGAACATGTTGAACAGGTTCACGAGGCCACCGGCCTCTGCCTGCTCCTTCATGTACGCGTTCATCGCGCTGCGGTTGACGCCCGGCGTGCTGATGAAGACGCCCAGCCGGTACACCGCCAGCAACATGATGGTGTAGCCGAGGCGGGCCCTCAGCTCGGCGATGCGGAACACGTTCAGGAGTGCGCCCATGACCTCACCTCACCTACCCACGATGCACTGCAAAAAGTCTCGCGCCCTTCGATAACCACTCTTCGTCGAGTGGCCATGAAGGGCGCGGCACCTATAGCCAATTTCTTCGCTCGAACCCAAGCCGCGAACGGCCCGGGACCGACGTTTCTTTAGGCCTTCGGCGCGGCGGGAACGCCCTTGCCCGAGTGCGCCTTCGCGGCGGCCTCCGGCTTGTGCGCCATCAGCGGCAGCTCTTCCACCGTGCCCCCGGCCTTGGCGATCGCTTCCTTCGCCCCGGCGGAGAACTTGTGGGCCTTCACCGTCAGCTTCCGGGTGAGCTTGCCCTCGGCGAGAATCTTGATGCCGTCCCAGTTGCCACGGACCAGGCCCTGCTTGCGCAGCGCGGCCTCGTCCACCACCGACCCGGCGGCGAACTTCTCCAGCGAGCCCACGTTCACCACCGCGTACCAGGTGCGGTTCGGCGAGGTGAAGCCGAACTTCGGAAGGCGGCGCTGCAGGGGGCTCTGGCCACCCTCGAAGCCCTCGAAGTGCATGTTGCCGGAACGGGCCTTCTGGCCCTTGCCACCACGGCCTGCCGTCTTGCCCAGGCCGGAGCCCTGGCCACGGCCCACCCGCTTCTTGCGGTGGGTCGAACGAACGGGCTTCTTCAGCGAATGCAGGGTGCTCATGACGTTTCCTTTCCTAGGCCTTCTCGGCCTTGGCGCGAGCCGCCTCGCGAAGCTTTGCCCGGCGGGGCTTGGTGCGCGCGCGAACCCTGGGCTCCTCGGCCACCTTCTGGCTCGAGACCAGGTGCTGCACCTTGAAGAGCATGCCGCGGATCTCCGGCGTGTCCTTCAGCAGACGCTCCTCGTTGAACTTGGTCAGCCCCAGCCCACGGATCGTGGCCAGCTGACGCTCGTTCGAACCCGCGAAGCTCTTGATGAGCTTGATCTTCAGACCCATGACTTAGTTCCTCGCCTCGGCGTTGTTCGCCGGCTTGCCGAAGTGAATCTCCTTGCCGCGCAGGCGCGAGACCTGGTCCGGGCTGCGGAGCTGCTTCAGGCCTTCGACCGTGGCCTTGAGCACGTTGTGCGGGTTCCGCGACCCCTGGCTCTTGGTGAGGATGTTGCGAATCCCCGCCGCCTCGAGCACGTGGCGCACCGAGGCGCCCGCGATGACGCCGGTACCTTCCGACGCCGGCTTCAGCAGCACCTTGCCGGCGCCGAAGTGCCCCAGCACCTCGTGCGGAATCGTGTGGCCCATGAGCGGCACGCGGAACAGGTGCTTCTTCGCGTTCTCGCCGCCCTTGCGAATGGCCTCGGGCACTTCGTTCGCCTTGCCCAGGCCCACGCCGACGTGGCCGTTGCCGTCGCCCACGACGACCAGCGCCGCGAAGCTGAACCGCCGGCCGCCCTTCACCACCTTGGCCACGCGGTTGATGTTGACGACGCGGTCCTGCAGGTCGAGATCGTTCGGATTGATGGGAGTCGCCATGAGTTCTCCTTAGAACTTCAGCCCGGCCTCGCGGGCCGCATCGGCGGCCGCTGCGATCCGCCCGTGGTAGGGAAAGCCGTTGCGGTCGAACACCACCTGCTCGACCTTGGCCGCCTTCGCCTTCTGGGCGATCAGCGTTCCGACGCGCTTCGCGTCGTCCTTCTTGTCGCCGTCGTTCTTGCCCTTGAGCTCCTTCGACAGGCTCGAGGCGAACGCCAGCGTACGGCCGGTCGAGTCGTCGATGACCTGCGCGTAGAGGTGCTTGAGCGACTTGTAGACGGTGAGGCGGGGGCGCTCGGGCGTGCCGACCAGCTTCTTGCGAATGCGCGCCTTGCGGTGCAACCGGGGATCGATCTTGGCCATGGTGTTTTCCTTTCCTTCCGCGAGAGATGAGGTCTTCCCCTCGCGGATGAGAACCGGGAGGCGTTATGCCGTACCGGTCTTGCCCTCCTTGCGGCGGACCACTTCGGTGTGCAGCTTGATGCCCTTGCCCTTGTACGGCTCCGGCGGGCGCAGCGCGCGGATCTTCACCGCGGTCAGCCCCACGAGCTCGCGGTTGACGCTCTTGAGCTTGAGGTCCACCGTCGGCAGCGTGTCTTCGGTGCGCGGGGTCTTCCCCACTTCGGCCGTCACGCCTTCCGGGAGGTCGAAGACCACCGGGTGCGAATAGCCGAGCGAGAAGTGAATCTGCTTGCCCTTGACCTCGGCGCGGTAACCGACGCCGCGGATCGCCAGGTCCTTCTCCCAGCCCACCGCCACGCCGTGCGCGGCGTTGGCCATGATGGCCCGGGTCAGCCCGTGCAGCGCGCGGTGCTGCCGCGACTCGCTCGGGCGGCTCACGGTGAGCACCCCGTCCTTCACCGCCAGGGTGATGTCCCCGTGGGGGATCTTCACCGCGAGCTTGCCCTTGGGGCCTTCGAACGCGACCTGGCCATTGGCCACCACGGCCTTGACCTTGTCCGCCAGCTTGATCGGCATCTTTCCAACGCGGCTCATGGTCGTCCTCTCAGTACACGGTGCAGATCAGCTCGCCGCCCAGCTTCTGCTTGCGAGCCTCGGCGTCGGACATCACGCCCTTGGAAGTGGTCAGGATCGCGACGCCCATGCCGCCCAGCACGTGCGGCAGGTTGCGCACGTTCGAGTAGCGGCGCAGGCCCGGCTTCGACACCCGGCGAATCCCGGTGATCACCGGCTCGCGGTTGGGGCCGTACTTGAGCATCACGGTCAGCTCGTTCTGCGGCTTCTTCTCGTGCACCACGTAGTCGGCCACGAAGCCTTCGGACTTGAGCACCTTGACCAGCTGCTCCTTCAGCTTCGACGAAGGCATGGTCGCCTTGTCGTGCCGAGCGTTCGACGCGTTGCGCAGGCGGGTGATGAGATCGCCCATCGGATCGTTCACGGCCATGTCGGTGTGCCTCTTCCTTTGCTGCCGGCTGCGCGGTTTCCCCCGCGGCCGTTGGTTGGGGACCTCATCGCCGCCTTCCAGGATTCTCCTGGTGGTTCGGCGATGGGTCGTTCGACGTCAGTGCTTCGCTTCCTTGGTCTCTATCGTCTTACTGCTTGAACGGCATGCCGAAGTGCTTCAGCAGCGCCAGGCCGTGCTCGTCCTTCTTGGCCGTGGTCACGATGCTGATGTTGAGGCCCTTCACCTTCTCGATGGCGTCGTAGTTGATCTCCGGGAAGATGATCTGCTCCCGGACGCCCAGGGTGTAGTTGCCGCGGCCGTCGAACGCCTTGCTCGAGACGCCCTTGAAGTCACGCACGCGCGGCAGCGCCACGGTGATGAGCCGGTCGAGGAACTCGTACATCCGCTCCGAGCGCAGCGTGACCGCGGCGCCGATCGCCTGCCCCTCGCGGAGCTTGAAGTTCGCGATGGCCTTGCGGGACCGGGTGATGATCGGCTTCTGGCCGGTGATGGACGCCAGCTGGTCGACCGCCGACTCCATGATCTTGTTGTTCGCCAGCGCCTCGCCGAGGCCCATGTTCACCACGATCTTCTCGATCTTGGGAACCTGGTTGGGGTTCTTGAACCCCAGCTCCCTCATCAGCTTGGGGACGATCTCGCTCTTGTAGCGCAGGCGCAGACGCGCAGGCTTCGCCTCGAGGCCTTCCTCGATGTTCGCCTCGAACCCGGCGCGCTTGACGTCGTCCTTCTTCTTCTTCGACGCACGCTTGGCCTTCGCCTCGGCGGCGGCCTTCGCGTGATCGACGTTGTCCTTGCTCTTCTCGTCAGCCATGGCTTCTTCTCACTTGAGACGCCGACCTCGCGTCTCGTCGAAAGTCAGTCGATCGTCGCTTCGCACTTCTTGCAGAAGCGCTTCTTCTTCTCGCCGTCGACCTTCACGCCGACGCGGGTCGCCTTGTCGCACTTCGGGCACACCAGGCTGACCGACGCCAGCGCGATGGTGCCCGCCGTTTCCACGATGCCCCCTTCGGGGTTCGCGCGATCGCGGCCCTTCTTCACGTGCCGCTTGATGAGGCGCAGACCTTCGACCCGGACCCGGTTCGCCTCGCGGTCGATCGCCAGGATCTTGCCGCGGTTCGCCTTCTGGGTGCGCTCGGCACCGCTGGTCACCTGCACCGTGTCGCCAACCTTGAGCTTCTGCATGACTACAGGACCTCGGGCGCGAGCGAGATGATCTTCATGAACTTCTTGGCGCGGAGCTCGCGAGCGACCGGGCCGAAGATGCGGGTGCCGATGGGCTCCATGTCCTTGCTGATGAGGACCGCGGAGTTCCCGTCGAACTTGATGTAGCTGCCGTCGGTGCGGCGCACTTCACGCCGGGTGCGCACGATGACCGCCTTGGCCACGTCGCCCTTCTTCACCTTCGCGTTCGGCAGCGCCTCGCGAATCGAGACGACGATCACGTCGCCGATCGAGGCGTACTCACGCTGCGAGCCCCCGAGCACCTTGATGCAGAACACCTTCTTGGCGCCGGAGTTGTCCGCAACGTCGAGGACACTGGTCATCTGAATCATGGTCTGTCTCCTTGGCGATCGCGTCGATCAGACGCGGGTCGCACGCTCCAGGACCTTCGCCACCCGCCAGCGCTTGTCCTTCGAGGTGGGCCGGGTCTCGGCGATGAGGACCTTGTCGCCTTCGAACAGCGTCGGCTTCTTGGGGTCGTGATCCTCGGCGTGGGCCTTGTACTTGACCTTCAGCGTCATGATCTTGCCGTACTCGCGGTGCGAGGCGCGGCGCTTCACCGTCACCGTGACGGTCTTCTGCATCTTCGCGGAGGTGACGATGCCCACGCGCGTCTTGGGACGCCCGCGGGTGATCTCGTTCTGGGTGGTCGCTTCGGCCATGATCGTTCCTTACGCCTTCGCCTTGGCCTGGGCCTTGGCGTTCTTCTGGGTGATGACGGTGAGCACCCGCGCGAGATCGCGCTTCTTGGTGGTGCGCTCCGCCGGGTTGTCCAGCGACCCGGTCTTCAGCTTCAGCTGGTCCTGGAACAGCTGCTCGCGCAGCTCCTGCGCGCGGCGGTTCAGGTCTTCCAGGTTGAGGTCGTGCAGCTCTTTCGCGGTGGCCATGTTCGTGCGTTCCTCTTACAGCGCCTGCTCGCTGCGGTGGACGATGCGGGTCATCACCGGCAGCTTCGCCGCCGCCAGCTTGAACGCGCCGACCGCGAGCTCCTTGGTCATGCCGTCCATCTCGTAGAGCACGCGGCCGGGCTTCACCACCGCCACGTAGTACTCCACGTTGCCCTTGCCGGTACCCATGCGGGTCTCGGCCGCCTTCTTGGTGATCGGCTTGTCGGGGAACACGCGGATCCAGATCTTGCCGCCGCGCTTGATCTTGCGGCTCATCGCGATACGCGCCGCTTCGATCTGGCGCGAGGTGAGCCAACCCGGCTGGGTCGTGATCAGGCCGAACTCGCCGAACGACAGCGAGCTGCCCCGGTACGCCTTCCCCGGCATGCGGCCCTTGTGCATCTTGCGGAACTTGGTTCGTGCAGGCTGCAGCATTGGTGTTCCTCGTTCAGGAGTTCAGGAAGGCCCGCTTCAGCGGAGCTCCTTCACCCCCGCCTTTCCCTTGAGCACTTCACCGCGGCAGATCCACACCTTGCAGCCGATCTTGCCGTAGGTGGTCTTCGCCTCGGAGAAGCCGTAGTCGATGTCCGCGCGCAGCGTGTGCAACGGAACGCGGCCTTCGCGGTACCACTCGTAGCGCGCCATTTCCGCGCCGCCGAGGCGGCCGGAGCAGGCGATGCGAATGCCCTTGGCGCCGAACTTCATCGCGGTCTGGATCGCCTTCTTCATCGCGCGACGGAACGCGATGCGGCGCTCGAGCTGCTGGGTCACGTTCTCCGCGACCAGCTGCGCGTCGATCTCCGCCTTGCGGACCTCGACGATGTTCAGGAAGACCTCGTTCTTGGTGTACTTCTGGAGGTCCTTCTTCACGGTCTCGATGCCGCTGCCCCGCTTGCCGATCACGATGCCCGGCCGCGCGGTGTGCACGTTGACCTTCACCTTGTTCGCCGCGCGCTCGATCTCGACCTTCGAGACGCCCGCGTGGCCCAGGCTCTTCTTCACGAAGTCCCGGATCTTGATGTCCTCGTGCAACCACTGGGCGTAGTTCTTCTCCTCGAACCACTTGGAGTCCCAGCTGCGAATGACACCGAGGCGGAAGCCAATCGGATGAACTTTCTGACCCATGGTTTTCCTTTAGGCCTTCTTCTTGCCGGCGTCGGTGAGGACGACGTGGAGGTGGCTGGTCTTCTTGTTGATCCGGGTGGCACGGCCCATCGCGCGGGGCATGTAGCGCCGCGAGGTGGGGCCCTGGTCCACCGAGATGTGCTTCACGACGAGCGCGTCGATGTCGACGGAGCCCTTCGACAGGTCGGTGGCGTTGGCCACCGCGCTCTCGATGAGCTTCTGCACCGGGCGCGCCGCGGCGCGCTTGGTGAACCGCAGGATGTTGATGGCGGCGCCGACCGGCTTGCCGCGCACCAGCGCCGCCACGTCCGAGACCTTCCGGGGGGCCATGCGCAGGAACCTCAGGTGTGCAGTCGATTCCATGGTCATCCTCTCACTTCGCCGGAGGCGGCTTGGCGCCGGCCGGAGCGGCCTTCTTCTCGGCCGAGTGGCCGACGAAGGTGCGGGTGGGGCTGAACTCGCCGAGCTTGTGGCCGACCATGTTCTCGGTCACGAACACCGGCACGAACTTGCGGCCGTTGTGCACCGCGAAGGTGTGGCCCACGAACTCCGGCAGCACCATGGAGCGGCGCGACCAGGTCTTGATGACCGCCTTCTTGTTGCTCTTCTGCATGCCCTCAATCTTCTTGAGGAGCGACTTGTCGACGAAAGGGCCCTTGTAGATCGATCGTGCCATGGCGGTTCCTTACTGGCTCCGGACGCCCTGACGGCGCCCAGTGATGATGAACTTGTCGGTGCGCTTGTTGGTGCGCGTGGTGAGGCCCTTGGTCTTCTTGCCCCAGGGCGAGACGGGGTGCGGGTTACCCTGGCCCGACTTGCCTTCGCCGCCACCGTGCGGGTGGTCGACCGGGTTCATCGCCAGACCGCGGACGGTCGGGCGAATGCCCAGCCAGCGGCTCTTGCCCGCCTTGCCGATGCGGATGATCTCGTGGTCGATGTTGCCCAGCTGGCCAACCGTCGCGCGGCAGGAGATCAGCACCTTGCGGACGGCGCCCGACGGCAGACGGATCTGCGCGTAGTCGCCTTCCTTCGCCATCAGCTGGCCCCAGCTGCCCGCGGAGCGGATCATCTGCGAGCCGCGGCCCGGCTTGAGCTCCACGTTGTGGATCACCGTGCCGACCGGGATGTTCTGGAGCGGCAGCTGGTTGCCAGGCCGGATGTCGGCGGTGGCGCCGGCGAACAGCGTGTCGCCCACCACCAGGCCGACCGGCGCCAGGATGTAGCGCTTGTCGCCGTCCTTGTAGTGCAGCAGCGCGAGGTTCGCGGTGCGGTTCGGGTCGTACTCCACCGCCACGACCTTGGCCGGCACGCCGTCCTTGTCGCGACGCTTGAAGTCGATCACGCGGAAGCGGCGCTTGTGGCCGCCACCCTGGTGACGCCGGGTGATGTGGCCATCGCTGTTGCGGCCGCCCGAGCGACGCATCGCCTGGGTGAGCGCCTTCTCCGGCTTGTCCTTGGTGATCTCGGCGAAGTCCGAGACCGTCATCAGGCGCCGCGCGGCACTCGTCGGCTTGTAGCTCTTGACGCCCATGTCAGACCGTCCCTCCTTCGAACAACTCGATCTTGTCGCCTTCCTTCAAGGTGACGAAGGCCTTCTTCCAGTTCGGGCGCTTGCCGATCGACTGACCGACGCGCTTCACCTTGCCGCGCACCACGGAGGTGCGCACGTCGAGCACGGTGACCTTGAACAGCTGGGTCACGGCGCGCGCGACGTCGAGCTTGTTGGCAGCCCGGTCGACCACGAAGCTGTACTGGCGCTGCTTCTCACGGAGCTGATCGAGCTTCTCGGTGATCAGCGGACCCTTGATGACCTCGGTAGCGAGCATGACGTTCCTCTACGCCTTCGGGCCCTTGACCCGGGTGAGCGCCTCGTTGATGGCCTGGGCGGCCGCCTTGGTCAGCACCAGCGTGGGCCGACGCAGCACCGACTCCACGTTGATGCCCTCGGGGGGCAGCACGTCGAACTTCGCCAGGTTGCGCACCGCGCGGTGCACCTTGGCGTTGGCCTTGGTGTCGACCACGAGCGCCGCGGTGAGCTTCAGGTTCTTGGTCAGCGCCGACGCCGCCTGCTTCGTCTTCTCGAAGCCCAGGGTGTCGACGATGAGCAGCTTCTTTTCCTTCGCGCGCAGCGACAGCGCCACCGCGACGGCCGCGCGGCGAACCTGGCGGGGCGGGCGGTAGAAGTAGTCGCGGGGCTTGGGGCCCATGGCCTTGCCGCCGCCCACCCAGTGGGACGCGCGGGTCGAACCCTGGCGAGCGCGGCCGGTGCCCTTCTGCTTCCAGGGCTTCTTGCCGCCGCCCGAGACGAGCGAGCTGTTCTTGACCATCACCGTGCCGCGGCGGCGGTTGATCTGCTGCATCTTCGCAGCTTCGTAGATCAGGTTCTGGTTCGGCTCGGCCGCGAACACCTCGTCCGCGAGCTCGATCTCCGAGACCTTCTTCAGATTCATGTCGACGACGTCGAACTTGGCCATGGCGGTTCCCTTAGCTCTTGATCTCGACGTCGACGCCGGCCGAGAGGTCGAGCTTCATCAGCGCGTCGAGCGTCTGCTGAGTGGGCTCGAGAATGTCCAGGAGCCGCTTGTGGGTCCGGATCTCGAACTGCTCGCGGCTCTTCTTGTCCACGTGCGGGCTGCGGAGCACCGTGAACCGGTTGATGCGCGTGGGGAGCGGAATCGGGCCGGCGACCCGGGCACCGGTACGGCGCGCCGTTTCGACGATCTCGCCCGCGCTCTGGTCCAGGAGCTTCGAGTCGTATGCCTTGAGCCGAATGCGAATCTTCTGCGTAGCCATTCTGAGCTGACCCTCGTCCTCGTGTTCTCTCGCCGAACGGGTGTCACGACCGAAACTGCCTGGTTGTCACAGAGCCGAACTGCGAAAGGGCGGTGCTGATACCTTATCCAGGGCGGCAATTGCAAGCCCCCTCGTACTTTCTCCCACCACTGCCTGGTTCATGGGCGGAACCCCAGGAATTTCAGGCTTCTTCCAAGAAGCGAAGACCCCGGGGGCCTCATCGGCCACCGGGGTCTCTGCACTTCACCGAGGTGAGCGTTCGGTCTTTCGATCCGACCCCCACCCGTGGGACGGGGCGTCAGCCCCGCCCTGCTGCGCCGCGGGAGCGGGCGCTGCAGACGGTTAGGCGATGATCTCGGCGACGACGCCGGCGCCCACGGTCTTCCCACCCTCGCGGATGGCGAACCGCAGCTCCTTCTCCATCGCGATCGGGGTGATGAGCTCCACCTCGATGGCGATGTTGTCGCCCGGCATCACCATTTCCACGTTGTCCGGCAGCTTCACCGAGCCGGTCACGTCCGTGGTCCGGAAGTAGAACTGGGGCTTGTACCCCTTGAAGAACGGCGTGTGGCGGCCGCCCTCGTCCTTCGACAGCACGTACACCTGACCCTTGAACTTGGTGTGCGGGTTCACGCTGCCCGGCTTCGCCAGCACCTGGCCGCGCTCGATGTCCTCACGCTTCAGGCCACGGAGCAGCGCGCCGATGTTGTCACCGGCCATGCCTTCGTCGAGCAGCTTCTTGAACATCTCCACGCCCGTGACGGTCGTCTTCGCGGTCGCCTTGATGCCCACCACTTCCACTTCCTCGCCCACCTTCACCCGACCGCGCTCCACGCGGCCAGTCGCCACCGTGCCGCGGCCTTCGATGGAGAACACGTCTTCCACCGGCATCAGGAACGGCTTGTCCGTCGCGCGCTGCGGGGTGGGGATGTAGCTGTCCACCGCCTCCATCAGCTTCAGGATGCTGCCTTCCCCGATGTCGGAGGCGTCGCCTTCCAGCGCCTTCAGGGCCGAGCCCGGGATGATGGGAATCTTGTCGCCGGGGAACTCGTACTTCTTCAGCAGGTCGCGAACTTCCATCTCCACCAGCTCGCGCAGCTCCGGGTCGTCCAGCATGTCGACCTTGTTCAGGAACACCACGATGTACGGAACGCCGACCTGCCGCGCCAGCAGGATGTGCTCACGCGTCTGCGGCATCGGGCCGTCCGCCGCCGACACCACGAGAATCGCGCCGTCCATCTGCGCCGCGCCCGTGATCATGTTCTTCACGTAGTCGGCGTGCCCGGGGCAGTCGACGTGCGCGTAGTGCCGGTTCTTCGTCTGGTACTCCACGTGCGCCGTCGAGATCGTGATGCCGCGCGCGCGCTCTTCCGGCGCCTTGTCGATCTGGTCGTACGCCAGGAACGTCGCCCCGCCGCCCTTCGCCAGCACCTTGGTGATCGCCGCCGTCAGCGTCGTCTTCCCGTGGTCGACGTGCCCGATCGTCCCGATGTTCACGTGCGGCTTCGTGCGGTCGAATTTTTCCTTGCTCATCGCATCTCCTGAAGAGGGTGTTCTCCGGCGCGCGTCTTAGGGCCACGTCGTGGAAAATCACAACCCCTTTGCGGCGTGAGCGGCGGTCTGGTCGTCGACTAGTGGCCGGCCAGCAGCGAGAACTCGTCCCGCCGGTTGGCGGCCCAGGCGTCCTCGGCCTCGCGTCGGTCGACCGGGCGCTCTTCGCCGCCACTCACCACCTCGATCCGCGACGAGGCGATTCCCAGGTCGACGAGGTATCGCTTCGCCGCCGCTGCACGCTCCTGCCCCAGCGCGAAGTTGTATTCCTCGGTTCCCCGGTCGTCACAGTTTCCGGTGACCTGGATCTTCGCCTCCGGGTGGGCCCTCAACGCCTGCGCCAACCGGTCGAGCCGGACAAGGCTCTCGGAGTTCAGCCGCTTGGCGTCGAAGTCGAAATGAATGATGCACTGCTCCAGGAGCGCCGCCAGGTCATCGGGTGCACTGCCCTGGGGGACCACGACCCTTGCAGACTCGACAGAGGCCGGTGTCGTGGCCGCGCGCGAGACCGGCGCCTCTGACGGCGGAGTCACCGGACGGTGGGCGCATCCGGTGATTCCAACGAAGGCGACCCCGAGCAACATGAAGGACTTCGACGACTCTCGCTTCGAACGCATGACGACCTCCTTGGTTGGACCTCAAAGACCTCAGGCGACTCCAGGCCTCCCGCCCCAGCCGACTCGGGTGAAAGGAACGACCATGACGCTCTGGGGCGCGTGGGCCACCACGCGCTCGGCCACCGGGTGACGGCTGGACTCGAGGGCAGACGGTGCACCGACCACCACGACGCCTGCGCCGACACTCGCGGCGGCGCGGATGATGCCCGTGGCCGTGTCGAGCTCACGGGTCACGGTGAACTCCGCTCCGAGCGCGTGGGCGACGTGCTCCAGCTGCTGGGTGTGCGCGAGGGCCAGGCGTTCCTCGGTTTCCTGCTGGAGGCCCCCCCAACCGATCCCCTCGGGACTCACCATGACAGGAAGGATCGGCTCCACGTTGTGCAGCAGTGTCAACCGGTGTCCGGCCACCGAGGCCCACTGCGCCGCCAGCCGAAGGACCGGCCTCGTGACGTCCTTCAGGTTCGACGCCGCCAGCATCCGCCGTTGCGCTGGACCTTCGCGAGCCACCAGGACCGGAACGTCGAGGAGCGTCGCCAACCGCACCACGTTGACCTCGGGCCAGGACCTCGAGGCGGGCATCACCACCAGCCCAGGTCGGATACCCGCGAGGGCCTCCGCGAGATGGAGCACCCCGAGGTTGACGATCGACACCATCGGCAGAAGCGCTTGGCCTTCCGGGAAACGGTCCTGCCAGCGCGCACGCGCCCGCATGAGACGTTCCGCCCTGCGGACTTCGAAGAAGCCATCGACCAGGTTCTCCTGGGGGAACAGCACGTTGGAGCGCAACCCCGACTGGTTGATGAGGCGTGCGAGCACCAGCGGTGCGTCGAGCGCATCGGCGAAGCGATGTGCCCACCCTCCCGCGACCAGATGACCGGCGTGCTCGAGGCGAAGCAACACCACCGGCCGGCCTTCCTCGGGAGCGCTCGTCACGTTGCCGTTCATGGCGGCACAGAGTCGCCGATGACCAATGTGTAGAAAATAACGAAAAGCCATCAACACATGACGTTTCAGTCGACAGATTGGCTCGCGCAATGATTGGCTCCACTGCATGGCCACCTGGCTCAACCACCACCACCTCCAGTATTTCCGCGTCATCGCGCGAGAAGGCGGTGTGAGTTCAGCCGCACGCCACCTGGGGCTGACCCACAGCACGCTCTCGACGCAGCTCAGACAGCTCGAAGAGATGCTGGGCGGCAGCCTGTTCGATCGGAAGGGCCGCAGGTTGATCCTGACGCCTTTCGGGGAAGAGGTGCTGGGATACGCGGAGTCGATTCATCGGCTGGGAACGCAGCTCCTCGACTTCGCCAGCGGCCGGGCGACCCCCGAGCGCAGCCGGGAGTTCCGAGTCGGAGTGATCAGCGCGCTGCCGAAGACGCTCATCTATCGGCTTCTCGAGCCGGTGCTCACGGGCAATCGCTGGGGGCCCATCGAGATTCGCGAGTTCGAGCCTCAGGAGATGCTGGGGGCGCTCGTCTCGGGCCGCGTCCATCTCGGGCTGTCGGACTCGCCGTCGCTCCAGGCAGGCGTTCATTCGCATTTCCTGGGGAGCTCGGGACTGACGTGGTTCGGCACCCCTGCCCTGGCGCGACGCCATCGAAGGCGGTTCCCATCGAGCCTTCGGGATGCGGCGTTCGTGCTCCCAGCGGCGAACGTGTCGCTCCGGCGCTCACTCGATCGCTGGCTGGTCGAACACGCCAACGGTGCCCGCATCGCCGCCGAGGCCGACGACACGGCGATGCTGCGGGTTCTCGGCGCCAACGGACTGGGCATCTTCCCGGCCCGCAATGCGCTGAAGGCGGAGGTGCGCGACGCTCTGCACGCCGAACCCATCGGCCCCATCGACGGGGTCGTCGAGCGCTACTACGCGGTCAGCGTCGAGCGCACACTCCGGGACGAGGCGGTGGCCGCGATCGTCGCGGCCGCGCGCTCCAGGCTCGGCGCGCCGCCGCCACGCGAGTAGCAGGCCTTCAGGTGTTCTTCGAGTCGAGCCGCTCCGCGAGCGCGTCGAGGAGTTCGCCAGCCTTGGCGGCATGAGACGCGGTGAGGCTGCCGAGGAGCTCTTCCACCGCCTCCTCGGCGGTGCCCTTGGTCGGAACGTCGAGCGCGCGGCCCCGCGCGGTGAGCCGAAGCGTGACCCGTCTGCGGTCGGCCGCATCGGAGCGCCTGGTGAGCAGGCGCTTCGCTTCCAGTCGGCCGAGGGCGGCGGAGATCGTCCCGGGGTCGAGATGCAACAGGCGCGCGAGTTGCCCTGCATTCATGCCGGGGAACGCGCCAACGCACCTCACGATGAGGCGCTGCTGGGCGGTGACGCCGATGCGGCGTTCCATGCGGTGCGAGAGCGTCTCGAGCGCATGGTTGAGCCGCCACAGGCGCCGCAGGAAGTCGAGCGGCGGACTCAGCGGCAAGTTCTCGACTGGCTCCCCTGCCGTCATTCCCGTGTCTCTCCGACCCTGGCGCCGGCCGCGCGAGCCGCCACCAGGACCTCCAGCAGCAGATCGATCTCTCGTTGATGGCGGAGATAGTACTCCGCCGACGAGCCCCGTGAGGCCCCGACACGGACCGTCACCAGACGCCCGGGCTGGCGAAGCTCGAAGACGTCTTCATCGGTCACGTCGTCGCCCACGTACAAGGCAGCCTCGGCGCGACTGGCGTCACGGAGCGCGAGCAGCGCGTCACCTTTGTGGGGGGCTCCGAAAGGCAACACGTTGATCACGAACTTTCCGGGCACGATCCGGGTCGGCCCAGGGAGCACCTGGAGCGCCTGCAGGATCTGCGACCTGGCCTGATTCGGTCGCCTCGCGCGGCGATAGTGAAGCGAGATCGAACTTCCCTTGTCCTCGAGTTCGACGCCCTGGACGGTCGCGAGTCCGCGCTCGAGCGACGTCACCGCCCGCGCCATCGTCGATCGGTATGGCGCGTCGGAGCCATCGACCTCGACGCCGTGGTTTCCGACCACGTACTTCACCCTCGCCTGCCCGAGCCGACCAGCGACGTCTCGCCGGCCGCGGCCAGAGATCACCGCGCACGGATACAGCCGGCACACCTGTTCCAGGAGTCGCGCCGTCCGCTCCCGCATTCTGGCTGCTCCCGGCTCGGCCACGATCGGCGCGAGGGTGCCATCGAAGTCGAAGGCGAGGAGCACCTTGCGCGCCGCCACCTCGCGCAGCCACTGCAGGTTGCGCCTCGACAGGAGCCTCTTCACGCGGAAACCGTGCGCAGGCCGAGGGCGCCCGACGACCAACGACCGCTGAGGCGCTCCTTGCGCCGCAGCTCGGCAGCATCGACGAGCATTCGCCCTGCCCACCGGTACACGTTGAACTCGGAAACGAAGCGGCGCATCGAGCGCATCCGGTCGCGCTGCTCTTCCCCAGACATCTTGAGTGCCGTCGCCAGAGCGTCGCTTGCCTGGCGGAAGTCGTACGGGTTGACGATCAGCGCTTCCGTCAGATCTCGCGCCGCCCCGGTGAACTGGCTCAGCAGCAGCACGCCCTGTTCGTCGTCGCGCGCGGCCACGAACTCCTTGGCCACCAGGTTCATGCCGTCGTGAAGACTACTGACGTAACAGAGGTTCGCGGCCCGGTAGTACTTGAAGACGGTGACCGGCTCGTGGTGCGACCGAAGCAAGGCGATCGGCTGATAGCTGCCGCTCGCCCACTTGCCGTTGATCGAGGCCGCCAGCGCCTCCACCCTCTCGTTGAGCGACTGGTAGTTCGCGATCTTGGTTCGGCTGGGCGCGGCGAGCTGCACGAAGGTGAACTTCCCTCGGTACTCGGGGTAGCGCTCGAGGAGCTGATCGACCGCCGACAGCCGTTCCTCGATGCCCTTGGTGTAGTCGAGGCGATCGATGCCCACCCCGATGAGGGCGTCGGGTGCGAGGCCCAGTTCCTGCCGCACCTGGGTCCGGGCGTCAGCGGCAGTCGGTACCTGCGACAACCAATGCACTGGCCACTCGATCGAGATGGGATAGGGCCGAACGAGCGTCCGGCGAGCTCGCTGAACGACCGCGTTCGCCTCGCGATCGATCCGGCTCTCGACGAAGGCGTCGACCGAGTCGATGAAGTTGTTGCAGTGCTGCTGGGTGTGAAAGCCCACCACGCTCGACCCCAGCAGGCCGGAGATGAGCTCTTCCCGCCACGGGCAGATGCCGATGCGCTCGGCATTCGGCCAGGGCGTGTGCCAGAAGGTGATGATCGTCGCTCGGGGCAGCTTCGCCCGGATCATCTTCGGAGCCAGCGCGAAGTGGTAGTCCTGCACGAGGACGATGGGGTCATCGACGTCGACCTCGGCGCACACCGCCTCTGCGAACTTTCGGTTCACACCGACGTAGTGCTCGAAGTCTTCCGAGCGGAAGATGGGACGCGTGTGCGCGACGTGGCACAACGGCCAGAGGCCTTCGTTCGAGAAGCCATAGTAGTAGCCGCGCTCCTCTTCCTCGGACAGCCAGACCCTGCGCAACAGGTAGGACTCCTCGCCGGGCGGCACCCGGACCCGGTCCGAAGCATCGACCGTGGCGCGATCGGCCGACCCGCTGCCGTGGCCGACCCAGACGCCTGAGCACGCCCGCATCACCGGTTCGAGTGCCGTCACCAGGCCGCTCGCGGGGTGCAGGACCCGCACGCCGTCTCCTGCCTTCTCGTGAATGTACGGCTCACGGTTGGCGAGGATGACGATGCGTTCGCCCTGGAGGTGTTCGGTGAGCGTGGAGCGCAGTCGCTGTGGGCTCCACCCGCCAGCCTGAGCCTCGGTCCGCCGCTCCTGGGCCAGGCGCTCGGCGAGCGCTCGCACGTCGCGGACCAGGGGTTGGAGCTCGCGTGAGGGAGCGCCTGTCAGGGCACGTCGCAGATCCAGCGTCCACCCTCGCCACGCCACACGGGCGGCGAGCAGCGTGACCACGGCCGCGCCCAGCGAGAGCACGAAGAAGGCGACGACCAGGAAGCGGCGGGTCGTCGCGACGCGCCGCCCCAGAAAACTCAGATCGTGCACTAACATCACGACGCCTGGACTGCCGACGGCACCCTCGACCTGGGTGACGCTCAGATGCACCGGGCCCGACGACAGCTCCGCGGTGGTCGACCAGGCAGAACTGTCCGGGGCATCGCGCCGCATCAAGTCGAGAACCTTGCGGCAGTCGAACTCGCCCGGGAATCCGTCGGTCGAGGCCAGCAGCTCCCCCGTCGCCTTGCACGCCGCGGCACCCATGATGCGCTCGTCCCTCGTGATGTCGGCGAGCGTCTGCGAGAGCTTGGTCTGATTGGTATCCCAGTGAGCCGCCAGGCTCTCGCGAGCAGACGCGACGGCCAGGCGGGACCTCAGCGTGAGATCGGCCTCGAACCAGCTCCGCGTCGTCCGGGACAGGACCGCATAGGCGACCAGCGCGAGCAGGCCGAGACCGACCAGGAGCACCGACAGGAATCGCACCATTCGGTTCATCATGATCGGCTACCACGCATTACTTGGAGTTCCAAGCATCTCCTGGTACACGCCCCCCATGAGCCTCGCGGACCTCGGACTGATCGGTAACTGTCAGATCGCCGCGCACGTGCACCGTGGTGGCGACGTGGTCTGGTGTTGCCTGCCCCGCTTCGATTCGCCACCCGTCTTCGGCGCGCTCCTCGATGAGCGCGCAGGTGGCCGCTTCAGCATCGGTCCGGCCGACGGCCGCCTCGGCACCCAGCGCTACCTTCCCAACACCAACGTGCTCGAGA
The DNA here is from genome assembly GCA_019694595.1 of Myxococcaceae bacterium. Classification (GTDB taxonomy): domain Bacteria; phylum Myxococcota; class Myxococcia; order Myxococcales; family Myxococcaceae; genus JAIBBQ01. The sequence continues at coordinate 62,418 of JAIBBQ010000002.1, forward strand.
CGCGCTTCGAGACCCCAGAAGGGGCTTTCAGGGTCATCGACTACGCGCCGCGCTTCATCCAGCACGGTCGGACCTTTCGGCCCACCAAGCTGATACGCACCCTGGAGCCACTCTCGGGCACCCCCCGCGTCCGGGTGGAGTGCGACCCCGTGCTCGGCTGGTCCAAGACCAGGCCGACGCGCGACCAGGGGTCTCACCACGTCACGTTTCACGGTTACGAGTCAGAGCTCAGGCTGACGACCAATGCTCCGCTCGCGTACCTCAACGGAGCGCCGTTCGCGCTCACCGGGACCAGACACTTCGTCCTCGCGTGGGGCGCTCCGGTGGAAGAGGCGCTCGAGCCGTTGTGTGACCGGTTCCTCGCGGAGACCTGTCGCTACTGGACCACGTGGGTGAAGCACTGCGACGTCCCCACGACGTACCAGGAAGAGGTGATCCGATCGGCGCTGGCGCTCAAGCTCCACTGCTACGAGGACACCGGTGCCATCGTCGCTTCACTGACCACTTCGATCCCAGAAGCTCCGGGCTCGGGACGAACGTGGGACTACCGCTACTGCTGGCTGCGCGACTCCTTCTATGCGCTGGCGGCCTTCCGGCACCTGGGCCACTTCGAGGAGCGTGAGCAATTTCTCGGCTACCTGCTCAACATCGTCGCCAACAGCCCCGAGCTCACGCTCGCCCCGCTCTACCGGATCGATGGCCGCAGCGACCTCTCGGAGGAGATCCTGCCCGGCTGGCCGGGGTACTTGGGCGAAGGGCCCGTTCGAATCGGGAACGGAGCCGCCACCCACATCCAGAACGACGTCTTCGGAGAGCTGGTCCTGGCACTTGCGCCGTTGTTCCTCGACGCCCGCTTCCGGGAGCAAGCCAGCCCCGAAGTCCTCGAACTCCTGATTCGCCTGGCTCGGAGGGCCGTGTCGTTGTCGGGACAACCCGACGCCAGCATCTGGGAATACCGCACCGAGGGGCGCGCCAGGACCTTCAGCACCCTGATGTGCTGGGCCGCCGCCGATCGTGTCGCCCAGGTGGCCGCGACGCACCGCCCTTCGGTGGCCGCCGAGTTCACCGCGGCGGCAGCGAAGATCCGCGGCGAGATCCTCTCTCGGGCCACGTCCCCCACGCACGGCGGACTGGTGGCCGACTACGGAGGCGTCGAGGTCGATGCCGCCCTGCTGCAGGCAGTGACCCTCAGGTTCTTCGGCCCCGGCGACCCCAGGGCCTTGGTGACCATCGACGCGGTTCGCCGTGACCTCGAGCATCACGGCTGGCTCAAGCGGTACCGGAGCGACGATGGGTTCGGGCCGCCGAAGGTCGCCTTCACGCTCTGTACGTTCTGGTTGGTCGAGGCCCTGGCCAGAGTCGGCCGGGAAGAAGAGGCACGGAAGCTGCTCGAGCGCGTCGGCGAGCTCAAGGCTCCACTCGGTCTCTATGCGGAAGACGTCGAGCCGACGACCGGAGTGATGTGGGGGAACTACCCTCAGGCGTACTCCCACGTCGGCCTGATCACGGCCGCCTTTGCCGCTGCTCCCCGTTGGTCCGAGTTCGGGCCATGACGCCCGCCGAGCGCTCGGCCGCTGTCAGGCTTCGACAGCGCCTCGGCCAAGCCTGGGTCACCGCCCGGGATTGGGTGCGGCGGTACCTGTCCGACGAGTCGCACCTCTTCGCGCTCACCCTGCTGGTGGGGGTCGTCTGCGGCTTGGTGGCGGTGGCGTTCCACCTGGCGATTCGAGCCATGGAACACGTGCTGATCGATCGCGCGCTCGGGGCGACCGGGGCGCTAGGCTGGGGCCTCACCATCGTGACGCCGATGCTGGGCGGTCTGGCGGCGGGGGCGGCGCTCACCTTTCTGGCCCCGGGGGCCCGAGGCTCGGGCATTCCCCAGGTGAAGCAGGCCTTCGCCTTCGAGGGAGGCCGGGTGCGCCTCCGGGACGCGATCGGCAAGTTCATCATCGCCGCGGTGCAGATCGGCGCGGGGGCTTCGCTCGGCCGAGAGGGGCCGACAGCGCAGATCTGCGCAGGGGCGACCAGTGCCCTCGCCAGGGTGACCGCGCTCCCCACCAAGAGCGTGCGGCGCCTGCTCCCCGTCGGCGTCGCCGCCGGCATCGCCGCGGCCTTCAACGCCCCCATCGCCGCCGTCACCTTCACCATCGAGGAGATCGTCGGCTCACTCGACCATGCCGTGCTGTCGGGCGTGGTGGTGGCGGCGGCCCTCGCCGCCGTCATCGAGCGCGGCATCCTGGGGGTTCACCCGGTGATCGTGGTCGACCGCGCGTATGCGCTCGACCACGTCTCGTCCTTGCCGATCTTCGCCTTGATGGGTCTCGCCGCCGGAGTCATCTCGGTCACCTTCACCGATTCGCTGCTCAAGCTTCGCGCTGGCTTCAGCACCTTCCGGTTGCTGCCCCGCTGGACCCACCCCGCAGTCGGCGGACTGGTGAGTGGCGCCCTCGCAGCGGTCGCGCTCCACGTGTTCGGAACCACCGGCGTCACCGGGGGCGGCTATGACACCCTCACCGATTCACTCGGTGGGAAGCTCGGCTTCGGAATGTTGCTTGGCCTCGGGCTCGCGAAGCTCGTGGCCACCGTGTTCTCGTACTCGAGCGGCGGCGCGGGCGGCATCTTCGCCCCATCGCTCTTCATCGGCGCGATGCTAGGCGGCGCGTTCGGATACCTCGACGTCCTCGTCTTCGACCACGAGGACCTGCAGCGGGGTGCCTTCGCCCTCGTCGGCATGGGCGCCGTGTTCGCCGGAGTGATCCGAGCCCCCATCACCTCGGTACTCATCATCTTCGAGATGACCGGAGGCTACGGACTGGTGCTGCCCCTGATGCTGGCGAACATGACGTCGTACGTCGTGGCCCGCCGCCTGCGCGCCCGACCGATCTACGAAGAGCTGTTGCTGCAGGACGGGATCACGCTGCCCCACGCGCCCCTGGTGGCGAGCCCGCTCCCTGCGGGCGACCCCGGCGGCGTCGTCCCTGGGCGTTCTCCGGGCACGCAGCCCGATCAGTGAACGAACTTCACGCCGGTGACGGTGAACGAGGAACCGTCGCTCTTGGTGGTGCCGTCGAAGGGCGCGAACACCTTGCTGCCGATGGTGCCCTGCGCGGTGTCGATCTCCAGCAGGCGCGACGGGTTGGTGACCTCGTCGTGGTAGCACTGGAGAAAGCTGTAGATCGTGTTGCCCGCAGCGCCGGTGTCCGTGCGGTAGCCGTGGGTGCCGACGTGGCCCGACAGCACCATCAGCACGTTCGGGTACACCTTGAGCAGGTTGTCGAACACGTACTGCGGGCTGTTGGCGCCGTAGCCGCCGTTGGTCTGCTCGATGCCGCCTGCGCTGTTGAGGTGCGAGTGGGTGATGACGATCACGTTGTGGTGCGGGTGGCTCGCGACCACCGACTTCGCCCAGGTGACGACCGCCGTTCGCGGCCAGAGCTCGAGCGCGAGGATGAGCCAGTTCACCCCGCCGGCGCTGAAGGTGTGGAAGGCGTTGTCGATCTTCCCCGTCTCGTAGGTGCCGCCGAGGTTGGGGAACCGGGAGACCGGGTAGTAGTGGTTGAAGGTGTCGGTGATGCGGAGCGCCTGCGGCACCGTCGGGCAGCTCGGCGTGCCCGTGGGCGTGCACGCGCTCCCGCCGATGCCCACCGCGTTGGTGTCGTGGTTCCCGGGGACCAGCGCGTACGGCACGCCCGCGTCGTCGAGGATCGCCAGCCCCGCGCTGGTGCGCTCGTACATGATGTGGTCGGCGGTGTCCCAGTCCTCCAGGTCGCCCACCTGGACGACGTAGCGAATGTCGAGCGCCGCGCGCTGGGCCTTCACCCACTCCATGCGGTTGGCGAAGCGGGGCGCCTTGGCCGCCGAGTTCACCTCGCGTTGCGTGTCGGGCATCACCACCAGCGTGAAGCGGGTGTCGATTCCCGCATCGGGCATCGGCGGCCCGGCGTCCACCTGGCCCGCATCGGGCACCGGGTGGCCCGCGTCGCCCGGGCCTGCGTCCCGCGCTCCGGCATCCGCGTGGCCCGCGTCGGCGACACCCGAGTCCGCCCCACCGGCGTCGGCGTGGCCAGCGTCCGCCGACCCTGCGTCGAGCTCGCCCGCATCGAACTCCCCAGCGTCGGGGGCGCCCGCATCGGACTTTCCACCGTCGACCTGGGGCCCGGTGACCGGCGGCGTGTAGCCATCGCCGGCGCGCGCGTAGAACGCGACCCCTTCGTCCTCCCATTCCACCGCGAGCAGCGCGTCGCGCTCGGCCTCGGAGGTGGTGAGGCGGTGCTTCAGGTTCGCGGTGTCGAAGAGGCTCCACACCGGCACCAGGCACGCGCCCGTCGCCGCGGCGACGAAGACCGGGCTCATCGGCTGTCGCAGGTACCCTTCCCCTTCGAGGCGAGCGATGAGCGCCGCGTCGGTGGTGAAGACGTGATCGTGATTCCCGTCGTTGTACAGGCGGGTGACGAGCTCGGTGCCAGGAGCGCGCTCGGCGGCGCCACGAAACGCCACCCCGCGCCGCACCGTGAAGCCCAGCGCCGCCGCAGCGGAGACCTCGTCGCTGGTGACCGCGTACACGCTGTCGCCGCTGACCGGGTGCTCGTACCGCACGGCCGCCTCGGTCAGCGCAGCACACCCGTCGTCGGAGCCCGCGTCACCGGGCCCACCGAGGAGCCGCTCGTCGCACGCGGTCAGCGAGAGCAGCACCAGCGCGAGGAAGGGCCTGGGAGACCGAGCAGAGGGCGGGACGTTCATGGCCGCCCGATGGGACGAGGGCCGCCGGAAACCGTCGCACGCCGGCTCGGAGCCGGGTCAGTACCCGCGCAGCCGCTTCAGCGTTTCCTCGGCCGCGGGGCCGGTGATCTGCGCGAAGTGGCTGAATTGCATGGTGTAGGTGGCGCGCCCTTGCGTCTTCGAACGCAGGTCGGTGGCGTACCCGAACATCGCCGACAGGGGCGCTTCGCAGGAGATGATCTGCGTCTTGCCCTTGGGCGTCATGGCGTTGATCTTCCCGCGCCGGGCGTTCAGGTCGCCGATGACGTCGCCCATGAACTCCTCGGGCGTCTCCACCTCGGTCTTCATCACCGGCTCGAGCAGCACCGGCCCTGCCGCCTGGAGCGCGTTCTTGAAGGCCTGGGCCGCCGCCATCTGGAATGCGGGCTCGGTGGACTGCGACTCGTGCGCGGTGGCGTCCTTGAGCGTGACGGTGACGTCGATGGTCGGGTAGCCGGCGACCACGCCCGAGCTCATCGAGTCGGCGATGCCCTTCTCGATGGCCGTGGAGAACACCTTGGGCAGCTGCTCGGGCGAGAGCGCGCTCTTGAAGGCGAGCCCCTTGCCCTGTGCGTTCGGCTCCACCGCCAGGAGCACACGGGCGTAGACGTCCTTGCCGGCGAGCTGCCGCTGGACGATCTCTTCCTTGGTCGCCTGGCCGGTGATGGTCTCGCGGTAGCTCACCTGCGGCTTGCCGACGCGCGCTTCCACCTTGAACTCACGCAGCAGGCGGTCGACCTTGATGTCGAGCGCGAGCTCGCCCATGCCGGAGATGATGGTCTGGCCGGTCTCGGCGTCGACCTTCACCCGGAAGCTCGGGTCTTCGATGGCGAGCTTCTCCAGCGCCACCTTGAGCTTCTCCTGGTCGGCCTGGCTCTTGGGCTCGAGCGCGAGGTCGATCACCGGGTCGGGGAACTCCATCGACTCCAGGATGATCGGCGCGTCGGCGTCGCAGAGCGTCTCGCCGGTGACCACGTTCTTCAGGCCGACGATGGCGCAGATGTCGCCCGCCAGGCATTCCTGCAGATCCTCGGTCTTGTTGGCGCGCATCTGCACCAGGCGACCGACGCGCGCCCGCTTGCCCTTGATGGCGTTGAACACCGAGGTGCCCGCCTCGAGCCGGCCCGAGTACACGCGGATGAAGGTGAGCGTGTCCACGAACTGGTCGCTCATGATCTTGAACGCCAGCGCGGAAAACGGCGCGTCGTCCTTCGCCGGGCGCTCGAGGACCTTGCCCTTCTCGTCGTGCCCCTTCACGGGGGGAATGTCGGTGGGCGACGGCAGGTAATCGACGATCGCGTCGAGCAGCGGCTGCACGCCCTTGTGGCGATACGCCGAGCCGCAGAACACCGGGAACACCTTGAGCGCGAGACAGCCGGCGCGCACCGCCTTGCGGATCTCGGCCTCGGTGATGTCCTGCCCTTCGTTCTCGAGGTAGCGGGCCATCAGCGCGTCGTCGAGCTCCGCGACCTGCTCGAGCAGCTTGGAGCGAGCGGCCTTGGCGGCCTCGGCGTGCTCCGCGGGAATCGGGCCCTTCTCGAAGGAAGCACCCTTCTCGCCTTCGTTGAAGACCACCGCCTCCATCGTCACCAGGTCGATGACGCCCTGGTGCTTGTCCTCGGTGCCCAGCGGCAGCTGCATCACCAGCGGGTTCGCGCCGAGCTTTTCGCGCAGCGTCTCCACCGACATCGCGAAGTCGGCGCCGACGCGGTCCATCTTGTTGACGAAGCAGATGCGCGGCACGCCGTACTTGTCGGCCTGGCGCCACACCGTCTCGCTCTGTGGCTCCACGCCGTTGACGCCGTCGAACACCGCCACCGCGCCGTCGAGCACGCGCAGGCTGCGCTCGACCTCGATGGTGAAGTCCACGTGGCCCGGGGTGTCGATCAGGTTGATGCGGAACTTCTGGCCGCCGCGGGTCCAGAACGCGGTGATCGCCGCCGAGGTGATGGTGATGCCGCGCTCGCGCTCCTGCACCATCCAGTCGGTGGTGGTGTTGCCTTCGTGCACCTCGCCCATCTTGTGGATGGCGCCGGTGTAGAAGAGGATCCGCTCGGTGGTCGTGGTCTTGCCCGCATCGATGTGGGCCATGATCCCGATGTTGCGGTACCGCTCGAGTGGGTGTTCGCGCGCCATGGTCGGGTGCCGGGAGTCGAAAAAAGTTCAGGCCGGGACGCTCGACGCGTACCCGGCCTGAAGGCGACTGCCAAGTGCTGAAATTACCAGCGGTAGTGCGAGAACGCCTTGTTGGCCTCGGCCATCTTGTGCGTGTCTTCGCGCTTCTTCACCGCGTTGCCGCGGTTGTTGGCGGCGTCCATGATCTCGCCAGCCAGCTTCTCGCGCATGGTCTTCTCACCGCGCGCCTTGGAGTAGTCGATGATCCAGCGCATGCCGAGCGCCACGCGACGGTCCTGACGGACCTCGACGGGCACCTGGTAGGTCGCGCCACCGACGCGGCGGCTCTTCACCTCGAGCACCGGCTTGACGTTGTCGAGCGCCTTCTTGAACGTCTTGAGGGGGTCTTCCTTCGCCCGCTCCTCGACCAGCGCCAGCGCGCCGTAGCAGATGGCCTCGGCAACGGACTTCTTGCCCTTGCGCATCAGGTCGTTGACGAACTTGGTGACGAGCCGATCCTGGAACTTCGGGTCGGGGAGAATGCGGCGCTTGGCGACTACGCGGCGACGGGGCATTGAAACGTTCCTTCTAGAAAGTGTGGGTTAGCTCGGCCGCTTGGCGCCGTACTTCGAACGGCTCTGCTTGCGGCCCTGCACGCCGACGGAGTCGAGCGTGCCGCGGATGATGTGGTACCGAACGCCCGGGAGGTCCTTCACACGGCCGCCGCGGATCATCACCACCGAGTGCTCCTGGAGGTTGTGACCGACGCCCGGAATGTAGGACGTGACCTCGATGCCGTTGGTCAGACGAACGCGGGCCACCTTGCGAAGGGCCGAGTTCGGCTTCTTCGGAGTGGTCGTGTACACGCGGGTGCAGACGCCGCGCTTCTGGGGAGATTCCTTGAGCGCGGGGCTCTTGCCCTTGTAACGAACTTCTTCGCGGCCCTTGCGGATCAGCTGGTTGATCGTCGGCATGAGTGTTTCTGGGTTCTCGAGTCTTCGGACTGAAAAGGGTGGCCCTCGTACAGAGTCCGACACGGCCTGTCAATGGGGGCTCCACACGGCCCGCCCCCCGACCGTCACTTCTTGCCCTTCTTGGGGGGCGTCGCCGCCTTGGCCAGCTTCTTCAGCGTCGCCTTGGCCGCGGTGAGCGCCCGCTCGCAGTCGTTGACGAAGGCCGAGGGGATGACCGAGCGCCCGCCGACCTGGATCGGGTTGAGCGTGGCGCCCGGGTGACGGCCGAGCACGACCTTCCCTTCGCTGACGCAGCCCTGGTACCCCTTCACCACGTCTTCCTGCTTGGAGGCCTTCTTGGCCGGGTCCTTGGTCGCCTTCACCTCGTCCAGGGCTTCCCGTGCCTGGGCTTCCCTGGCGACCGGGCCTTCGGCGAACTCGACCCGCACGGCGATCGCCGGCAGCTTCCCGGCCTGCCCCGCCAGCATGGCGCGGTAGCCCTTCACCTTCTCGGCCCAGGCGGGGACTTCCTTCTCGAGCTCCGGCTGCTCGTCGAGCCCCGACTGCAGGCTCTTGGCGCGCTTCTGGTACCGCTCGAGGTCGTCGCTGGTCGCCTTGGGACCGGCGAGCGCCTCGAAGGCCTGCTGGCAGTCCGCCACGTCACCCTTGAGATCGTCCTCGCGGCGCTTGGCCTTCTCCTCGAGGTCGCGCTTGCGGCGGGCCTCCTGCACCGCGGGGATCGCGGCCTGGTCGCGCTTGAGGCGGTCGGCGAGCATCTGCCACTCGGGGTACAGCTCGGCGTTCGGCTTGCCGAGCTCCTGGCGGGCGTCCTCGAGCAGCTCGTCGGCGTCCTTCGGCTCGAGCTCGCGCATCTTGGTCTCGGCCTTGGACAAGATCTCGTCGACCTCGTTGGCGATCGACTCGCTCTGCGCCATGCGCTGCTTGAGCGTCTTGGGGCCACAGGCGAGCGCGAGCGACAGCGCCACCACCCACCACCCTGCGGTTCGCTGGTTCACGCTCAGAAGTCCTTGATCATGACCACCGCGTCCTCGCGGTTGTCCGTGTAGTACGCCGGGCGCATGCCCACGGCGCGAAACCCGAGCGAGCCGTAGAGGGCGATCGCCGCGTCGTTGCTCCGGCGCACCTCGAGCGTGGCGATGCGGCACTTGTGGGCCCGCGCCTTCTCGAGCGACGCCTCGATCACCAGCCGCCCGAGCCCGCGCCGGCGGTGGGCGTGGTCGATGGCCACGTTGAGCAGGTGCATCTCGTCGGTCACCAGCCAGAAGATCGAGAAGCCGCGCACCTCGACGCCGCCCGGGCCGTCTTCTTCCACCAGGAGCACGGTCGACCATTCCTGGGTGAGCTCCTTCTGCACCATGTCGAACGACCACGGGTTGGTGAACGCCACCCGCTGGATGTCCATGACCTTGGGGAGGTCGTGGTGGGTCATCGGACGGATGTGAATCGCGCTCGCCAGCTGCCTCACCGGGAGCCTCCGTCGCTGCGGCGGGCGAACGGCCCCAGGAGCCGCACCACCCCCGGCTTGCGCAGGCCCTTGAGCTCCTGCTCCACCAGGGTCACGTACCGCTCCTGGGCGAGCTTGGCGCGCAGGGGCTCCAGGGCCAGGCCTTCGAGGTCCGGGCGGCCCGCCTGGGTTGCCAGGGCCTCGGCCTCCGTCACCTGCGAGCGCAGCCGCAGCTTGCCGTCGAAGGCCCGCTGCACCCGCAGGGAGCGCTCGAGCAGCGCCCCGAGCTCGCCGGCGGTCGCCTCGTGCCGCTCCAGGAAGGCGTCGAACTGGGCCCGGGTCACGAAGCGGCTCTTGAAGGCTTCCAGGGCGGACTGCACGTCTTCAGGGTCGACCCGCCAGGCCTTGAGCTTCTCGGCCTCGGCCAGCTCGAGCCGCTCGCCGATGACCGCGTCGAGCACCTTGGCCAGGAGCGCGTCGTCGAGCTCCGCGTCGGCCGCCGCCACGCCCCCGGAGCGAACCAGGAGCACCCGGGCCTCGAAGTCGAGCTCGCTGCGGGTCACCACCCGCCCGTTGACGATGGCCACCGCCTCGTCGAGCAGGCGCGGCGCCGCCCCGGAGGCCCCCGCAACCAGGCAGAGCCACAAGAAAACCGGCCGCCACTGGCGTAACGGGCGGGCCTGGTTAGCTTGGGTGCGAACCATGGTCGATGACTACTACCAGCGACTGGGCGTCTCGCGCCAAGCCTCAGATGACGAGGTGAAGAAGGCGTACCGTCAGGCCGCCAAGAAGTTCCACCCCGACCTGAACCCGGGGAACAAGTCGGCCGAGGAGAAGTTCAAGCAGGTGACGGCGGCCTTCGAGGTCCTCTCCGACCCCAAGAAGCGCAAGCTCTACGACGAGCTCGGGCCGGAGGCGGAGAAGCTCGGCTTCGACGAGAAGAAGGCCCAGGCGTACCGACAGTGGAAGAGCGCCGGCTCCCCGGGCATGGGCGGCATGCCGGGCATGGGAGGCTTCGACTTCGACGCCCAGGGCGTGGACCTCGAGGACCTGCTCGGCCAGATGTTCGGCCAGCAGCGCGCCCGTGGCCCGCGGCGCGGCAGCGACCTCCAGGCCACGGTGCAGGTCTCGCTCAAGGAAGCGATCACCGGCACCGAACGGAACCTCGAGGTCGACGGTCGCCGGGTGACGGTGAAGATTCCTGCCGGCGTCGACACCGGCACGCAGGTCCGGGCGGCGGGCCAGGGCCAGAAAGGCCCTCGCGGCGGAGCAAGCGGCGATCTGCTGCTGGAGATCGAGGTGCTCCCCCACCCGCTGGTGCGGCGCGAGGGCGCTGACCTCTACCTCGACCTCCCGGTGACGGTGCGCGAGGCGCTCGAGGGCGCACAGATCCGCGTGCCCACCTTCGGTGGCGGCGGGACGGTCACCCTGAAGCCCGGCTCTCAGTCCGGCACCAAGCTGCGGCTGCGTGGCCAGGGCGTACCGGCGCTGCGCGGAGGAGCCGCCGGAGACCTCTACCTGGTGGTCCAGGTGAAGGTGCCCGAAGGGGCCTCCGAGGCACTGCGTGCTGCCGCCAAGGCGCTCGATTCCGGCTACGCGGGCGACGTGCGTTCCGGGCTCACGCTGTAGCGAGCATTCCCTGCCGTTCGAAAGCTGGTAGACACCGCGCCCGCGGTCTTCCACTTCCAGAAGGACATCACGTGGGGCTCTTCGACTTCTTCGGCGGTGGGACGCCGGCCGACAAGGCCGCCAAGCTCAAGGCCAAGGCGACCCAGAAGTACGGGGACCCGCTGACGCGGCAGAAGGCGCTCGACCAGCTCGCGCAGCTGAAGTCGCCCGAGGCGGTCACGGTGCTCCTGCAGCGCTTCACCTTCAACGTCGAGCCGCAGACCACCGACGCCCAGGAGAAGGACGACGTCTTCGAGGCGATCGTCGGCATGGGCGACGAGGCCATTCCCCCGGTGAAGGAGTTCCTCTTCCGCTCCGAGCAGGCCACGTCCTGGGCGATCAAGATCCTCGACGCGTTGGTGCCGGCGGAGCAGCGCCTGGACATCACCTGCGAGCTGCTCGCCAAGCTGGGCACCACCTACACCCGTGACCCCGAGAAGAAGTCGGTCGTGGTGCAGTCGGTCGAAGGCAAGAGCGACCCGCGCCTGGGGCCCTTGCTGGTGCCGTTCCTCGAGGACGACTCCGACGACGTGAAGATCGCCACCCTGCGTGCGCTGGGGGCGCTCAAGCTCGAGGCGGCCCGCGAGCCGATCCTCAAGCTGCTGACCGGAGACGACACCGCGAAGCGCGTGCAGACCGCCGCCATCGCCGCGGTGGTCGAGTCCGCCTTCACCGTGCAGGGCTACCGCGAGAAGGTCGAAGCGCGGCTGAGCGACCCGTGGTTCCTCGACAAGGCAGGCGCGATCAAGAAGCGCGGCTGACGATGCGCCGCGCGACCCTCGCCGCCGCCCTGTTGCTGGCGGCCTGCCCGAAGGCGGCCTCGACGGCCGACGCGGGCGCCGACGCCGCGGTGGAAGTGAGCCCGGTGGAGCTGTGCGAGCGGCTCGCGCACGCCCGCTGCGACGTGCTGTCCCGCTGCTACGCCGCCTACCAGCGGACCAGCGGCGACGAGTGCTTCACCGCCGAGCAGGCCCGCTGCTTCACCCAGACCGGGCCGATGCAGAGCGCGTTCGACGGTCGGCGCGTCCACGTCGATGCGGCGCGGCTCTCGGTGTGCGAGCAGCGCATGCGCACCAGCAGCTGCCCGCCGTCGTTTCCCCCCGGGTACCCGCTGGCGGTCGCGGTGCCGTTCTCCGACTGCGACGTGCACACCGGGCTGATCGCCGGGGCAGTGGCGAGCGGCGAGCTGTGCGAACTCGGCGAGGAGTGCACCGCCGGGACGACCTGCATCAAGCCGGGCGGCGTCTGCAAGGGCACCTGCTCGAGCTGGCCCAAGGAGGGCGAGCCCTGCGGCTTCGGCTGCGCCCCGGGGCTCATCTGCGACGACCAGGGCACCTCGGGGACGAGCGACGACCGCTGCCACGCGCCGCGCGGGCTCGACGAGCCCTGCGCCTCCAGCGCCGCCTGCCAGGCCGACCTGGTGTGCACCGACGCCCACTGCCGGCCCCGGGCGCGGCTCGGCGAGAGCTGCCTCTTCGACCCCGAGCGGCTGTCGACGTGCGAGCCGGGCCTCGCCTGCGACGTGGCCCCCTTCGTCGCCGACGCGCGCGGCACCTGCGTCGCCCCCTCGCCGCTCAACGGCAAGTGCGCCTTCCACTGGTCGTGCGCTCCCGGCCTGGTGTGCGCCGACCTCGACTACGAGCTGTACCCGATGCAGTCGCCTGGCACCGGCTTCTGCCGCGCGCCGGCCGACCCCGACACCTTCTGCTCGGCGACCGCGTACCAGCGCTTCGTGGGCGACCAGTGCAAGGCGGGCCAGGGGTGCGCGCTCGACGAGAAGAAGTGCCGGCCGCTGCCCAAGCTCGGGGAAGCCTGCACGCCGTCGGCGGCCTCGTGCGTGGGCGCCGAGGTGTACTGCAAGCCCAACGGGAGCGGCGACACCGGCACCTGCACCGGCCCCGCGGGCCTGGGCGAGCGCTGCGTGTTCGAGGTCGACGCGCAGCGCAAGGTGACCCTGCCCTGCGCCAGCGGCGCCTGCGACGAGGTCAGCACCCAGACCTGCCGGCCGCCCAGCAAGGTGCTGGGCTCGGAGTGCAGCTCCGACGGCGAGTGCCTCTCGGGCCGCTGCGCCGTGCAGCAGGACCGCTCGCAGCGCTGCGCCAGCCCCTGCTGAGCCGGTGCGTGCTATGCGCGCCGGCACACCATGAGCATCCTCGCCTCCTACCGCGCTCGCTTCGTCGAAGGTCTGTCCCGTGCGCTCGATCTCCCCGGCGCCGAGATCGAGAAGCTGGTGAAGCCGGCCGACCCGCAGCACGGCGACTTCAGCTTCGGCACCTTCGTGGCCGCGAAGGCCAAGGGCAAGAAGCCGCCCGAGGTGGCCGTCGAGCTCGCGAAGTCGCTCAGCCTCGAGGGCCTGGAGATCGCCCCCGCGGGCCCGTACGTGAACGCGCGCATCGCGGCGATGCCCTTCTCGCGCGAGGTGATCGACCAGGCGTACGCGCAGCAGGAGCGCTACGGCCACGGCACCAGCGGCACCGGCAAGACGGTGACCATCGACTACTCGTCACCGAACATCGCCAAGCCGATCGCCTTCCACCACATCCGTTCCACGGTGATCGGCCACTCGATCGCCAACCTCTACCGCTCGCAGGGGTGGAAGGTCGAAGGCATCAACTACCTCGGCGACTGGGGCAAGCAGTTCGGCCTGGTCGCGGTCGGCTTCCAGGAATGGGGCGACCCCAAGCGCATCAACGACGTCGCGCACCTCGTCGACGTGTACGTGAAGGCCAACGAGCGCGCCGAGAAGGAGCCCGCGTTCGACGAGCGCGCCCGCGAGTTCTTCCGCCGCATGGAAGCGAACGAGCCCGAGGCGATGAAGCTCTGGCAGCAGTTCCGCGAGACGTCGCTGTCGGACTTCAAGCTCATCTACGCGCGGCTGGGCATCGAGTTCGAGCACTACGAAGGCGAGAGCCGCTACCAGGGCAAGATGGACGCGGTCATCGACCGGGTGACCGCCACCGTCGGCACCAAGGTGAGCGAGGGCGCGCTGATCGTCGATCTGCCGTACGCCGAGAACGAGCCGCCGGTGCTGCTCAAGAAGAACGACGGCTCGACGCTCTACGCGACGCGCGACCTCGCGGCGGCCATCGACCGCCAGGAGCGCTTCAAGTTCGACCGCTCGCTCTACGTGGTGGCCACCGACCAGTCGCTCCACTTCCGCCAGTTCTTCGGCGTGCTGGCGAAGATGGGCCTGCCCTGGGCCGATCGCCTGGTGCACGTCAACTTCGGCCGGGTGAAGGGCATGAGCACCCGCAAGGGCAACCTGAAGCTGCTGTCCGAGGTGCTCGACGAAGCGCACAGCCGCGCGCTCACCAAGGTGAAGGACAACATCGCCGCGGGCCGCATCGAGACCGACGATCCCGCGAAGCTCGCCGAGGAGATCGGCCTGGGCGCCATCGTCTTCGGCGACCTCAAGAACCGCCGCACCACCGACTACGAGTTCGACTGGGACCAGGTGCTGGACTTCGAAGGCCACACCGGCCCGTACCTCCAGTACGCGCACGCGCGCGCCTGCACCGTGCTCCAGCGCGGCGGCGGCGTCCCCGCGTCCTACGACGCCTCGCTCCTCGTGTTGCCCGAGGAGCGCGCCCTGCTGCGCCAGATCGCCACTCTGCCCGTCGTCTTCCAGGACGCGCTGGCCCAGAACGAGCCGTCGCTCGTCGCCCGGCACCTGCTCGAGATCGCGGCCGCCTTCAGCCGCTGGTACACGCTGGGCAACCAGCAGCGCGAGCACCGGGTGCTGGTCGAAGGTCAGCCGGCGCTGCAGGCGGCCCGCCTCGCGCTCACCAACGCGTCGGCGATCGCGCTGCGCGCCGGGCTCGGCATCCTCGGCATCGGCGCTCCCCAGCAGATGTGAGGAAAGGCCTCAGCGCACCCGGTCGAAGCGGAACCGGGTGCCCTGCGAGGGCAGCGAGTCGCTCAGCGCGTTGGGAACCCGCCAGAACTGGCCACCGTCGGCGAGCACCACGAGCTCGTAGTCGCCGCGCGGAATGGCCGTCAGCGCGGTGCGCACCGTCTTGCCCTGCTTGCCCGGGGTGAGCTCCTGCGCCACCGGCACCACGGTGAGCTGCAGCCGGTCGGTGCGCACCGAGAGCCCGACCCGGCCCCCGAGTTCCTGGAGGAACGCGGTGGGATCGAAGGCCAGCGGCACCACCACCTGCGCGTCGGGCGCCAGCTGCCCCGGGAGCGGCTTGAGCCTCAGCACGAAGGTCAGCGTGAGGTCCGGCGCGCCGTCGCCGTCGTTGTCCTGCGGCCGCCCGTCGCCATCGGGGTCTGCCAGGCCGATGCGGAACCCACCCTGGGCCAGGTTCAGCTTCCCGCCGGCGTCGTCGCTCACCACCACGAAGCTGGCCGGCGCGCGCGGGTCGCCGTCGAGCACCAGCTGCGTCTCCTGGGTGTCGACGTGGAACGCCGGCGGCTCGCTGCGGATGCGGCTGGCCACCTCGAGCGGCGCCTCGGTCAGCTTGCCGGGCTGGAGGTTCACCGCCTGGCCCGCGGACACCCAGTCGGCGGCGCCCGGCTGGGCGAGCACGTCGATCTGCGGATCGAAGTTCCCGTCGCCATCGAGGATGCCGAAGAGGCGAAACGGATTCGGCTGCACGGGCAGGAAGAGGTACCGGGGCTCGCCTTGGGCGACGCGCTGCGCGCTCACCGCGGTGACGTACCGGGGCGCGACCGGGGTCGACGGGAAGCCCTCGCCCGGGCCGTAGAGGAACACCCAGGCGTTGCCACCGGCCCCTGCGGGGACCTGGAGCGCGCCCTGGAGGGTCGCCAGGCGCTCGGGCGCGACCGTCTCGTCGACCCCGGCACACCCCGCGAGCACCACCGCCAGCATCACCCACGTCCGCACGGGCGCGACCATACCGCTTGGCAGGCCGCTCGCCGTGCTAAGCAACCGCCCTTCGATTGATTCAGGAGTCAATCTCGCCATGAAGATGACCGAACGCGTCGAGGAGCTGTCCCGTCGCAAGGCCAAGTCGCTCGAGATGGGCGGCGCGGAGCGGGTCGCCCGCCAGCGAGGGCGCAACAAGCTCGACGCGCGCGCACGCGTGCAGGCGCTCTTCGACCCGGGCACCTTCGAGGAGCTCGGCGCCCTGGCGGCGAACAACGGCGACCTCCCGGAAGAAGAGGACGCGTCCAAGCCTTCTCCGGCCGACGGGGTGATCACCGGCATCGGCGAGATCCACGGCCGGCCGGTCGCCACGGCGATCTACGACTTCACCGTCTTCGGCGGGTCCATCGGCGAGGTCGGCGAGCGCAAGGTGACGCGCATGCGCGACCTGGCGCTGAAGCACCGCATCCCCATGGTGTGGCTGATCGACTCCGCGGGCGCGCGGCTCGAGGCGTCGGCCGGGGTCGACCCGCGCCGCATCGCCGGCTTCGCGGACACCGGCTACCTCTTCCGCGAGCAGGTGGTGCTCTCGGGCGTGGTCCCGCAGGTCGCGGCGATGGTCGGCCCGGGCGCGGCGGGCACCGCCTACATCCCCGGCCTGGCGGACTTCGTGCCCATGGTGAAGGGCACCAGTTCCATCGCCATCGGCGGCCCGTACCTGGTCGAGTCGGTGGTGGGCGAGAAGGTCAGCGAGGAAGACCTCGGCGGCTCGAAGGTCCACAACGAGCTGTCGGGCGTGGCCGACCAGGAATACGCCGACGACCCCACCTGCATCGCGGCGATCCGCGAGTACCTCTCGTTCTTCCCGTCGCACGCCGGCGAGCTGCCGCCCCGCATTCCGTCGAGCGACCCGTTCGATCGCCGCGACGAGGACCTGCTCAAGGTAGTGCCGGAGAGCCCGCGTCAGGCCTTCGACATGCACAAGGTCATCCTCGGGCTGGTCGACGACCGGAAGTTCTTCCCCATGAAACCGCGCTGGGCGCGCAACCTGATCACCGGCCTGGCGCGCATCGACGGGTACCCGATCGGAATCGTCGCCAACAACTCGATGTTCTACGGCGGCGTGCTCGACGTGAACTCGAGCGACAAGGCCGCGCGCTTCGTGAACCTCTGCGACGCCTTCAACATCCCCCTGCTCTTCCTGCAGGACGTGCCGGGCTTCATGGTCGGCACCAAGGTCGAGCAGGCGGGCATCATTCGCCACGGCGCCAAGATGCTCTACGCGGTGAGCAGCGCGACGGTGCCCAAGTTCACCGTGGTGATCCGCAAGGGCTACGGCGCCGGGTACTACGTGATGAACGGTCGCGCCTACGAGCCCGACCTCCTGGTCGCCTGGCCGGCGGCGGAGATCGGCGTCATGGGGCCCGAAGGCATGGTGGCCATCGCGGCGCGCAAGCTGCTGCAAGGGGCCGAGAGCCCGGAGGCCGCCGAGGCGATGAAGAAGGAGCTCGCCGACTCGCTGCGGCAGCACATCTCGATCTACCGCACGGCCGCGCTGGGCATGATCGACGACGTCATCGACCCTCGTGACACCCGCCGCCTGCTCGCCCGCGCGCTCAAGCGCACCCGGAACAAGCGCGTCGAGCGCCCCTTCCGCCGCCGCGAGATCAGCCCGGTCTGACGCCGCCGAGCAGCCGGGTCAGCTCGGCCGCCACCTCGCCGAGCCCTTCCGGGCCATCGGCCTCGTGGAGCAGCCGCATCAGCCCGATGACGATCTCGCGGACCTGATCGGTGCCGAGATCGACCGGGTCGCCGGGATTTCCGGTGACCGCCTTGATCTGGATCGAGGCTTCGTCCACCCAGGCCGTGAAGTCGTCCACCGTGAAGCTCGAGCCGATCGCCATGGCGCCGGCGACGGTAGACGATCACCCCCGAAGGGTCACCCCAGCCGCAGCAGCTCGCGGGCTTCCTGCGGCGAGGCCAGCGTGCGCCCCTTGGCGCGGGCGCGCTTGGCGGCCTCGGCGACCAGCTCGTGGTTGCCCTTCGCCAGCACGCCCTTCGACAGGAAGATGTTGTCTTCCATGCCTACGCGCGAGTTGCCTCCGCGCTCGGCGCACAGCTCGACGAACGGCAGCTGGTGACGCCCCATCGCGGCGCAGCTCCAGGTCGACCCCGCGGGAATGTACGCACGCAGGAAGTCGAGCGCCTCGGGCCGGGCCTGCAGCGCCCCGCCCACGCCGAGCACGAAGTCGAAGTGCCCCGGCAGCTCGATGAACCCTTCCTTCTGGAGCGCCAGCGCCTCGTCGACCATGCCGGCGTCGAAGCACTCGATCTCCGGGCGAATTCCGAGCGCCTTGATGCGCGCCGCGATGTCGCGCACCAGCGGCCGCGGGTTCCAGAACACGTCGGGGCCGAAGTTCACCGTCCCCGTGGTGAGCGACGCCATGTCCGGGCGGTCGGCGCCGGTGAGCGTCAGACCGCCGCAGCGCTCGTCGACGCCCATGCCCACCGCGCCGCCGGTCGACACCTGGATCAACACGTCGCACCGCTTGCGCACCTCGCGGATCGCCGCCCGGAAGAGCTCGGCGTCCTGGCTCGGCTTGCCGTCGGCGGTCCGCACGTGGAGGTGCACCATCGCCGCACCGGCTTCGCGGCACTTGGCGGCGTCCTCGCCGATCTCCTGCGCGGTGATGGGCAGGTACGGCGTCTGCTCGCGCGTCACCTCGGCGCCCACCATGGCGCAGGTCAGCACCATCGGCGGCGCCGCGCTCACTTCGAACCCCGCTGCTTGTCCTTGGGGGTCACGCAGGTGCCGCTCGCCCGGCACACCACCACCGGCGGGTTCAGCACCTCGGCGGCCGAAGCGGAGATCTCCGGCGCCGCGCGGATCACCTTGCGCGCCTCGAACTTCATCTTCCGGCTCGTCTTGCCGACCTCGACGATCTCGCCTTCGGCCTCGATGTAGTCGCCCGCCAGGACCGGGGCGAGGAACTCCACCGCGTCGTACGCGCGGAACAACCCCTCGTCGCCGTCGTGACGGATGAGGAGCTCGGTCGCCACGTCGCCGAAGAGCGCCAGCATGCGCGCCCCGTCCACCAGCCCGCCGCCATAGTGCGCGTCGTGGCTGCCCATGCGCAGCCGCAGGGTGACCTTCACGAAGGCTCTCCTTCGAAGTGGGCGCCACGGGCTTCCTTGCCGATCTTCTGCAGCACCCGGTGCACCACGTAGTTCGCCACGTCCGACGGCTTGGTCCCCGGCCCGAAGCCGGCGTCGAACCCGAGCTCCAGCGCGAGCGCGTGGTCGACCCGCGGGCCGCCCAGCAGCAGCGCCACCTGCCCCTTGAGCCCGCCCTTGGTGGCCTCCTCGATGAACTGCCGCGAGTTGTCCTTGTGCACGTCGCGCTGGGTGACCACCTGGCTCACCAGCACCGCGTCCGCCTTCTTCTCCTTGGCGATGCGCACCAGCTCGACGTTGGGCACCTGGCTGCCCAGGTTGTGGGCGTCGAACCAGGGGTAGCGCTCGAGGCCGTAGTCGCCCGAGAAGCCCTTCATGTTGAGGATGGCGTCGATGCCCACGGTGTGGGTGTCGGTGCCGGTGCAGGCGCCGACCACCACCACCCGCCGCGCGATCTTCTCTTCGATGAGCGCGTTGAGCTCGTCGAACCCGAGCTTCTTGATCACCAGCTCGGGCGTCGAGATCGCCGCGTAGTCGATGGAGACGTTGGCGCGCGCGTAGACGATGAAGAACGTGTACTCGTCGGCCGCGCGCTCTGCGGCCGCGACCTTGACGTCGGTCAACCCCAGCGCCGCGCAGAAGCGGGACGCCGCCTCCTTCGCCTTCTCGGACAGGGGCACGGGCAGCGTGAACGACAGCTGGATGATGCCGTCGTCGCGGCGGTCGCCATAGGCACGCAGGAGCTGTCGTTGAGCAGTCACCCGGGTTTCCTTCAGTGGGGGTACTTGAGCGAGCTGATGATCTTCTTGATCAGCACCCCGAAGCGGGCCGACTGCGACTGCTGCGAGCTCAGGGTGAGCACCCACTTGGTGGACCCGTTGCAGCCCACGTAGGTCACCGAGCTCACCTTGGCCACCTTGGCCCCCGCGTCGGGCTCGCCCAGGGTGTCGAGCACCACCTTGCGGGCCGCGGGCTCGCCGCCGACCTCGATGTCCTCGAAGCCTTCGCCGATCTTCTCCTTGAGCTCCGCCATGCACTTGCGCGGCGTGCGCTTGGGGTCGACCGCGAACACCGACAGCTCGAGCTGCGCGTCACCCTTCTTCTCTTCCAGTGACACGCCATCGTCGGTGTCGCTGCGCGACCACGCCGACGGGAGCTTGAGCGACAGCCCCTGCACCTCGGACGTGGCCAGCGGGTCGGCCGCCAGGGTCATCGCCAGCAGAACGCCGATCATCGCTTCGCCTCCAGGATCTCGAGGAACGGGTTGAAGTAGTCGGGCGCCTTGGCGATCACCCCGTCGAGGCCCTTGCCGCCCGTCTCCGCACGCTTCACGTCGCCGAACCGGCCCTTGCCGATGGCGGCCACCATGCCTTCGCTGGCGCACTCTTCCAGCAGCGCGAGCGCCCGGTCGAAGACGAACCGCGCCCGGTTCGCGATCTTCCCGTCTTCCCTGACCACGAACTCCTCGTCGATGCCGCGTGCGGCGCGGTGCAGGTAGTCCGCTGACTTGAGCGCCACGTAGCGGTCGGCCAGCAGCGGGGTGTGCATCGCCTCGGTCATCATGCCGAGCAGCTGGATGCCTTGCCGCGTCCACACCGCCACCAGGTCGGCCATCACGTCGTACGCGTGGCTGAAGAAGATGTCGGTCTCCTTGTGCTTCGTCGGCGGCATGTACTTGAGCGGCGCGTCGGGGAAGCAGCGGCGCACCAGCATCGCCTGCGACAGCTCGAGCAGCAGCGTCTCCGGGCGGTGCGGGTCGATCTCGTACGAGTGCCCGAGGCCGAGCTGCCAGTCCTTCAGGCCAGCCGCGTGCGCGAAGCGCTCGTTGATGAACTGGCTGGCGATCACCGTGTGCGCGGCGTCGTAGGCGTCGGCGGTGGTGATGTAGTTGTCCTCGCCGGTGTTGATGACGATGCCGGCCAGCGCGCAGATGCGGCGCGAGAAGTACTGGTCGATGAACGTGCGCCGCATGTTGATGTCGCGGAAGAGGATTCCGTACATCGCGTCGTTGAGGAGCATGTCGAGCCGCTCCCAGGCCGCGCAGAAGGCGATCTCCGCCATGCACAGGCCCGACGAGTAGTTCGTCAGCTGCACGTACCGTTTGAGCCGCTTCGACTCCTCGTCGAGCGCCTCCCGCATGATGCGGAAATTCTCCTGCGTCGCGTAGGTGCCGCCGTACCCCTCGGTGGTGGCGCCGTGGGGCACGTAGTCGAGCAGCGACTGCGCGGTGGAACGGATGACCGCGATCACGTCGGCGCCCGCCTGCGCGGCCGCGCGCGCCTGGTCGACGTCGTCGAAGATGTTCCCGGTGGCGACGATGACGTACTTGTGCGGCGTCTTCCCCGAGCCGAGCTCGTCGCGCAGCGCACGCCGGCGCGCCACCCGGGACTCCAGCTCTGCCACTGCCGCGCGGGCCTCGCCGCGCACCTCGTCGCGCAGCGCGGCCTCTTCCGCGGCGGGCAACGGCCCCAGCGCTTCCAGGGGCGCCGCCGCGAGCCGCTCCACGGCGTCGAGCGGGCTCTGGGCCCCCATGCGCAGCGCGCGGCCATACCAGTAGGCCGCCCCTTGGCGCAGCAGCCCCTTCTCGTGGAGCCGGTCGGCCATCAGGTTGACGAGCGGAGCGCCCATCGAACCGACCCCATCGATGCCGAACCAGCGCAGCACGGTCCGTTCGACGGAGATGGTGGTGTGTTGTTCGATGTGCGCGAACAGCGGGGCCGTGATCTGCTGAGCGAGGGCACGGGCGCGGAGAATCTGCTCGTCGGTGATGAACGGGCCTGGCATCGCGGGGTTGCGTATACCGCGAATCGTCCTGGGAGGGCGGTGCGGCGGCGACCACCGCGCCCCCACCGGTCCCATTTCCGCCGGGAGTGCGCCACAATCACCGCTCGATGGGAATCCCCATGTCGGCACGTGTGTGCAGCGCCCTCGTCGCCTTCTGGCTCGCCGGCTGTGGCCCGCTGGAGAGCAGCTGGACCGCGCCGCGCGGCAACTCGGTGTCTGCCGCCGAGCACCACCGCACCGCGGAGGTCACCGGCGGAACGCTCATCTCGGCTGGCGGGGGGCGCTTCGCGGTGGTGACGGACGCCGACCTCGATCGCGTCTGGGTGGTGGACCTGGCGCAAGGCTCCATTCGCAACAAGGTCCAGCTCCCGTCGGGCAGCGCTCCGGGCCGCCTGGTGGAGGACGCGCACGGCGCGGTGTGGGTCGCACTGCGAGGGACCGGCCAGCTCGCCAAGGTCTCCCCTTCCAGCGGCACCGTCGGCGCCACCATCGACGTCTGCCCGGAGCCGCGAGGGCTGAGCCTGGCGAGCAACGGCGACGTGCTGGTGGCCTGCAGCTCCGGGGAGTTCGCCCGGGTGAGCACCGCCGGGGTCGCGGTGCAGCAGGTCGGCCTCGAGCTGCGCGACGTGCTCGAGACGCCGGCCGGCCTCACCGGGGTGACCTTCCGCACGGCCCAGGTGGTGTCGCTCGGCTCCGACGGCGCGGTCACCCGGACCGTGGCGCCCCCGACGGTCGGGCTCCCGCCGGCGCAGGGCGTGCAGGCCGCCATGGTGCCCAAGGTCGCCTGGCGTGCCGTCGCCGCGCCCGGCGGCCGGGTGGTCATCGCCCACCAGCGCCACGTCGAAGGGCCGATCGCCGCCATCCAGCTCCCGGCGGCACCGCCCAGCCCCGCCTACTACGGCAACACCTGCAGCTCGGCGGTGGTGCGCAGCGCCCTGACCGTGATCGGCGCGGACGGGGTCGCCGGGTCGATCGAGCTCGGTGGCGCGTTGCCCGTCGACCTGGCCATCTCGCCCGACGGGGAGCAGGTCGCGGTGGCCATCGCCGGCACCGGCGCCGTCGCGGTGCTCCCGCTGTCGAGCGTGGCGGGCGTCTCGGGGGGCGTCTGCGGCGCGCGAAACCCGTTCCCCTTCCGCGGCGACGACGCCCTGGTCGACGCGGTCGCCTACACGCCGCAGGGGCGCCTGCTGGTGCACAGCCGCGAGCCCAACCGGGTGGAGATCCTCCCCCCGTCGGGGAGCGGTGAGGCGCCGACCCGCATTCTCCTCAACGAGGCGACGCCGAAGGACCCCGGTGCCCTGCTCTTCCACACCGCGCCGTCGGGTTCGAGCTCGGGAGTGCCCATCGCCTGCGCCAGCTGCCACCCCGAGGCCCGTGAAGACGGCCACGCGTGGACCTTCTTCTCCACGCCGATGCGCACCCAGACGGTCGCCGGCGACGTGACCGCGACCGCCCCGTTCCACTGGAAGGGCACGCTCAACACCCTCGACGCGCTGCTGGGCGACACCTTCGTGACCCGCATGGGCCGCGAGCACCCCGACGCGGCGACGGTGAAGGCCCTCTCCGAGTGGCTGGCCCGCATTCCCGAACCCAGGGTCGCCAGGGCCGACGACGCGCTGGTGGCGCGCGGCGACGTGCTCTTCCACCAGGCCGAGGTGGGCTGCGCCGGGTGTCATTCGGGCCAGAGCCTCACCAACAACCAGACGCTCGACGTCGGCACCGGCGGCAGCTTCCAGGTCCCGTCGCTCCGCGGCGTCGCGGGCCGCGGGCCCTGGATGCACGATGGTTGCGCGACGACCCTGCGCGAGCGCTTCACCCGCACCGACTGTGGGGGCACCGCCCACGGCAACGTCGACGGCCTCGGCCCGGGCGACCTCGACGCCCTGCTCGCGTACCTGACGACGCTCTAGACGTAGCGCTCCTCGAAGAGGCGACGGAGCTTGGGCTCCGCGCGCAGCAGCTCGAGCGTGAGCGCCGCGTGCCCGGGTGCGTAGCCGTTGCCGACGAGCATGGTGACGTCCTTGCCGACGCCCTCCGCGCCCAGCGCGGCGCTGGTGAAGCTGGTGGCCATCGAGAAGAAGATGACCGTGCCACCGTCGCGCACGCTCAGGATGCTCGCCATCTCGGTCTGGGCGACCGAGGCGCAGTTGACCACCAGGTCGGCCAGCGCGCCGCCGGTGGCCTCGCGGACCCGGTCGAGCACCGCGACCGCCTGCGTGGCATCGGCGGCGATGGTGTGATCGCACAGCCCGATGCCCTTCAGCGCCTCGAGCGCCTTGGGCGAGATGTCGAGCGCCAGGAGCGAGCCCTGCCCGGCGAGGGCCTTGCGGGCCTGGGCCAGGCAGAGGGCGCCGCTCTTTCCCGCACCCAGCACCAGTACCTTCATGCCCGGCCGCACGTACCGCGCGACGAGCGCCGGCGCGCCGCACACGTCGAGGGCGGCGAGCGCGAGCGTGTCGGGCAAGTCGCTCGGGAGCTCGGCGTAGATGCCGCTGGCGAAGAGGATCGCGCGCCCCTTCACGTCGAGCCGGTCGATCGCCGGGTGCACCGCGACCACCTCGTCGATCACCAGCGGCGTGAGGGTGAGACTCACCAGGGTGGCCAGCCGGGTGCCGGGCTTGAGGCGGGCGGCGTCGGGGTGCTCGGGGGAGCACTCCCGCACGCGGCCGATGAGCATGCCGCCGGACCCGGTGACCGGGTTCTGCATCTTCCCGCGCGTGCGCACGATGTCCTGCACGGCGGCGGCGATCTTGGCGCTGTCGCCACCGGCGGCTTCCTTGAGCTGCTTGAACGAGGCCGCGTCGATGTTGAGGCTCTCGACGTCGATCGCCACCTCGCCCGGGCGCAGCGGCATCGACGGATCGACGCGCTGGGCGCGCTGCGGCAGCACGCCGGGTTCACCGATGACGCGTCCGAGGCCGTAGCGGTCGATCGCCATGGCTGCGGACCGTATGGGGTTCGAAGGCGCCCGGAAAGCTCAGCGACTCGGAATCAGGAGCACCACGCCGGTGACCACGGCGGTGGCGATGAAAGCCTGCTGGTACACCTTGCGCGCCTGGACCTTGATCGCCTGGGCTTCGCGCTCGCTGGGCGTCAGCCGGTCCTGGCGCGAGTCACCCAGCACTCGAATGTTCTGCTTGGCGAAGGCCACGCAGGTCTGGGCCCGCGCCTGGAGGAAGCCCATGGCCGCCACGTATGCCGGCAGCGCGATGGCGAACCGCGCCGCCCAGGGGAAGCCCGCCTCGAGAAACGCGCCCACCAGCAGCAACGTCACCGCGGTGGACACCACCCCCACGATGTTGCGCAGGCGGCGCTCCTTGGGCCCGATGTTGGGGCACACCACGGCACTGTCTTCGGCAGGCATCGCTTCCATCACCTGGGATTCATGCAGGCACCAGCTCGCCGGTGCAACTCAAACGCCGGGCGGGGTCTCTCCCGGGGACGGCCGGGGGCTCCTGCGCGAGCGTTCGGTCGTTCGATCCGAACCACCACCCTACGACGAGGCGAAGCCTCGCCGGTGAGCGCGGCGGGAGCCGGTGCTCACCTCAACAACGGCTCACCTCAGAACGTGTACTTGACCCGCGGGAAGAACTGCAGCGAGTGCACGTTGGCGCCGATGATGAGGCGGTAGACCACGTCGACGCCGATGGTGAAGTGGTCCATGTTGGTCGCGTA
Organism: Myxococcaceae bacterium; assembly: GCA_019694595.1. Lineage (GTDB taxonomy): Bacteria > Myxococcota > Myxococcia > Myxococcales > Myxococcaceae > JAIBBQ01. Next base: position 87,841 of record JAIBBQ010000002.1, read on the forward strand.
CTCGAGGCCGATGGCGCCGCCGAGATCGATGCCGCCCTTCACGTTGGCCACCGGCGCCGGGTCGAGCAGCGTGTAGCCCCCCATCACCCGGCCGCCCACGTAGAGGCGCTCGATGATGCGCCGCATGTAGCCGACCGACGCGTTGATGAAGGTCGCGGTGAAGCTGTCGGCCTGGGGGCACGCGCCCTGCGAGCCGCCGCCGCCGACGCGGCCCGCGTAGCAGTTGCCCGCGCTGGCGCCGATGCCCACGTGGAGCCCGACGGGAATGTAGTGCTTGTCCTCGTCGCCCAGGTTGAACTGGTACCCGACGCCGAGCTGCAGGTACGCCTGCAAGTTGGAGTACGCGTCGTCACCGCCCAGCGTCAGAAACCCGCCGATGTCCGTCTCGGTGAAGAAGCCGGTGCGCACCTTGAGCGGCACGCCTTCCTGAGGCGTCGCCGCCTGGGCCGTCATCGAAACCGCCAGCACCACCAGAGCAAGAAGCTTCCGCACGATCGTTTCGCTGCCTTTCAGGGGCCCTTGAAGCGCGCGGCACCCTACATCTGCGACCCCCACCGTCCAAGCCCCAAAACGACGAACGGCGGCCCCTCCGACCTCGAGGGTGCCGCCGTCGGACCGGCCTGCAGAGTGGCCGGGCTACTCTTCGCCACCCTCGGCGCCGCCCGCAGGCTTGAACACCCACGGGTAGGTCACGGTCACCGTGCCGCCACCCTCGGGCTCGGGGAACTTCCACCGGCGAATGCGCGCCAGCATGCAGTTCTCAGCCGTGCTGTTGCCCATGGTGGACTCGGAGACGTTGGCCTCGGCCACGCCGCCCGCAGGGTCGATGGTGAAGAGCACCGCCACCTTGCCGGAAAGGTCCGGCGTCTTCTGCAGCTCCTGCTCGTAGCAGAACTTGATCTCGTTCTGGTGGCGCTTGATCACCTTGTTGATCTGGTCCTTCGACAGGCCGCCCACCACCGTGGTCTTGCCGGGGATGATGCGGGTCGAGTCCTTGCCCTTGCCGCCGAGGTCGATGGAACCGAAGCCACCCGCGCCACGGCCGCCACCCTTGGTACCCAGGCCGCCGAGACCGAGGCCGGTGCCGCCACCGCCGGTGCCCGCGCCGCGCGAGCCCATGCCGCCGACGCCGTGCGCGTCACCCACGCCCGCGCCGCCCTGGAGGCCGCCGAGCGCGTTGTTGATGCCGGTGCCCAGGCCGCCCGGGCCGAACACGTTGGAGGCCGCGCCGTTGTTGAGCGCGCCGAGCAGACCCGCCTGCGCGATCTTCTTGCGGTCTTCCTCGCGCTTGTTCACGTCGACGGTCGGGGCGCCCTTCTTCGAGGGGTCGGCGTCCTTCTTCTTCTCTTCCTTCTTGCCGAACTTGCCTTCGTCGTCCTTCGGCTTGGCGCCTTCCTTGATGCCCGAGAGGTCGACCTTCTTCACCTCGACCTTCTTCTCGGCCTTCACGATCATCTTCACGTACTTCGAGGGGTTCGCGAACAGATCGTCGGCCGCCCCACCCTCGAGCCAGCCCGGGGTGAGGATGATGGCCGCGATCAGCGCCGCCAGCGCCATCAGGCAGACCGAGGCGATCTTGAAGAAGGTGAAGTCCGCCTCGTCGAGCGTGTTCACGCTCACCGCGGCGCTCGGGCGCACGTAGCGCACGATGAAGGCCACCGACTCGAACGAGACCTGCACCCGGTCGTGCAGCCCGAGCTCCACCGCGTCGGCGCGCACGCCGCCGTCGGACGCGCGCAGCTTGCCTTCGGCCTTCAGCTGCTCGCGGGTCTTGTGGGTGCTGCCACCGCGGCTGACCACCAGGCCGGCCTCGGGGGGCACGTTGACGATCGCGCTCGCGCCCTTGCCCTGGGCGAGCACGAACTGCGCGCCCACGCCCGACGAGAAGACGTTGAAGCGGTTGGTCGGCCCTTCGCCGATCGACACCGGCACGCCGTCGGCGAAGTGCTGCACGTTGATCAGGGTGTCGCCCCACAGCAGCGCGACCTGCAGCACCTTGTCGTCGTCGGCCGGCGTGGCCTCGGGCGGCAGCGGGTCGTTGAAGAGCACCGCGGAGTTCTTGCCCGTGCCCGCGAGCGCGCGCGGCGGCATCGGCGGCGGCGCCTTCTTGCGCTCCTCGGCCTGCGGCGGGCCGGCGTGCGAGCCGTTCATCTTCACCATCTCCGTCGGGGCCTCGGCGGTGGCCTCGTCGCCGAAGAGCACCTTCACCTGCGCGCCGCCGACGTTGAGCAGGTCGCCCGAGCGCAGGGTGACGGGGTCCTTCACCACCTGGTCCTTGAACCGGGTGCCGTGCTCCGAGCCCAGGTCGATGGCGGTGACCTGCCCCGACTTCTCGACCTTGAGCATGAAGTGGAGGTTCGAGACCTTGGGGTCCGAGATCTTCACCGCGGCGCCCGCGCCGGAGCCGACGATCACGCTCTCGAGCTCGCTGGACGACTCGTGGACCTGCCCGTCGGGGCCGGTGATGCGCAGGGTGATGGAAGTCTTCTTCGCCATGACGGTCCTCGAAGGCACTGCTTGAAGAAAAGAGCGCTGCGAAAGCCCGACCCCAGTGCGCCCGGCGCGCGCCGCTGGAACGGGTGAACGACTACAGGTTGTCGACCGACTTCTGGAGCTCGGGCACGAAGTTGTCGCGCACCTTGATCAGGCTCTTGAAGGACGTCTTCTTCTTCGAGATCGAATACGTGCCTTCAGGCTTGGTGAGCTCGCCTTCGACCGCGACGTCGGTGAAGTCGATCACCGTCTTCTTGCGGACGACCGTCTTGTCCGCTTCCTGGATCACGTTCACCTTGCCCTGAGCGAAGGCCGAAGCAGCGATCATCGACACCACGAATGCGTACCGAACCATGCGTACCTCCTCGGTAATGCACCGACACCGCCCATGGGGCGGGGGTTCCCAAAAGTCGGCGGACACTAGGCTTCTTGCGGCGCGGTTGTCACGCCGCACCCGCTACTTGGGGGCGGGCTTGGCACCCTCGGGTGCCTTCTCAGGGGCCGCCGGGGTTTCCGGAGCCGGCGCCGGGGCCGCCCCTTCGGACTTGGCCGCGTCGTCGGTGACCTTGTCGAGCAGCGACGCGCCGCCGGTGCCGGTCGCCTTGGGCTTGTCCTTGGCCGCCGCGCCCGCCGCCGGAGCCTGGGCCCCCGACTTCTGCAGGGTCTCGATGCTCTTGAGCTTGGCGTCGATGAGCTGCTGATCGGCCGCGGTGGTGCTCGCCAGCGCCTTGCACTTCTGGAGGTACGGCACCGCCTTGTCGAACCCGGTCTTGTCGGCGGCGTACGCCCACCCCGCCCCGCACACCGCGTCGGACTGGTCGGCCTTCAGCGCCAGCACCTTCTCGAACGCCTGCCCCGCCGCCAGGCCCTTCTTGGGGTCGCGGCCCTTCTGCCCGTCGAGCGCCCACGCGTAGGCGAGGAAGCCTTCGTAGCTGGTGGGGTCGAGTTCGGTCGCCTTGGCGAACGACTTCTCGGCGTTGTCGTAGTCGCGGTAGCTGAGCGCCATCGCGCCCAGGTTGAACAGACCCGGCGCGAAGTCGGGCTTGAGCGACACCGCCTTCTGGAAGTACCCCAGCGCCCCGCGCCGGTCGTCGTTGCGCAGGAAGATCATGCCCAGGTTGTTCCACACGCCCGGGTCCTTCTCGTCGAGCTTCTTGGCGTTGGCGCTGATGAACTCCGCCAGGCGGTAGTTGCCCTGGTCGAAGTAGACGAGCGCGAGGTTCTTGTACGCGTCGGGGTTGTCCTTGGTGCGCGAGAGCACCTTGCGCGCCGCGCCCTCGGCCTGGTCGAACTTCTTCGCCAGCCGGTACGCCACGGTGAGGTTGTTGAGCAGGGGCACGTTGAACTCCTGCCCCGGCTCCTTGAGCGCGCTCTCGTACAGCGAGATCGCCTGTTCGAACTTGTCCTGCAGGCGGTAGACCTTGCCCAGGTTGAGCAGCGTCGGCTCGTGCATCGGGTCCGCCTTGTGGGCGGCCTCGTAGTGGGTCTGCGCCTCGGTGAGCTTGCCTTCGCGCTCGCTGATCACCCCGAGGTTGAACTCCGCCGACACCAGGCCCGGCTTCTTCTCGAGCAGCTTGGTGAAGGCGGCGCGCGCCTCGCCCAGCTGCCCCTTGTCGAAGGCCGCCACGCCCTGGTCGAACAGCTCCTGGGGCGAGCGTTCCTTGGTGCTCTGCACCGGCGTGGTGGTGACCGGCTTCTCGTCGGGCTTCACCTGCTGCTCGGTCGGCGTGCAGGCAGCCGCCCCCGCGAGGGCGGCGACGGCGGCGAAACGCAGGGTCTGCTTCATGGCGTGGGTCCTCATGAGATCACCGGGCTCCCGCGGGCGTGGCCGCCGAGGCGCTGGTGGGAGGAGGCGCGGGCTGCTGCGCTTCCTTGCTGGCGGGGGGAGCCGCGGCCGGAGCCGGCGCCGCGTCGACCGGCGCCTTCTTCTCGACCGGCGCGGTGGCGAAGAACTCCGCGCCCCGGTACTGCACGTCGCGGACCTTCCCGTAGAGCCCGGGCTTGTACTTGTTGATCTTGTCCTGCGCGAGAATCGTCCACTCGTTGTAGATCGACAGCTCGTAGCTCTTGGCGAGCGCCTTCTCGAGCGCCTCGATCGACTTCTCTTCCAGCGGGAAGGCGCGGTTCTCGAGCTCGCCGCGGTACATCGAGAGCTGGTCCTCGTCGAGGCCCTTGGGGTCCGGCGAGTCGAGCAGGTTCTGCGACAGGTCACCGTACGCCAGCCCGATGCGGGTCAGCGCCGCGATGCCGTACTCGCCGTTCCCGATCTTGAGCACCTCCTCGTACGAGTTGGTGACCTCCTGGATCTTCTTCTGCTTGGCGATCAGGTCCGCCTTGAGCGTCCCCAGCTTGTTGAACTTGATGTCGGTGTACGCCTTCCACATCGGCTCGAGCTGCACGAAGCGCGCGTTCGCCACCGCGAGCAGCGCGCGGTCGTTCTTCTTGTCCTCGGCGGAAAGCTTCGGGTACGCGGCGATGATCTCCTTCGCCAGCTTGTCCTGCTCGGCGGTGTTCTTGAGCGTCTTCTGCATCAGGTACTGGCGGTACTTGATGTCGAGCTTGCGCAGGTCCTTCACCCGCGCGTCCTTGGCGTAGGTGGTGAGGTACTGGTCGTAGTACTTGATCGCGTCCGCCCACTTCTTGTCCTTCTCCAGGATGAGCCCGATGTTGAAGGCGATCTCCGGCACGTCGGACTTGTCCTTGAAGCGCGCGATGTAGTGGTTGTACGCGCTGATCGCCTTGTCGCTCTTGCCCAGGCCTTCCCACCACAGGCCGGCGTTGAACTGGGAGTCGGCGATGAACGCTTCCGCTTCCTTCACCTGGGCGTCGCGTTCCTTCTGCTTCGCCTCGTCGAGCTTCTTGGCCGGCGCGGCGGCGGCGGTCTTCGCGGCCGGCGCAGCGGGCTTGGCGCCCTTCTTGGCCTTCGCTTCCTTCTCCGCGGCCTCCTTCTCCTTCTTGAGGAGGTCCTTCACGTTGTCGTACCCGATCGCCTTGGTGCCGGCGGCCGCGTCGTAGGTGGCGATGAAGTCCTCGTACATCGAGGCCGACTTCTCGAAGTTGGCGATGCGCTCGTAGCCCTTGGCGAGCTTCACCTTCACCTTGAGGTCGAAGATCGAGCTCGGGTACTCCTTGAGCACCCGCTCACCCGTCTCGGTGCTGCGGTCGAGCTGGTTGGCGTCCTCGAAGATCACCATCGCGTAGGTGAGCGCCCGGTCGGCGTTGTCCGACTTGGGGAACTCGGCGACGAACTTGAGGTACTCCTCGGCCGCCTTCTGCGCGTTCTTCTCCTTCTTGTAGATGACCTCGTCGACGTACTTGTACTGGCTGCCCTCGACCACGCCGGTGACGCGCTTGGCGAACTCCGCCGAGTCCTTCCCCGCGAGCAGCCGCTTGTTGGCGAGGAACTGACGCGAGAGCTTGTTGAGCTCGAACCACTCTTCCTTCTCTTCCAGCACCGCCATCGAGAGGTCGGCCGCGTCGCGCGAGCGCTTCTCTTCCGGGAACCGCTGGATGATGTCGCCGAACCGGCGCGCCGCTTCGACGAAGTGGTTCTTGTCGTAATAGATGGTCGCCGCCGAGTACGCGACGTCGATCTCGTCCGGGTTCTTGGGGAACGCCTGGTTGTACTTGTCGCAGGCCGCGGCCAGCGCCAGCTCGTACTTGGTGAGCGCCTGCTCCTGCAGCTCCTTGGCGGAGCGCTTCTGGAGCTTGCCCGACTTGGTGATCTCACCCTTCTTCTTGTTCTCGTCGATCTTCGCGCCGTCCTTGAGGTCCGTCTTCTGGATGATGCCGCGCTCGATCTGCACCAGCTTGGAGTACGCGAGGATCGAGGCGTACGCCGCGCGCTGCCGGTACTTCTCGTCGGCCGCCTGCTTCGCCTCGTCCCGGTTTGGGATCTTGAACGCGGTGACCTCGTCGTACTGCTTGGCCGCGTTCTCCCACTCTTCCAGCGCCCACAGGATCTCGGCGTAGAAGAACTTCATGTTGAAGCCGTAGTCCGAGATGAAGTTCTCGTCGTCACCGGCGGCGAACGCGTCGACGTACTGCTTGTAGATGTCGCGGGCCACCCGGTACGTCTCGACCTGCTTCGTCTGCTGCGCCTCGCGGTGGTACTCGGTCACCGTCACGCGCATCGCTTCCTCGGCGACCGCGAAGCCGTTGCGCAGCACTTCCTTCTTCGACTCGTTCGCCTTCCACCAGGAGCTGCCCGGCCGGTACAGCTCGGCCATCTTCTTGGTCTCGGCCTTCACGTTGTCGCGCTGGCGCAGGCTCTCGTACGACTTGATGATCGCCTGCTGGAAGTCGGGGGCCGCTTCCGCGATCGGGTTGTCGTTGAGCAGCAGCCGCAGGATCTTGATCGAGTTCTCGTGGTGACCCGCGTCGCCGAGCGCGAAGGCGAACTTCGAAGTCAGGCTCACCTGCTTCTTCTTGCCGGCGTGCGCCTTGAAGTACGCCACCGCGTCGTCGGCGCGGTTGAGCTGCACGAACATCAGCACCGAGTCGTTGAGCGCTTCGTTCTTCAGGTCGGTGAACGTCTTGCCCTGCTGCTCGGAGTACTCGATGACGTCCTGCAGGCGCTTGAGCGCGCGCTCGTAGTCGCCCGCGTTGTAGTCGCACCAGGCGAGCTTGTAGAGCGCGTAGCTCTTGATCTTGGGCACCGTCGAGGCGAACGCCTTCTCGTAGTACTCCTTGGCCTTCGACAGGTTGGCGGCCACCTCGAAGTAGTGGTTACCGAGCTGCACGTACGTGTCGGGCACGAACTTCGAGCCCGGGTAGTTCTTGATCAGCTCCTCGTACCGCTTGACCGCCTGATCCTTCTTGTTGGTCTCGTAGAGGTTGTAGCCGAGCGAGAAGAGCACCTCGTCCTTGCGATCGTAGCTGGGGTACTCGCGCAGGATCGTCTCGTAGAACCGCATCGTCTCGGTGCGGAAGAGTTCGGACTCGCGGTGGTCTTCCTTGGCGTCGGCGACCTTCTCGCCCTTGTTGCGCGCGTCATCGACCTTCTTCTCGTCGTCCTGAAACTTCAGCATCTCCTTGCGGTACAGGTACTTCGACTTCTCCCAGTAGAGCTCGGACAGCTGGAAGAGCAGCTCGGCGCGCTGGGGCGAGCCGTCTTCGATCTTCGGAATGATCTTCTTCAGCGACTCGATCGCCTCGTCGCGCTTCTTGTCGGCGAGCGCTTCCTTCTCCGCGTCCTCGAGCTTGGGCACTTCCTTGAGCGACGCCGGGCCGCGGCGCTCTTCCTTCTTGCGCGCCTCCGCCTTCTTGTCGGCGTTGGTCGCGGTGGCCGCCGCGCCCTTCTCGTCCTTCTTCTTGGTGGTCTTCTTGGCGTCCGCGGCCAGGGCCGGCATGGACAGCAGGGCCAGCAGCGCAGCCCACAGAATGCTCGAGGAAACCCGCGTCATCGTTGCTCCTTCACTGCGATTCACCAGTGGCCAGCGGCGCATGCCGCTCCGGAAGACCTTTGACCCGGGCAACGCCCGGGGGGGTCAAAAGCGCGCGGACCCTACACCCCACGTGCGCGGAAGAAAACCGCCTCAGTCGTGAGATGGTTCCCCGAACAACGCCCGCATGCCCTGCTCTGCGCCGCGGACGATTTCGGGGGCAAAGAGGTACGAGATCGCCAGGTTCCGGGCATTCCGGGCAGCTTCCCGGTGCACCGTGCGCCGCAGCGTGTCCGAGACCGAGCCGTCGCCGAAGCGCTCGCGCATCGCCGCCCGCTGCGCTTCGACCTGCGCCTTCGCCTGCTCGATGCCGGCCAGGGTGCGCTCCCGCGAGGCCGGCGCTTCACAGGCCTTGCGCTTGACGGAAGTCAACGTTTCCAGGGGTTTGCCGTGAACCCAGCGGGCCACCGCCTCGGCCGAGACCGCCGGGTCGGCGCCCGCCACCTTCGCGCGCAGGGCTTCCAGGTCCCCCAGCGCCCGCTCGGAGGCCGAGAAGAACGACTTCACCGTGTCGAGCGTGTCGCGGATGGTGTCGTTGACCCGGGTCCAGTCGGGGGCCTCCAGGCCCTTGAGCATCGCCTCGCCCTTGCCCACCAGCGCCTTGCTCCCGCTCGTCACCGTGGCCGGGGCGTTCCCCAGCGACTGGGCGTCGAGGAGCATGGTCGCGTTGGAGACCAGGTCGTCCCACAGCAGGTTCGCCCGGGAGCCCCACTTGCTGCCCGCGGCCTCGCGGTGGAGCACCCAGGCGCCGTCGACCGGGCGGTTGCCGTAGAGCAAGCCGAGCTCGATGTCCTGGTTGCGCGTGGCCGAGCCCCACACCGCGCCCCGGGGCCCGAAGGTGGTGGCCGACCGGGTGATGGAGTCGGGCCCGGAGCCGGTCATCGTCCCCGCGGTGGGGCCGTCGAGCCAGTCGTCTCCCGGCTGCCCCAGGTAGGCCTTCTCGGTCGGGCGCGGGAACTCGAGCACGATGGAGGCGATGTCGAGGTCGATGCCCCCGGTGAAGTTCGCCGTCGCCAGGGCGTCGGCGTCGCTGCGCCCTTCGAAGGCCCCGATGGTGTCGACGTCGAGCTTCACGTTGGGACCAGGCACCTTGGGCTTCTCGCCTTCCAGCCGGGCCCGGCGCACGCTGGCGTTCTTGTCCAGCGCCAGGAGCATCTGGTCGTGGTCGAGCTGGAAGAACCGCCCCTTCCCTTCGCTCTCGGGAAGCTGGCGGGACAGCGCCAGGCCCGCGAGCATCGAGTTGTTGCGGTTGCGGCCCACGCCGTCGCCGGCCCCGGAGCCGAACAGGGCGCTGAGCGCCGCGCGCACGTCGTCCTGGGAGAGCCCGTGCCCCGCCACCTTGGGCGACGCGAGCGCCGCCTGCTCGATCGCCTGGTGAAACGCCTGCTCCCGCTCGGCGCCCAGGTAGAGAAACCGCGCGCCCGACTTCGAGGCCTGGGTGAGCTGCTCGGTGAGCGCGCGCACCTGCGCGTCCATCGGCGGGGGCGAGTCGTCGGTCAGCACCACCGTCATGCCGCGGGTGGCGTGGGCCGCCGACGCGTCCTTCGCGAAGCCGAAGGTCTGGAAGTTCTTCTCGTGCGAGGCGAGCACTTCCTTCAGGTTCGTCAGATCGGTCGGCGTGCGGCAGTACGCGATGATCGACATCGTGCGCAGGCTGGTCGGCCCCACCTCGCGGGCCGGCACCGGGCGCACCGCCTCGCGGCTCGCCGGCACCGACCAGTCGTCCTTCGCGTGGCGACGAGCCGGCGCCTCGAGCGATGGCTCCGGCCGCTGGTTGGTCAGCGTGAGCCGGGTCTCTCCACCGTCCACGAAGAGCCGCTGCCCGGTGACCGCCCCCAGCCGGTCGGCGAGCACCTGCAGTGACAGCGCCAGCGACTCCTTCGCCGTGGCCCCGAGCCCCGCCGGGAAGGCGACGCTCGCCTCGGCGCGCGCGCCCAGCAAGACGCGCCGGACCGCGCCGTCGTCCAGCACGGAGGCGAGCGCGGGGGTGACCTTGAAGTCGCTCTGGGTCAGCAGCAGGTCGAGCTGGACCCGGCGCGACTCGTAGCGCGCCTCCGCATCGGCGGGGCGCAGCGGCGGCGGTGCCTTGGGAACGACGCGGGCGGACATCGACGCTCTCCGGGCCAACGGGCGGACTGCCGCCCCCTCGACGACAGGAGTCGTCGCCGCACGGATTGTCGCAGCCCCGCCCCTTCAGGCGCCAGCGGGCGAGGTCAGTCGCCGCGCCCGGCCGGGCAGCCCTTCTTCAGGGTGTACTGGTAGTAGCCGATCTCGTCGCGCCAGAACTCGCCCTGGAACTTCCAGTAGTTCCAGTTTTCCTGCGGCGTCTTCGGCCGGTAGAGCGTCTGCTTCTTGAGCAGCGCCACCTGGTCGACGCCCGCCTCGGCGAGCTCCTTCTCGGACTTCGACGTCTCGAAGCGGATGATTTCCGCCTGGTCCGCGAAGCCCTTCACGTTGCGCAGCGCTTCGACGAGGCGGTTCTTGGCGAACTGACCCGCGACCTGCTCGAGCAGGCCCCTGGTCTGGTCGAGGTAGCCCACCACCTCGGGCACCAGCTTCACCGCGCGCCAGCCCTGCTTGTCGTCGATCACCCGCTTCTCGGCGTCGATCTGCTTGAGCATCGCGAACACGCCCAGGAGGCGCTCGTTGCTGCGCACCCAGTTGAGCACCGGCTTGGGCACCTTGGTGCCGTCGTCGCCTTCGACCAGGCGGAAGTAGGCGGTGACGTCCTTGTCGTCGCCTTCGACCAGGCCCTTGAGCTTCTCGATCATCGGCAGGTACAGCTCGTCGAACGCCGCCAGCGCGGTCTTCGATTCCTGGTGCAGGCAGCTGAAGTAGTAGGTGGTGGCCTTCAAGATCCACGACTCGGGCTGGAAGGCGCCCGCGAACTGCGGCGCGTGGAGCGCCTGGAGGCTGCCCAGCGCGCCGCCGAGGTCGTCGTTCTGGAAGCGGGCGAACCCGTTCTCGAACAGCGCCTGGTCCCAGTACTTGGAGAAGCGCGGCACGCGCTCGTAGGCGTCGACCGCCTTCTGGTACTCGCCCATGCCGTAGTACGTGCGGCCCAGGCCGAGCAGCGCGAGCTGCTGGGTGAGCAGCAGGTCCTTCTGGTTGCGCGCGGTGGTGTCGATCACCCGCTGGAACGCCGCGATCGCCTCCTGGCCCTGCGAGCCGCCCGGGTAGCGCGGGTCGACCAGCACGATGCCCAGCAGGTACTGCGACTTCGCGTAGACCGCCGACTCCTTCGGCACCGCCTCGAGGAACGCCTTCGCCTCGTCGAACTTGCTCTTGCGCTGGGAGATGCCGCCGATGAGGTAGTTGATGCGGCTGAGCACCTCGAGGTTCAGCGTCGCCCAGTCCTCGTTGTAGTTGTTGTTGAGCAAGTTCGGGATCAGGTACTGGTCGCCGAGCGTCTCCTGCACGTTGACCAGGCCTTCGACCGCCTTGAGGTAGTTCTTGTTGGCCTTCCCCTGCTTCAGGATGTTCGCGTAGTAGCTGTACGCGGTGACCGGCAGGTTGAGCCGCTGGAACGAGGCCGCCAGGTAGTACTCGGCGTTGGCCTTCACGTCCTGGTCGGTGGCGGAGTTCGAGACCTCGAACAGCAGCTGCGCGGCGGTCTCGTAGTCGCCCGAGTTATAGGCCTGCAGGCCCTTGTTGTAGGTCGCGGCGTCCTGCGCGAGCGCGGGGACGGCGGCCAGGAGCAGCGCGGCGATGGCAAGTGAGCGCGTCATGGTGGCCTAGAAGATGAACGAGGCGCCGAGATACAGGCCCAGGTTGTTGAGCACGTCGGAGGTCGGCTTCTCGACCAGCTTCGAAGCCAGGTTCGCGTCAGCGTCGCCCGAGAACTGGCCGGCGTTGCAGCTGCCGCCCACGTTCGCCTTGCTGTTGAGCGCCAGCGCCTTGAGCTCGGTGAGGTCGCAGCCGTTCACCGTGTCCACGCGCGCGGTGTAGATGAGGTCGCGGAGCTCCGCGCGGATCGCGAAGCGCTTGCCGAGCTGCAGCCGGAAGCCGCCGCCCACCTCGAACTGGAACCGCGAGCCGGTGTCGCCGTAGGTCGCCGGGCCCGCCGCGTTGTCCGGCTTCAGCTGGTGCCGGGTGCCGCCGATGCCCGCGCCCGCGTTCAGCACGAGCGAGAACTGCGCCAGCGTCGACTCGTAGAGCGCGAACTTGCCGTAGATCGGCGTCACCTCGATGCCGCCCACCACGCCCCAGACGTTGAGCAGCGAGCTCGCCGGCTCGGCTTCCTCGTTCACCTTGGTGATCAGCTCGCCGTTGAAGCCCGACTCGGTGTTGACCCAGTTGTACTGGCCCTGCACCTGGAAGCCGAAGTTCTCGTTCAGGTGGTACACCAGGCCGATCGCCGTGCCGTAGTGCTGGGTGAACTTGCCGTTGGTCTGCAGCACCACCGGGAACAAGATCGCCTCGAAGCGGTGGTAGTCGCTGAACTTCTTCTGCTCGACGATGTGCACCGCGACGTTCGGGTTGTAGAGCGGCGCGCCCGACACCAGCTTCTGCTGGTCGGCGTTCGCCGGCACCGGCGTCACCGTGACCGCGCCGAGCGCGGCCGGGGCTTCGGCCTTCTTCTCTTCCGCCTTGGGCGCGGTCTTCGCGCCGGGGGCCGGGTCCTCTTCGTCGTCGTCGGCCGGCTTCGACGCCGCCGGCGCGGGGGCCGCACCAGCGGTCAGCACCGTCTCCAGCACCGGCGCCGACGGCGCCGCGAGCGCGGAGGCCGACACCAGCACGGCCAGGCTTGCAATCAGGGAGCGCATTGGGTTCGTGCCTCTAGAAGATGAACTGGTAGCCGACGTTGAGCATCACCAGGTTGGTGATGCCGGGGTTGGTCGCCGGAGTGCCGCCCGGGTTGGCGGTGCCCGCGGTGACCGTCTTCTTGTCCAGGTTCTCGAGGTAGGAATCGAGATAGCTGTAGTCGCGCATCTCGAGGCCGATGGCGTGCCGGCGGGTGATGAAGAACCGGGTGCCCAGCGCCACGCTCACCAGCGGGCCGACCTTGCTCTCGTTCAGGTAGGTGCCGCAGTCGGCGCCGGCCTTCTGGGTGCAGATGATGACCGAGTCGCGCTTGAAGAGCCCGACCCCGCCGCCCGCCCAGAGATAGAGCTGGAAGTGCACCGGCAGCTCCGCCATCAGGCCGAGCTTTCCGTAGATCGGCTGCCAGCGCGCGCCGACCACGCCGTTGACCGTCATCTCCCACAGGTCCTTGAGGTCGGCCGTCTTGGTCGGGCCCACCGCCGGGAACTCCTTGGCGATGCGGTCCGCCAGGCCGGTGTGCTTGGAGTACGCGTAGCCCGCGCGCAGCTCGATGGCGAAGGTCTCCGCCACGTTCCACGCCGCGGTCACGTTGAAGTTGTAGTGATCGGTCAGACGCGTCAGCAGCGCCAGTCCGATCGACCCACCCACCTCGAAGCGATCGTCGACCTCGAAGAGGCGGTTGCGCACCGCCACCTTCTCGACCAGCTCACCTTCGGGCTCGTCCTCCGCCAGCGCCGGCAGCGCGACCAGCGCCAGGAGTGCCAACCACCGAAACCGTGTCGTCGTCATCCCCTCACCCAGGTGTCATGGACAGCTGTTCGAAAAATTGGCCTGCACGTCGTAACAAACCTCGACCGAGGCGAGGCTCTCGGGCACCGCGTTGCCGTCGAAGCGCACGATGTTGCGCAGCGCCGACCCGTCGCACTTCACGTACTGCGCCCCGTTGGGCGCGCTGGCCAGCGCCACGTCGAGCGCCTTCACGCAGCGCCCCGCCCGGCACTGATCGCCCGGCGCGCACTGGGCCGCCGTCATGCACGCGCAGACGTTGTTCACGCAGGTCTGGGACATCGAGCACTGGGTGTCGACCTGGCAGGGCCGCGGTGCCTCCGACACGTAGAGCTCGACCCCGGTGGCCTTGCCGCCCATGGCCCGCAGCTCCGGGCCGCGCGACAGGCGGAACTCGCGGCGCAGGCCGGAGGCCGCGTAGCCCAGGGAGGCGAGCGCGTTCTGGAAGTCGCTGTCGCAGATGTTCACCGCGACGCCGCCGGTCTCCGCCGCCACCTTGAGGTACCGGCCGCCGAAGTACGCCACCTCGAAGCCGCCGTCGTTGGGGCCCAGGTGCGGGCAGTCGGCGCCGTTGAGCGACTTGCAGCACCCGACGTGCTGCGTGGGCTCGCCGAACTGGCTGGGCACACCCGCGTCCGCGCCGTCGTCCTTGGCGACGATCGCCGCCAGCGCCACCAGGTCGCCGTTGCCGTAGCCCTTGTAGGTCTCGAAGAAGCGCGTGAAGTAGGCCGTCGAGCCGAAGGCGTTGGGGCCCCCGAGCGTCTGGTCGGTCGCGCAGCGGCAGCCCGGGTCGGCGGTGCACGTCGGCTGCGACACCAGCGGGTTGCACGACGAGTCGTCCTCGTCGCTCACCACCACCACGTACAGCGCAGCGTCGTTGCGAATGAAGCGCTCGCTGCTCGCGGTGCTCACGTTCGCCGGGTTGGTGAGCGCCAGGTACGCCGCGAGGAGACCGCGTTCCTGGGCGCTGCCCTGGGTGCCGACCAGCGCCATCTGGTTGAACGCCAGCACCGCCGCGGTCGTGCCACCGTCGACACTGGGCGCGGTGTTGCAGAGCGAGCCGCCCGTCGGCTGCGGAGTGCAGGCGATGTAGTCGCCGGAGTACGGCGCCAGGCTCCAGGTGCGCAGCGCCCCGCGCGTCTTGGGGTCGTCGGTGTCGGTGGTGACCACGCCGATGTGGAAGTCGATGGGAATGGTGGCGTTCACCAGCTGGGAGATGAAGCCGTTGAAGTTCGCCGCCAGGCGGGCCTGCTTGGGCGCCATCGAGCCCGAGGAGTCGACCACCCAGAGGATGTCGACCTTGCGCACCGACAGCTGCTGGAACAGGTCGCACTGGCGCGGGCTCGCGACCGAGAAGTTGCCGTTGTCCATGCGCAGGTCGGTGTCGACCGACGGCGCCTTGGAGTCGACCGCCGGCTGCCCGGGGACGATGGCGAACGGCTCGATGATCTTCTGGGTGCGGGTGCGATCGGGGCACGCCGTCAGCGCCGCCAGCAGCGGCACCAGAACCCAAGGCATGGCGCGGAATTGGAGCGTCATCGGGCTTTCCAAAAGCCGCCGTGGCGTAGCACAGCCGTTCGGGCCAGCGGCAAGCGATTTGCGCTACTGAAGCGACGGGGGAATGCACACCTGCGTCTGCATGCCCGTGACCAGGGGCGCAGAACCGCAGGACCACCCGTCAGGACACGCTTCCCCCATCGCGCACGACTGCGTGCAGATGGGACCCGAGTCCTTGCGAATGCACAGCCCGCTCTCGCAGGCTGCCGGCCCAAACGCGCAGTTGGCGCCGCTCTGGCCGCCTCCTGCGGGGAAACACACGTCGAGCTCTCCCGACATGCCCTGCAACTGCGCCTTGCGGCAGGTGAAGCCGCCCGGGCATGCCGCCCCGTTGGCGCAGGTGGTGCTGCACAGCCGCGCGGTGCCCAGGTCGAGGCAGGTGCCGGTCTGGCACGGCGGGCGCCCCGGCGAGCAGTCGTCGCCGAACAGGCCACCCAGCGGAGCGCAGACCCCCGAGCCGCTCTTGGGGCCATCGGCCACGCGCTTGCCTTCGCTGCAGTCGTACCCGTTGGCTCCCGCCTCGCAGCAGCGGTAGCGGGTGTCGCCGCAGTTCACGTCCTTGGTGCACGGCAGGCTGCAGAGCGAGGTCGTCCCGGCGTGCAGACAGACGCCGGCCAGGCAGTCCTGGGCGCCGTGCACGCTGCAGTCCGAGCCGAGCTGCCCGAGGCCAGACTGGCAGGTGCCGCGCTGGGGCAGGCAGTAGCTCTTCATCGCCCCCGACGTGTCCGCCACCTTCTTGCAGACGAAGCCGGGGCCGAAGCTGGTCACGCAGGCCGCGTCGTCGGCGCACGGGCTCGCGCAGAAGGCCTCCCCCTTGAAGGGGCAGTTCTCGCAGTTGTTCACCACGCAGCGGTTCTCGGCGTGGGTGCCGCGGCGGCAGTCGTCGTTGGAGCCGCAGGGGCTGCACTCGCGGCCGTCGGTCGCCGGCACGCACTTCTCGCCGGTGCACGCCTTGCCCAGGCCACACTGCCGCAGCTGCCCGGCCTCGTCGGCCGCGCTGCAGTACCCCTCGCAGGTGTTGGAGTTGGGCACGCACTGGAACGGCCCCTTCACGTTGGGGTCGTCGGACTTGCCGATGTTGGTGCAGCTGAACCCCGACGGGCATTCCGGGTTCTGGGCGCTGTCGAGCGAGGCGGGGTCGCAGCCGTCGGTCGGGCACACGTTCTTCGCCGGGTTGCAGTCGCGGCCGCAGAAGTGCTCGCCGGACACCACGTTGCGCACGCAGAGGTCGAACGGCCCGCCGCATTCCACGTCGCCGGCGCACGGCGCGCAGAGCTCCTTGCCCGCGTTGCACGACTGGCTCGTCGGCACGCACTGGCGGGAAGCGACCTGGTCCTTGCCGATGGCGATCTCGCTGCAGCTGAAGCCCAGCGGGCAGCTGTCGCCCACGCCACAGGGGGCGGTGCAGAACTGCTCTCCCGAGCCCACCGCGGTGAAGCAGGCGCCGCCCGCGGGGCACTGGAGCGCGTCCTCGCAGGGCGAGCACAGCGTGCGGCTCACCGCGATGTAGCAGTTGCCGGTCTCGGAGTCGCACGCGTGACCCGACGGGCAGTCCTCGTCGACCTTGCAGCCGGCGTTCTTGCGGCAGACCTTGCCGAAGCGGCCCGCCGCCACGCAGAAGAAGTTGTCGGGGCACTTGTCGTCGGCGGTGCAGTCCCGGGTGCAGAAGCCCGACGCGGAGTCGAGCGCGACGCAGAGGCCGTCGGCGCAGTCCTGGGAGACTTCCCCGGGGGCTGCGGCAGGGGCGCACGGCTCACCCATCGCCAGCAGGCCGGCCTTCGAAGGGCCACAGCCTGCGGCGACGACGAACAGGACGAGGAGTGCGCCACTGCGCATGGGCGGCTCGATTCTTACTTCTTGGCCTTGGCCTGGTGCCCGGCGCGCATCGCCGACTTCACCGACGGCTTCACCACCACCACGTTGTCGGAGTAGCCGGGGATGCCGCCCTTGACCAGCAGCAGGTTCTTCTCGGGGATCACGTCGACCACCAGCAGGTTCTGGGTGGTGACGGCCTCGACGCCGTAGTGACCGGGGAGCTTCTTGTTCGGGTACACGCGGCCCGGCGTCTTGCGCTGACCGATGGCGCCCGGGTGCCGGCGGTACTCGTGGGTACCGTGGGTCTGACCGAAGCCGCGGAAGTTCCAGCGCTTCATGACGCCCTGGTAGCCGCGGCCCTTGGTGATGCCGCTGACGTCGACGAGCTCGCCCTTCTTGAAGAGGTCGGGCTTCACCGCGTCGCCCACGTTGTAGCCGGTCAGCTCCTCGGCCGAGACGCGGAACTCCTTGAGGTGCCGCTTGGGGGCGGCGCCCTTCTTCTTGAAGTCGCCGATCTGCGCCTTGGTGAGGCGCTTCTCCTTGACCTCGCCGAGGCCCAGGGTGACCGCGGTGTACTTGTCGAGCTCGGCGGTGCGCTTGCCGACGACGGTGCACGTCGTGGTGTCGATCACGGTGACGGGGACCATCTCGCCCGCGTCGTCGAACACCTGCGTCATCCCGACCTTCTTGCCCAGCAACCCCTTCATGGTGAAACCTTTCCGTCTCTCGCACGTGCCCTGAGGCAGAGGTGCGGGCCGAGGGAGAAGACCGAGGGAAATCCCCGGAACGACTCGGCGCGCGGGCTCGTACCAACAGCTCCGCGGGAAAGCAACCGCAGCGCTCTGCCCTGCCCCGACGCGCCTACCGGCCGAGCGCCACGCCCTGCCCCGCGACCACCAGCGCCTCGATGGTGCTCACCCGGCGGCAGGCGGCGCGCAGTGCGTCGAGTTCCTGCGGCCGCAGCCGCCCGCCGGGCAACGGCCCCACCTCGACCCGGGCGAGGCCCGAACCACCGAGGAGCGCCAGCACCGAGGCCGCGCTGGCGATGCGGGCCCCCACGTCGCGGGTGCCGGGCACCGCGGCGTCGATCGAGAAGGTGGTGAACGGCCCCCGGGGGGCCTCGCGGCCGAGGCCGCAGAGCGCCTCGCCGTAGCCGACCGACCACTTCACCACCCGCTTGAAGGTGGTCACCCGCCGCGCGCCCTGCAGCAGCCACCGTGCGCTGCCTTCCAGGGTGCCGAACCGGGCGACCAGGTCGACGGCGTCGAGCCGGGGCAAGAGCCCCGAATGCCCCAGCGCGTCGGCCAGCTCGTCGGCGTACTGGGGGTTCATGAAGTCGCCCGAGTTGAGCTCGAGCTCACGGACGCTCTCGAAGGCGTCGACCTTGCTCAGGGCGGTGAGCTGCGCGTCGGGGTGGAGCACCCGCACGGCGAGCGTGTCGAGCGCGAACGAGGGCGCGTGGTCCTTGAAGGCGATCGCGCCTTCGGCGTCGAGTTCGAGGCGCTTCACCGCGGCGAGCACCGGGTGCGAGAACACCTTGGCGATGGTGCGCAGAGGAGAGCGGCCCGCGGAAACGCCCAGCGTGCGCACGGTGCCCAGCCGCGGCTCGCCTTCGTGCGACAGCCAACGCGAGTCGCCCAGACCGGCGAGGAAGCGGGCTTCCGCGAGGAAGCCGCCTTCGAACCGGTACGCCGCGAGGGCGCCGTCGAGCGGGCCCAGCCACCGGCGCGCGTGGAGCTGCTCGAGCCGGGCGATGCGGCGCAGCTGGGGGCGCGAGAGATCGTCGCGCGCGCCCAGGGTGATCACCTCGGCGCGCTCGTCGCCCTGCTCCGCCAGCCAATCGGCGAACACCAGCCGCAGGGTGCGATCGCCCGGGTGGCGGGCGATCTGCACGAGGAAATCTTCCTCGGTCTTCGGCCCGCCCTGCGGCGGCACGCTAGCCGAGCAGGTGCTTCACGGCGTCGCGCTCTTCCTCGAGCTCCTTCAGGGTCGCGTTCATCTTCTCGCGCGAGAAGGCGTCGATCTCCAGGCCCTTGACGATCTCGTACTGGCCCTGGCCCTTGCAGAGCGTGGGGAAGCCGTAGACCACGCCTTCGGGAATGCCGTAGCTGCCGTCCGACGGCACGCCCATGGTCACCCAGCGCTCGCCGGCGCCGAGCCACCAGTCGCGCACGTGGTCGATGGCCGCGTTGGCCGCCGAGGCGGCCGACGACAGACCGCGCGCCTCGATGATCGCCGCGCCGCGCTTGCCGACCGTGGGAATGAACGTCTCCTTGGTCCACTTCTCGTCGTTCACCAGCGCGGTGACCTTCTGGCCCCCGGCGAGCGCGTAGCGGAAGTCGGGGTACATCGTCGGCGAGTGGTTGCCCCACACGGTGAGCTTCTCGAAGCTCGCCACCGGCTTGCCGGTCTTCGCCGCGAGCTGCGACAGCGCGCGGTTGTGGTCGAGCCGGAGCATGGCGGTGAAGTTCTTCTTCTCGAGCCCGGGCGCGCTCTTCATCGCGATGTACGCGTTGGTGTTGGCCGGGTTGCCGACCACCAGCGTCTTCACGTTGCGCTTGGCGACCTCGTTCATCGCCGCGCCCTGGGCCTTGAAGACCGCCGCGTTGCCTTCGAGCAGGTCCTTGCGCTCCATGCCCTTCGAGCGGGGCTTGGCGCCCACGAGCAGCGCCACGTCGATGTCCTTGAACGCGGTCTTCAGGTCGTCGGTGGGGACCAAGCCCTGGAGCAGCGGGAACGCGCAGTCTTCCAGTTCCATGCACACGCCCTTGAGCGCGTTCATCGCCGGAGTGACCTCGAGCATGTGGAGAATGACCGGCTGGTCCTTGCCGAGCATGTCGCCGTTGGCGATGCGGTACAGCAGCGCGTAGCCGATGTTTCCGGCGGCACCAGTCACTGCGACGCGAATGGGGGTCTTCATGGCGTTGAGTTCCTTTGTGACTACATGTGCTTGATGATCGCCTGACCGAACTCCGAGCACTTCACCTCGGTCACGGGCCCGAGCCCGTCGGTCTTCATGAGGCGAGCGAAGTCATAGGTCACGGTGCGGGCGGCGATCGAGGCGTCCATTCCCTTGATGATGAGGTCAGCTGCTTCGTTCCATCCGAGGTGGCGCAGCATCATCTCCGCCGAGAGGATCACCGAGCCCGGGTTCACCTTGTCGAGGTCGGCGTACTTGGGCGCGGTGCCGTGGGTGGCCTCGAAGACCGCGTGGCCGGTGACGTAGTTGATGTTGCCGCCCGGGGCGATGCCGATGCCGCCCACCTGGGCCGCCAGCGCGTCCGACAGGTAGTCGCCGTTCAGGTTCAAGGTGGCGATGACGTCGAACTCGTCGGGGCGGGTCAGCACCTGCTGCAGCGTGATGTCGGCGATGGAGTCCTTGATGAGCAGCTTGCCCGCGGCGAGCGCGGTCTTCTGCTCGGCGTTGGCCGCTTCCTCACCCTTGTCGGCCTTGGTCTTCTCCCACTGGTTCCAGGTGTAGACCTTGTCGCCGAACTCCTTCTGGGCGAGCTCGTAGCCCCACTTCATGAAGGCGCCTTCGGTGAACTTCATGATGTTGCCCTTGTGCACGAAGGTCACGTTGCGGCGCTTGTGCTCGAGCGCGTACTTGATCGCCGCGCGGATGAGCCGCCAGCTGCCTTCCTGCGAGACCGGCTTGATGCCCAGGCCGACGTTCTCCTTGAAGCGGATCTTGTCGAAGTCCTTGCCGAACTCGGCCTTCATGAAGGCCAGGAGCTTGGCGGCGGCCGCCGAGCCCGCCTCGTATTCGATGCCCGCGTAGATGTCCTCGGTGTTCTCGCGGAAGATCACCATGTCGACCTTCTCGGGCGTCTTCACCGGCGACGGCACGCCCTTGAAGTAGCGGACCGGCCGCAGGCAGACGTAGAGGTCGAGCAGCTGGCGCAGCGCCACGTTGAGCGAGCGGATGCCGCCGCCGATCGGGGTGGTCAGCGGCCCCTTGATGCCCACCAGGTACTCGCGGAACGCCGCCACCGTCTCGTCGGGCAGCCAGTTGTTCTTGAGCTTGAACGCCTTCTCGCCGGCGAGCACTTCCATCCAGGCGATCTTCTTCTTGCCGGCGTACGCCTTGGCGACCGCGGCGTCGATCACCGCCACCGACGACTTCCAGATGTCGCGGCCGGTGCCGTCACCCTCGATGAACGGAATGATGGGCTGATCGGGCACCTGGAGCACGTTGCCCTGGATGGTGATCTTCTGACCTTGCGGCGCTGCCATGAACGACTCCTTGGTGTGCGGCCCGGACGCGGGCGCGCGAGAACTTTCGAGGGCGCGCATCGTGCGCACGCGTCCCGGAGTCGTCAACGCGATTCAGCGGGTGCCCCGGGCCGGCGTTCGGAGCCGTTGTCGAGGGGGCGACAGTTGGTATGGTCGAACGCGAATGCAGGCCACCGAACGACTCGAGAGCCCCGGAGCGCTGCTGCGCCTCGATCCCACCACCGGCACGCTGAAGGAGCGCAAGTACCAGGTGGCGGTGGTCGCCGGCCCGGACCAGGGCAAGTCGGTGAGCATCGATGGGAGCGTCAAGATCGGCAGCCACCCGTCGGCCGAACTGGTGCTGCAGGACACCACGGTGTCCCGCTACCACGTCGAGCTGCAGGGCCGCCCGGAAGGCGTCCGGGTGCGCGACCTCGAGAGCACCAACGGCACGTACCTGCAGGGGACCCGCATCACCGAGGTGATCGTCGAGGACCAGGCCACGGTGATGGTCGGCAAGACCACGCTGCGCATCTCGATGGTGGAGTCGGACCTCGGCCTGCCCGCGGCGCAGAGCAGCTTCGGCACGGTGATCGGCGCTTCGCCCGCGATGCGCCAGCTCTTCGGCATCCTCGAGAAGGTCGCCCCCACCGACTCCACCGTGATGCTGCTGGGTGAGACCGGCACGGGGAAGGAAGTGCTCGCGCACTCGCTGCACGAGAAGTCCAAGCGCAAGGGCCACCCGTTCGTGGTGGTGGACTGCGGCGCGGTGGCGCCCACCCTCATCGAGAGCGAGCTCTTCGGCCACGTGAAGGGCGCCTTCACCGGAGCGATCGCGGACCGCAACGGCGCCTTCCTCGAGGCCGACGGCGGCACCATCTTCCTCGACGAGCTCGGCGAGCTCCCGCTCGATCTGCAGCCCAAGCTCCTGCGGGTGCTGGAGGCGGGCACGGTGCGCCGGGTCGGCGAAGACAAGCAGCGCCGCGTCGACGTGCGGGTCATCGCCGCCACCCACCGCGACCTCGAAAAGGAGATCGAGGCTGGCCGCTTCCGCCGCGACCTCTACTACCGCCTGGCGGTGGTGCTGGTGCAGGTGCCGCCGCTGCGCGACCGCCTCGACGACATTCCGCTGCTCACCACCCACTTCACCAAGGGCATCGGCCGCGGGGAGTTCGAGCTGCCCCGCGGGTTGATGGCGCGCTTCGCCGCCTACCACTGGCCCGGAAACGTTCGTGAGCTGCGCAACCTCGTCGAGCGCGCACTGGCCGGTGCCGACGTGGACCCGCTCCCCAACGAATCGTCGAGCGCCCGCAGCCTCCAGGCGAACGAAGGCATCACCGACTTGCCGTTCAAGGAAGCCAAGGAGCGGCTCGTCGAGAGCTTCACCAAGGAGTACCTGGTGGCGCTCCTCGAGAAGTGCAACGGGAACATCAGCCAGATGGCGCGCGAGGCGGGCATCGCCCGGAACTACGTGCACCGGCTGGTGACCAAGTACGGGCTCAAGGCCCACGAGTAGCCAGGCGGCGAATCAGTTCTGCCAGGCCCACGCGGCCGTCACCCGCACGGAGCGGCTCGCCTGGTCGCCACAGCGCGCACCGAGGTCGGT
The DNA here is from genome assembly GCA_019694595.1 of Myxococcaceae bacterium. Taxonomy (GTDB): domain Bacteria; phylum Myxococcota; class Myxococcia; order Myxococcales; family Myxococcaceae; genus JAIBBQ01. The sequence continues at coordinate 110,521 of JAIBBQ010000002.1, forward strand.
GGCCCGGCCGCTGCCTTCGTCGACCACGACGAGTTCGACAGCCTCGAGAGCGCACCTGCTGGAGGGTGGCGCAGCCTCAAGCCAACGTCATCGCACGCACAGCGTTCCGAGTCGGCTCATGGAGCCACCAGACGAACGCGAATGCGGCTTCGTGTCCGTCAGCCGGCGTCGCCGGCGTCCGGCTCTCCCGCGTCGGTGCCCGCATCCTCGATACCGGAATCGGGCGGACCGGCGTCGGGAGGACCTGCGTCCGGCGGTCCCGCGTCGGGCGGACCGGCGTCGGGAGGACCTGCGTCCGGCGGTCCCGCGTCGGGCGGACCGGCATCGGGCGGACCTGCGTCCGTCGGTCCCGCATCGGGCGGACCGGCGTCTGGCTTCCCGGCGTCGGGAGTGCCGCCGTCCTTCTTGCCAGCGTCAGGGGTCCCGGAATCCTCGACCCCGGAGTCCCGGCCCGCGTCCGGGCGAGGAGGAACGATGATCGGGCCACCGTCCTTCATCATGCCCGCATCGCCCTCGATGGGCAGACCTCCGTCCGGAAGACGATCGGCCCGTAGCAGCACGAAGGGCGACAGGTGACCGACCGTGCCGCCGACGGTGGCGCGAACGCGATCGAGCTGAGGGTCGCTCAGCGGGACCCAGCCAGTCTCGTCACGCGTGTAGATGCGCAGCAGCGTCGAAGGCACCCCCGCGTCGTCGTCGATGTTGGGCAGCCCGTCGTAGCGGAAGGTGACGTGAGCCGGCTTGAGGAAGGTGGTGCCCGACGGCCCGATCTCGAAGCCATCGCCGAGAGCGGCCTCGGGCAGGTCCGTGGTCGGGCCGATGGTGAAGTTGACCTGGCGCTCGATGGCGCCCTCGTCGAGGCGCAAGCACACCTTGCGATCACCGACGCAGAGCTCACCACCCGCCGGGGTGATCACCCCACCCGCCTGGTTCGCGCCCCCGCACGAGAGGCCGACTGCCACTGCTGCTGCGAGGATTCGCCGGTTCACGTGACCTGGGAGCATAGCCGCTGCTTGACCTCGTTCGAACCTGGGTCATTCTTCTCCCGCCGTGTTCACTGCGCTCACCCTGACGTTGCTGGCGCAGACCGGAGCCTCGGTGGAGCTCCAGCCGGGGTCGGCGCATCCCGGCGAAGCCGTGCTCATCGTGGTGCGCGGGAGCACCCGCGAGCCGAGCGGGAGTCTGGGCGGAGATCCGCTCGACTTCTTCGACTACCACGGCACCTACCTCGCGCTCGCCTCGCTTCGGGTCGACCAGGTCGAAGGGTCACTGCCGCTGGCGGTGCGGCTGGTGACCCAGGGGCGCGAGCAGGACGTGGGCGGTCAGCTCGACGTGCTGCCACCTGACTTCCGGCACCGCACGTTGACCGTGGCGCCCCGGTTCATCTCGCCGTCGAAGGCTCAGCAGCGGCAGATGAAGGAAGACCAGCGCGCCTTCGACGAGGCCTTCGATCAGGACCGGGTCGGCCCGATGTTCGACGACGACTTCGAATGGCCGCGGCCCGCCGAGGTCACCGCCCCGTTCGGCGACATCCGGCTCTACAACGGCAAGAAGACCAATCAGCACTTCGGCACCGACATCGATGGCAGCACCGGGGACCCGATCTTCGCCTCCAACGAGGGGGAGGTCGTGATGCAGCGCCCTTGCTACGGGTCGGGAAACACGGTGGTGCTCTTTCACGGCCTCGGTCTCTTCACCGCGTACTTCCACCTCTCACGCTTCGACGTGAAGGTGGGCGACCACGTCGACCAGGGGCAGCGACTCGGACTGGTGGGAATGACCGGGCGGGTGACGGGGCCGCACCTCCACTTCGGCGCCAAGATCCACGGCCGCTGGGTCAACGCCGAGAGCGTGCTCAGGCTGCACTTCCCTCCGGGGACAGCGCCGTCCGAGACCCCCTCGCTGACTCCAGGGCTGTGAGCCGCAGCCGGTTCTCGAGGCACGAGAACCTGAGATTGAACGCCGAATCCGTGTCCTCCCTCGGCTCCTGAGCCGCCGTGGGCGCCGGTACCGTGTAGGTCACGCACCCGGTCGACCCACGCACCCGGTCGACCCACGCACCCGGTCGACCCACGCACCCGGTCGACCCACGCACCCGGTCGACCCACGCACCCGGTCACCGGGTCGACCGAGTGCCTGAGTACCCTGCCGCCAACGAGGTCACCCGGCCCCTGCGACCGGTGCCTTCTCGGACACCCCTGCTGACTCCTCGAACAGGCGCGGACGGGCACTGAGCAGGCCACGGGCTGGGGCCCACGAGTCCCCTGAAGCGTTGCGCGGACTGGGCGGGTATGCCCAGGGTGCGGAGCGTCGCACCGAGGGCTGACGTCGAGTGTGCCTCGAACGATGCGCTGACGAGGCTGGAGGGCTCCGCGGAAACACGGAGCCCGAGCAATCAGGTCGAGCCGGGGCCTACCAGGACCAGGGCAGGTGCAGCGCCTCGCGCGCCTCGGCCACGGTCATCGGCTCGCGGCCGGTGTCGCGGGCCATACGGACGGCCTTGGCCACCAGCTCACCGTTGGACTTGGCCATCTGGGTGCCGGCAGCGTCGAGGTAGAAGTTGTCCTCCAGCCCCACGCGCACGTTGCCACCGAGGGCGAGCGCGGCGCCGACCAGCTTCCACTGCTGCTTGGAGATGCCGATGACCTCCCACTGGTCGTCGGGCCCGGCCTGGCGGGCCATGTGGGCCAGGGTCTCGGTGGTCGCGGGCACGCCGCCCAGCACGCCGAGGATGAAGCTGTACTGGAGCGGCCCCTTGAGCGCGCCCATGGCGAGCAACGGCGTGGCGTTGTGGATGTGGCCGACGTCGAAGCACTCGAGCTCGGGCTTCACCCCGCCCTCGCGCATCGCCTGGAGCACCATCAACAGGTCGCTGAACGGATTGGGGAAGACGAAGTCGAAGACGAACGCTTTGCGCTTCTCGGAGTACTTCGCGTAGTTCATCGAGCCCATGTTGAGCGCTGCCACCTCGGGCTTGGTGCGCCACACGTACTCGATGCGCTGCTTCTTCTCGGCATCTCCTTCGACGCCCATGTTGAAGCCGCCGGTGCTGAAGTTGACGATCACCGGGCAGCGCTTCTGCACCTCGGCCTTGATCTGGCCGTAGATGTCCGACGACCAGGTCTGATCACCAGTGTCGGGTTCCCGCGCGTGAATGTGCACCTGCGCCGCGCCGGCGTCGTAGGCCCGCTTGGCTTCCTCGGCGATCTCCACCGGGGAGTACGGCAGATGAGGGCACTGTTCCCGCTTCGCGAGCACGCCGGTCAGCGCGCAGGTCACCAGCACCTTGTCCTTCGAGACGGCCATGGCGTTGCTCCTCTAGCGGTCTTTCCAGGCTGGCGACCGCTTCTCCAGGAAGGCGGTGACGCCCTCGGCGGCGTCCTCCGCGAGTACGTTGAGCGACAGCTGGGCAGCGAGCGCTTCGACCGCCTGAGGCAGCGGCAGATCTTCGGCCATGAAGAACGCCCGGCGACCGAGCGCGAGGATCGCCTGGCTCTTGCCCGCGAGCGCGCCGGCGAGCTGGCCCACCGTCTCGTCGAGCGCGGCGGCCGCCACCACCCGGTTCACCAGCCCCCACGACATCGCCTCCGCGGCGGTGAGTCGCTGGCCCAGCGTGATCAGCTCCAGGGCGCGCTTGCGGCCCACGTGACGCTGCAGGAGCGCCATCAACATCATCGGGAACAGGCCGCGGTCGATCTCGGGCGTGCCGAAGCCGGCCCCGTCCACCGCGACCGCGAGGTCGCACGCCAGCACCAGGCCGAGGCCTCCGGCGAGCGCATGACCGTTCACCCGCGCCACCACCGGCTTCTTGCAGCCCTGCAGCCGGAGGAGCAGCTGGCCATAGAGCCGCCGCCCGTCATGCCCGGCGAGAAACCCGTCGCCCGACATGCCGCCGAGGTCGCCTCCGGCACAGAAGACCTTGCTGCCCGCGCCGGTGAGCACCAGCGCGCGGACCGCCGGGTCTGCCTCGCAGCGGTCGATGGCCGAGAGCAGCCCCTGCACCACCCCGGGAGACAGCGCGTTGCGCGCCGCCTCGCGGTTGATGGTCAGGCGCGCTTGGCCAGCTTGGGTTTCGACGAGGACTTCGGGCTCGTCCATGCGGCCTCCAGGGTGCGCTGCGTGCCAGGGCTGACGCCCCGCAGAAAGGTCTCGGTCACCTGCCGCTGCGCGGCGAGCAAGGTGTCCTCGCGGCGGTCGATGAACCCCATCACGAAGCCGGTCAGCCCCATCTCGATGGCACCGAAGAACATCGCCGCGCAGAGCTTGGGGTCGTGGTCGGGCTTGAGCTCGCCGTTGCGCTGCGCTTCCTCGAAGAGCTGGGACGCCAGCTGGATCACGTGGGCGAAGGCCTTGCCGCGGTTGACCGCTCCGCCCGACGGGCTGCGGCCCACCTCGAGGATGAGCACCTTCACCGCCTTGGGGTCGCGCCGGTAGCTCTCGAAGGCCACGCCGACGACACTTTCCACGCGCTCGTCGAAGGTGTTGCCCTTGCCGGCCGCCTCGATGACCCGCGCCAGGAACCAGCTCCACCCGGCCTCGAAGACCGACTCCAGCAGCTCGTCCTTGTTCTGGAAGTAGTGGTACACGAGCCCGTACGCGACGCCGGCTTCCTTCGCCACGTCGGCGATGCGGCAACCCTGGTACCCCTTGCGCGAGAACACCTCGATGGCCGCGCGCAGGATGGCGCGCCTCCGCTCTTCCTCACGCTTCCCCGGTGCTTTCGCTGCGCTGCTGTCCTTGGCCACGGCGCCCCTGGGCTCGAGTTGATTCCAGAATCAACCGAGCCGCACACTACACGAGCCCCCCGGCAGCGCAACGCCCTGGCTCAGGGGTACGCCTTCAGGTCCACCTGGATGTTGGGCAGGTTGATGATGACCTTGTGCCCGTCCTGAGGAGAGGCGGTCAGCTTGCAGACGACCTCCGCGAGGATCGACCGCGCGGGCTGAGCGACCGGCATGCCCATCGAGTTGACCTCCGCCTTGCGGATGTCCTGCACGCCGAGGCTGAAGACGGTGAGCGACGGGTAGGTGAACGCGATGCCTGCGTGCGCCACCTTGGGCTGGATCTCGATGAACTCGTTGGCGGCGATCGCGCAGCCGTCGTTGATGTCGTTCTGGGCGATGGAGTTGAACCAGGGGTCGGTGAAGCCGACGGTGATCGGGCTGTAGTAGCCGCCGAAGGTGGGGATCGTCGCGACTCCGTTGGAAGGCACGAAGATGCGGATCAACGAATCGGGGCCGACGGTGTCGAGCGGATCGGGCCACCCCGTCCAGATGAGGCGCTCCGGCACCCAGATGAGGGCGTTGGCGTCCCACTTGCCGTTGGCGCCGTCCCACTTGCCGTTGGCGTTGGCATCGACGAAGCGCTCGTCGGGGTCCCAGGTGCCGTTGTCGTCGGCATCGACGAACGGCTCGGTGAGATCGTCGAACGGCTCGCCGTCGTCGAACTTGCCGTTGTTGTTGGCGTCGAGGAAGCCTTCTTCGCCCGCGACCACGGCGATCATGCTCACCAGGTTGTCGCGCGGGTTGTTGACGATGTCCTTGTTCGAGGAGTCCTTGCGGACGGGATCGACACGGCGCGGCTCCGGCTGATTGGTGGTCGACGGAGGCGTCAGATCGGTGGGCTTGGCGATCCACCGGTACGGCTCCATCCACTGCGGAGCGAGCAAGGCCCCGGTGTGGGTGGCGTCCTTGGGAGGGGCCCAGGTGAACACGCCGGGGTCGGTGGCCTTGGGGAACGGCAGCGACGACTTGTAGAGGATCTTCGCGTTGCCCACGACGTCGGCGACCGAGGCCTCGGTCGGGCCGATGGTGCCCGCCTCGGTGAGGAAGGAGACCAGCGCCCCCGGCACACCGTCGCCGCTGCGATCGCCCACGTGCGCGATGCAGTCGACCTTCACGCCTGCGATCAGGTGCCTCGAGGAATCGTAGGCGCCGATGGCGTGGATGCCGCCCGACGCGTCGCCCGCGATGGAGCCGCACTGAAAGGTGAACTGCCGGGCGTTGGGCACGGACCCGGCCACGGAGATCGGAGGCGTGCTGACGGTCTTGTCGCCCGACTTCGCGGTGATGATGAGCGACGTCACGCGGGTGCTCACCACCAGCTGGGTCTCGGCGTAGCCCGTGCCCTTGAGCGACTGCACCTGGGCGGGAGACAGCGAGACGCCGTCCACCTTGTCGCCCTGCACCTTGAAGTCGACCGGAGCACCCGCCTGCGGCTCGCCGCGGTAGTCGAGCACGCGGAAGCGCACCGTCACCACCTCGCCGATCCGCGGCTGGGCGGGAATGACCTCGAGGAATTCGAGCGAGGCTGCGCCGTAGCCACAGGCCGACAGCGACACCGCGGCAAGAAGTAGGAACGGAGAGCGCATCGCCTGATCGGCTCCTTGGGGCGCCCGCGGGAGGACCGCGTGAGGGCGCCCGGGCATCATCGACACCCCGATCAGGCAGCGTCAAGGAGTTCAGCGGGCGATTCCGAGCGCCCCGAAGTTGCCGATGGTGATGCTCGCCGAGAAGTCGGGCAGCCGGTACGACGGCACGGAGCGAATGGAGTCGTCGAGGCGCTGGGTGGCGGCGACGTCGACGGTGAGGCAGTCGCAGGCCGGGGTCCAGGTCACCCCGACGCCGTGCTGGGTGAGCGTGAGCACGGGGGCGCCCCCTCCCCACACGCGATCGCCCAGCAGCACGTCGTAACGCAGCCGGAAGTCCTTGAGCTTGAGGCGGCCGCCGAAGGTGACGGCCTGCGACGCTCCGCGCGACAGCTGCGGCGCCACCCCGCCGAACAGCAGGTCGACGCTCGCACGCTGGAGCGCGCTGCCTTCGGCGAGGAGGCGCTCGTAGCTGCCGTAGAGCCCGTCACCGCGCCCATCGTCGAGCGACACCGCTGCGCTGGCTCGCGAGATGCGCACCGCCAGCGGATCGAAGCGCGCGGCCCCGTCGAGCACCACCGGCCCCAGCCGCAGCCGGCCTCGGGCGAAGGTCTCCGACACGCCGATCGCTCCCGGGGTGAGGTCGACGCCCTGCCCCACTTCCAGCATGGCGAGCTCGCCGCCCGGCCGCGTGAGCCGCTGGCGGATGCGGCCGACCGCCTGCACCGCGCGGCCCTCGCCGCCCAGCGCGCGGTCGAGCTCGTCGTAGGCGATGGCCGCCGAGCCGACGGTGAAGGGCACCGCCCGCAGCTCCGCGGCCGGGCTCACGGTGTGACGGAGCGTTCCGAAGTCGCGGGCGAGCTCGGTGCCCAGGGTGGCCCCCAGCACGGGGGCGCCGAAGGTCGAGGCGCGGCCGGTCACCTCGCCGACCCATGCGAGCTGGCGCCAGCCGGCATTGGCCTCGAGCTGGAGCAGATCGCCGAGCGGCACGGCGAGCGACAGCCGTGGCACGAGCGACCAGCGGTGCCGTGCCTCGCGCTCACCGGGCTGGTAGCGGCGGTCGCCGCGTGCGACGTCGGCCATCGGGCGCAGCTCCTCGGGGCACGCAGCGCTCGCCGCGGAGGGCCAGTACAGCCGCTCGCGCAGGCATTCGACGCTGACCGGCGTCGCGTCGACCACTCCGGCGCCCTCGTTGCCCTGCACCCCTTCGTCGCCGGTGCCGCCGGTGGTGGGCGCGAGCCGGACCCAGTCGAGCGCGATGCCACCCGAGAGCGGCCCCACGAGCGGGCGCAGCGGCATCGCGGCGGTGAAGCCGGGCAGGCGCTGCAGCGGGTTGGGGCCCTGCAGGGCCGCGGGCGTGGTGGCGGGCAGCGGCAGCACCGGGAAGCCGAAGGTCAGGTCCTGGCGCAGCACCGCATCGACGCCCACCCAGCTGGTCTCGGTGACGTGGGCCAGCGAGGCCGCAGAGCGCAGGTAGCCCGCCTCGCGCGCGAGCACGTCGGTGGTGAGATCGCGGAAGAGGAAGCCATCGGAGACGAGCGACGCGTCGACCCGGGCGCGGAAGGCCCCGAGGTCCTGCCGGTGCTGCCACTGGGCTTCGAACCGCGGCCCGCGCAGGCCTTGGGCCGCGGCGACCGAGGTCACCGGATCGCGCGGCGCCTTGAGGTCGAAGAGCACGCCGACCGCGACGCGGCCGGACGAGGTGACGGTGGGGGCGTAGCGGAACTCGGTGCCCAGCCGCGGCCCCTGGATGCCCGCGAAAGGGTTGGGGCCGCCGAAGAAGTACCCCGGGGTCAGCGTGAGATCGTACGAGGGGCCGAGGGTGATGAAGAGCGGCTGCTCGAAGCTGAAGCCGTTGAGCACGGTGAACGACGGCTTGGGGAACAGGAGCCCCGTCTGCCGGGCCGTGAGCGGCAGCGAGAGCCAGGGCGCCCACAGCACCGGCAGCTCGTAGATGCGCACCGTGGGCCACCAGAGCGAGGCGCGCTGGGCGTCGAAGTCGAGCGCGGCGTCGGAGGCGCGCACCGTGAGCACCGGCTCGTCGGCCTTGCAGGCGCACGGCACCAGGGTGGCGCCCCCGACCAGCCACTCGCCGTCCTCGCGCACCATGTGCTCCGCCTTGAGCTGGGCCCCGGCGCGGTTGCCGGCGCGCCGCTCCAGGGTGCCGTCGAGGGCGAAGATCTCGGTCACCTGATCGCCTTCGAAGCGCAGCGCGAGCGACTCGCCCTGGAGCGTGAAGCGGCCCGAGGAACTCTCGAAGTCCCCCCGCACGTCGCCGGTGGCCCAGGCGAGCTGGCGCTTGCGGTCGAACGCGATCACCCGGGCCCGCAGCGTGGCCCCCTGCGCCTCGAGGACGGCGTCTCCTTCGGCGGCGCCGACTTCCTGGGTGGTGGCCCACAGCAGGTGCTCGGCGCGCAGCTCGACCGGGGCGGGCCCGGCGGCGAGCAGCGTCAGGAGGAGCGCCGGGCTCATGCGGCGCGCCTTCTATCAGGGCCGGGCGAACTCCAGCGTGAGCTCGGTGCCCTGCTGGGCGACGCGGTACGGCACGGGCTGCTTGAGCTGCACCACCACCTGGGCGTCTGCGCCGCGGGTTCCGGGGACGATGCGGGCGACGGCGGTGTCGAAGAACGAGGTGTCGAGCAGCCGCTCGCCCCCCGGCAAGGCGAGCTCGGCGCGGCTCAGGGTGAGCACGACGTTGCGGTCGCGGTCCTCGCCCAGCGCGTACGCAGCCGGAGCCGAGGTGCGCACGACGACCCGGCCGACGCCGCGGTCCTGCTTGAAGCCCACGTAGGTCAGCTGCACGCCGGCGGTGGGAGCGGTCTGCGGCTCCGGGCGCGCCATGGCCACCTCGCGCTTGCCGGCGCTGGCGGCGGCCTCGTCGGCCTGGCGCTTGGCCTTGGCCCGGGCGAGCGCGACCTCGAGCTCGGCCTTCTCCTGCTCGAGCCTCTCGCGCTCGGCGCGCTCCTTCTCGAGGCGGGCCCGCTCCTGGGCGCTGCGCCCTTCGGCTTCCTGGCGGGCCTTTTCCTGGCCGCTGGCGCTCGCGCGCTTGGTGGCCTCGGCTTCTTGCTTGGCGGAAGCGAGCTTGCGCTCGAGTTCCAGCTTCTCGGCGGCGAGGCGTTCCTTCTCGGCGCGCTCGCGCTCGGCCTGGGCGGCGAGCGACTTCGCCTCCTGCTTCGCCTTGGCCTCGCTCTCGGCGCGCGCCTGGACCTCGGCCTCGGCCCGCAGCCGGGCCCGCTCTTCGGCGCTCGCCTTGGCCTGGGCTTCCGCGCGGGCCTTGGCCTCGGCAGCGGCCCGGGCGTCGGAGGCAGCGCGGCCCTTGGCCTCTTCCTGGGCGCGGGCCTCCGCCTCGAGCTTCGCCCGGACCTCGGCCTGGGCGCGGGCTTCGGCTTCCAGCTTGGCCTTCGCTTCCGCCTGGGCGCGGGCTTCCGCTTCCAGCTTGGCCTTCGCTTCCGCCTGGGCGCGGGCTTCCGCTTCCAGCTTGGCCTTCGCTTCCACCTGGGCGCGGGCCTCGGCTTCCAGCTTGGCCTTCGCTTCCGCCTGGGCGCGGGCTTCCGCGTCGAGCTTGGCCTTCGCTTCTGCCTGGGCGCGGGCCTCGGCTTCGAGCTTGGCCTTCGCTTCCGCCTGGGCCTTGGCCTCGGCGTCCTGCTTCGCCCTGGCTTCGGCCTGGGCCTTGGCTTCGGCAGCGGCGCGCGCGCGGCTCTCGGCCTCCGCGCGGGCGCGCGATTCCTGCTCGGCCTTGGCGCGGGACTCGGCCTCGGCGCGAAGGCGGGCCTCGCTCTCGCCGCGGGCCTTGGCATCGGCCTCGGCACGCAGGCGGGCCTCGGTGTCCTTCTGGGAACGGGCCTCGGCCTCGGCGCGCGCGCGATCGGCCTCCAGGCGCGCCTTTTCCTGCTCCTTGGCGCGGGACTCGGCCTCCAGCCGGGCCTGGGTCTCGCCTTCGACGCGGGCCTGGGCGAGCTCCACCGGGGGCGTCGTCTTGCCGGGGTCGGCCTTGGCGACCGGCGGCCGCGCGCCGCGGACCAGGGGCCGGACGATGAGCCGGTTGCCTTCGGGCACCACGTCGTAGTCGATGGCCTTCTCGAGGCCGATGAGCACGCGGGCGACGGACGAGGTGGCCGACCCGAAGGTCGCGGTGCGCACGCCGACGATGCCTGCGCGGCCGACCGGCTGCTCGGCGGGCACGCCCTGCACGGTGGCCTCGAAGATGTCGATGACCAGGCGCGGCGGCGAAGGCTGGGTGAAGGTGGTGTAGCTGGGCTTCTTCGAGCCCTGGATCTCGACCGCGCCGTCCTTCACCTCGACGCGGGAGATGGCGTTGAGCTCGACGCGTTCCTGCCCCGAGGTGGAGGCGGCGCACACCAGCGCGAGCAGGAGGTGCTTCATGCTGCAACAACGCTACCACCCCGGAGCGATTCCCCAATTTTTCCGCCGGGATTGCCCCACTCGTTCACCGGCGCGCTACTGGATGCGGGGGAGCGACGGCGAGCGGTGGCGGTGCTGCCGCGCGTACTCGACGAGGTTCTTGATGTCGTAACAGATCTGCCTGATGTCGTGCCCCATGGTGAGCTCGATGTGGCTGTTGCCCTTCACCGGCCGCCACAGCAGGTACTCGCTCTTCGCCGAGCGGTAGACGCTGGCGGTCGACGAGACGTTGGCGAGCGGGTCCTGGTCGCCGAAGACGATGGCCATGGGAATGCGGATCTTGTGGAACCCGCGCTGGAAGTCGTAGCCGGTGCGGTAGCAGACGACCTCGTTGCTGCGGATCCACCGGAGGAACTGCTCGGCGACCAGGCGCGGCTCGCGCTCGCCGCCTTCGCGCAGCAGCCAGCGGATGTCGCTCGAGGCCATGCGGTCGAACCGGGCGAGCCAGTTGATGCGGCTGGCGACGGCGCCGAGCACGGGGCTGCGCTCGGCATAGTCGAGCGCGTCGGCGGCGGTCTTGAGCCAGGCGTCGACCGGCACGTAGCGGAAGTTCAGCGCGGCGGGCTTCTCTTCGCTGGCGACCTTGCGGACCTTCTGGGCGAGCGAGCGCACCAGGTGCGCGGCACCGCGCTGGGCGTTGACGGTGCCCAGGGTGGCGTCGACGGCGGTGCCGATGCCGGGCCCCGCGAAGGCGAGCAGCTTCAGGGGGAGCGAGCCCTTCCCCAGCTCTCCGGGCGCGCCGATGGTGACCAGGCCTTCGAAGTCGTCGTGGATGCCGGCGTAGCCGTACCCGAGGATGCCGCCCATGGAATGGCCGCAGTAGAAGATGCGGTCGCGGCGGGTGATGCGCTTGACCCCGGCGACGGCGGCCGGGAGGTCGTAGAGGAAGTAGCTGTCGATGTCCCACGCCCACTCGAGGTCCGACGGCGGGGGGCGGTTGAACTTGGCGGCGCGCTCGAGCTGGAAGGCGACCGAGCTCTTGCCGTGGCCGCGCAGCTCGAGGATGTGGATGTCGAGGCCGAAGAACAGCAGGTTCTTCACGAATTCGCCGCTCGTCCACGCGTGGCGGTTCTGGGAGAAGCCGTGCACCAGGAGCATCGGCTCGCCGAAGAGCGGCTGGGGGAAGCTCTGGGGGGTCGGCCGGTAGCGGGTGATGCAGAGCGACCAGCCGTCGGCGGTCTCCACCACGTACTTGGTCTTCGCGTAGAGCGCGCGGAACTCGACGTCGTCCACGGTTGGGTCGGCGACCGCCATCAATTCCCTTCTATCGCCGTGCTAGACCGCACGCCTGTTCTCTTTCAGGGGGTCTCGAACGTGGCACGGATCGTCAAGGGCGGCCTCATCCAGCTGGCGAACGCGAAGTCCGAAGGCAGCGTGAAGGAGATCTGCCAGGCGATGCTGGAGAAGACGCTCCCCTGGGTGGACAAGGCGGGCAAGGCCGGCGTGCAGATGCTGTGCATGCAGGAGGTCTTCAACACCCCGTACTTCTGCCCGGCGCAGACGCCCAACTGGTACGAGGCGGCGGAAGCGTGCCCCGGGCCGCTGACCGCGCTGCTCAGCGAGTACGCCAAGAAGTACTCGATGGTGATCGTCGTCCCCATGTACGAGCGGGAGATGGCGGGCGTCTATTACAACACCGCCGCGGTCATCGACGCCGACGGCAAGTACCTCGGCAAGTACCGCAAGAACCACATCCCCCAGACCAGCGGCTTCTGGGAGAAATACTACTTCAAGCCCGGAAACCTGGGGTACCCGACCTTCCGCACCCAGTACGGCGTGGTGGGCGTGTACATCTGCTACGACCGGCACTTCCCCGAAGGGGCGCGGCTGTTGGCGCTCAACGGCGCCGAGGTGGTCTTCAACCCCAGCGCCACGGTGGCGGGCCTCTCGCAGTACCTGTGGAAGCTCGAGCAGCCCGCGCACGCGGTGGCGAACGGCTACTTCATGGGCTGCATCAACCGGGTGGGCACCGAGGCGCCGTGGAACATCGGCCGCTTCTACGGCACGAGCTACTTCGTCGACCCGCGCGGCCAGTTCCTGGCCACCGGCAGCGAGGACAAGGACGAGCTGGTGGTCTCGGACATGAACTTCGATCAGATCGAAGAGGTCCGCCGGGTGTGGCAGTTCTTCCGCGACCGCCGCCCGGACTCCTACGAGAACATGGTGAAGCAGCTGCCGTAGCGATGCGCCCTGCCCTCGCTCACCGGCACGCGGCGCCGGTGAGCAGGTAGACGCGGTCGTCGCCCGGAGACGCCACCAGCACGTCGAGCCGCCCGTCGCCGTCGACGTCGGCGAGCCGGAGCGCGTTGGAGGCGCCGCCGATCTTCAGGCTCTGCGTGTCGACGCCGGGCCCGAGCGCGAAGACCTGAGGGGCGCCGAAACCGCCGTCGGCCTGCGCGAGCGCGACGGCCACCGACGAGCCGGCGGAGTGCGCGGTGACGGCATCGGCGCGCCCATCGCCATCGAGATCCCCGAGCGCCAGGGCGTGCGCGTCCTGGGTGATGGGGAACAGCTGCGGGGGCGCAAGCATGCCGCCGCCCTTGCCGCGCAGGACCGACAGCTCGCCGATGAAGCGCCCGCCCGCGCCCACCACGTCGGCCCGGCCGTCGCCGTCGACGTCGCCCACCGCGACCGCGGCGATGCCGGCGTCGGTGTCGACCTGGACGAAGCGGGTGAAGCCGCCGTCACCCTTGTTCCGGAGCACCTCGATGGTCTCGTACTGGGAGCACGCGACCGCGAGATCGGGGTGCCCGTCACCGTCGACGTCGCCGCTCGCGAGCCCGGTCGGGCCCGGGGTGAGGCCGTACTCCTGCCAGGGCGCCGACGCGCCGGGGAAGACCATGGCCATGCCGTTGGGGAGGTACCCGGTGGACATCGCCAGCGCGTCGCGGCCGGTGCCTGCGATGTCGATCGACTGCAGTCCTTCGTTGAACGAGTCGCCCGCCACCACCGCGCCGGCATCGACCCATGCCTGGCCCTGAGGGGCGTAGTGGATGAACGAGCGCCCGAAGGAGACGGCGAGCTCGGAAGTCCCCGGGCCGCCGAAGCTGCCCCAGGTGAGGCCGCGGGCGTCGATTGGAATGGTGGCGGTCGCGGGCGCACCGAAGGTCGCCGGGCCCGTTCGCGGGTAGACCTCGAGGCGGCCCAGCCGGGTGGCGACCGCGAGCGCGCCGGCGTCGGCGAGCGCGGCGATCACCAGGGGCTCGGCGGACGTGGCGAGCGAGCGCGGCTGGACGAAGCCACCGTCGCCTTCTCCCACCAGCACCGCCACCGCGTCGCCGGAGATGCAGGTGAGGTCCGGCTTGCCGTCGCCGGTGTGATCTCCGACCGAGAGCTCGGCCTGACCCGAGCCCGCGCCGACCGGCAGCGGCTCGGAGAAGCCCCCGTCGGCGCGCGAGAGGAACACCACCACCTTGGCCTGGAAGAAGCCCCCGCGCGCGGCGAGATCGGCGCGCCCATCGCCGTCGAAGTCTGCCGCGACCAGCGACGACACCTGCGCCTTGGACTTGAGCAACGTCGGGGGCTCGAAGGTCCCCGGGGCGGCCGGCTGGTTGAACAGCAGGAACACGCCCGCATCGCCCCGCGCATACCGGGTCGCCACCGCGAGATCCTTGAGGCCATCGCCGTTCCAGTCGCGGGCGACGATCTCTCCCGGCCAGGTCACGGGAATGCTCTGCACCAGCTTGAACTGGCCGGCGTCGGTGCGCCGGTGAACGTCGATGGAGTCGGTGCCGGACTTGGTGAAGTCGCTGACCACGAGCTCGGGCCGGCCATCGCCGTCGAGATCCTCGAGGAGCAGGCCATCGACCTGCGCGGCGCCGACGATCTCCGGGCCGGAGAGGCCGCCGTCGGCCTGACCGAGGTGGATCTGCACCCGGGTGTTGGGCGGGAAGCTCTGGGTGTTGAGGATCGCCACCGCCACGTCGAGGCGCCCGTCGCCGTCGACGTCACCCAGCGCGAGCGTGCCGGGCTGAGGGCCGGTCGGCGTGTCGACGATCAGGAAGCCTCCGTCGCCCCGGTTGAGGAAACGCCGCACCATGCTGGAGCTGGGCCCGGTGGCCGCCGCGATGATGTCGTTGCGGCCGTCGCCGTCGAGGTCCGCGATGGTGAGGTGCTCCACGCCGGTGGTGTCGAGTCGCTGGGGTTCTCCGAAGCGGAAGCCGCCCTTGCCGTGGAGCACGTAGGTGCGGCCGTCGCCCTCGAGCTGCTCGCCGGTGGACACCACGAGGTCGAGCTTCCCGTCGCCGTCGAGATCGCCGGTCGCGTGGTACAGCGCCTGGTGCCGCGGGAAGACCGCGGGGGTGAGCCCGGCGAAGGTGACGCCGTCCGCGCAGCCGCCGCCGGGGCAGGTCCCGTTCGAGCACTGACCGCTGCACGCGCGATCGCAGCGACCGCAGTGGGCGTTCGAGCTCTGCAGATCGACGCAGGCGTTGCCGCAGGCAGTGAGCCCCGCCGAACAGACGCAGAGCCCGGTGGCGGGGTCGCAGTGGGTGCCGCCCGAGCACATGCTCGCCTCGCAGCGGTCGACCCCGGAGCACTGCCCCGAGCTGCACGCGACACCCGGCGCGCAGGTGGTGCCGCAGGCGCCGCAGTTGGCGCGGTCCTGGTTCAGGTCGACGCAGGCGGAGCCGCAGCGGGCCTGCCCGGCGGGACACTCTCCAGCGACGGGGCCTCCGCACTGACACCCCGCCAGCCACACGGCGAGCGGCAGCGCCGTGACCCGCAGCAGTCGTTCCATGTCGTGGAGGACCCTTGCCCGCCCCACGCTGCGCAGACTTTCTTCAGCGCGCGACGGCGGTGGGCTCGCGCAGGCTGTTGGCGGTCTTCACCGTCTCGTAGACCGGCGAGAAGGTGGGCCGCTTCACGTAGCGGCCGGTACCCGCCTGCACGTCGAGCTTCCCGTCGGCCCAGGCGACGCGGCCCTGGCTCAGCGTGTACCGGGGAATGCCGGTGACGGTCATGCCTTCGAAGATGTTGAAGTCGACCTTCTGGTGGTGCGTCTTGGCGGAGATGGTGCGGGTGCCCTTGGGGTCCCACAGCACGAGGTCGGCGTCGGCGCCCACGCTCACCGAGCCCTTGCGCGGGTAGATGTTGAAGATCTGCGCCGCGTTGGCGCTGGTCACCTTGACGAACTCGTTGGGGGTGAGCCGGCCGGTGCCGACGCCGTGGTGCCAGAGCACCGCCATGCGATCTTCGACGCCGCCGGTGCCGTTGGGGATCTTGGTGAAGTCGTCCTTGCCCATCGCCTTCTGCGGCGCGCAGAAGCAGCAGTGGTCGGTGGCGGTGGTCTGCAGGGTCCCGGCCTGCAAGCCCTTCCACAGCGCTTCCTGGTGTTCCTTGGCGCGGAACGGCGGGCTCATCACGTGGGCCGCGGCGAAGCCCCAGTCCTTGTTCCGGTAGACGGAGTCGTCGACGAGCAGGTGGCCGGCGAGCACCTCGCCGTAGACGCGCTGGCCGCCGAGCCGCGCGCGGGTGATGGCGTCGAGCGACTGGATGCAGCTGTTGTGCACGATGTAGAGCGGCGTACCGATCACCTTCGCCACCTGGATCGCGCGGTTCGCGGCTTCGCCTTCGACCTCCGGCGGCCGGGAGAGCGGGTGCCCCTCGGGCCCCGTGATGCCCTTCTTCTTCATCTCCTGCTGGAGCCAGTAGACGAGCTCGCCGTTCTCGGCGTGCACGGTGGGCATGGCGCCGAGCTCGAGGCACCGGGTGAAGCTCTTCACCAGGTTCTCGTCGGGCACCATGATGGCGTTCTTGTACGCCATGAAGTGCTTGAAGCTGTTCACGCCGCGCTCGCGGGTGAGCACGCCCATCTCCTCGCGCACCGAGTCGGCCCACCAGGTGATGGCGACGTGGAACGAGTAGTCGGCGCAGGACTTCTTGGCCCACTCCGACCACTGATCGAACGCCTTGAGCAGCGGCACGTTGGGGTCGCCGAGCACGAAGTCGATGATCATCGTGGTGCCGCCCGCGAGGCCCGCTGCGGTGCCGCTGAAGAAGTCCTCGCTCGCGGTGGTGCCCATGAAGGGCAGCTCCATGTGGGTGTGGGGGTCGATGCCGCCGGGCATCACCAGGAGGCCTCCGGCGTCGATGACCTTGGCGCCCGACGGCGCCTCGAGCTTCTCGCCGATGGCCTTGATCACCCCGCCGTCGCACAGCACGTCGGCCCGCAGCGTCTGCTCGGCGTTGACCACGGTGCCACCACGGATGAGCACGGCCATGTCGGTGTCTCCTTCTCGAGAGGCGTTGGAAACGCGGGCGCACCATACCCAAAGCGCCGCGCAGAAGTTCAGCGGCGGCGGCGCAGCGCCAGCGCGGCCAGCCACACCAGCGGCCAGGCGTCGGTGGCGTCACAGCCGATGGCGGAGAGCCCGGGGGTCCCGGCGCCCGAGGCCACGATGCGCTTGCGGGTCTGCGCCAGTTCGTCGCAGGGCACCGGCGGCAGCCCCTTGGGGTAGGTGCCGCAGAAGCCGGTGCTGGTGCCGAGGTCGATGATGCGCTTCTGCGTCTCGCCGATGGGCGCGGTGGGCTCCATGGTGGAGCCCAGGTTGAGCACGTGGTCGAAGCCCACGAAGTGGCCGATCTCGTGGGTGACCGTGTTCTGCACGTCGGTCGCCACGCAGGTCACCCCTTCCTTGCCCGGCTCGCAGGGCGGAGAGCTGATGGTGGTGAAGAGGAAGTAGGTGCCGTCGCTGTGGTTCGAGGCGTTGAGCTCGATGTCCGCGTCGTAGATGGCGCCGGTGCGGGTGGAAAAGGTGGTGGTGGTGAGGCCGATGGTGAAGTCGGAGTGGTCCCAGCAGCCGTAGGTGTTGGCGCAGGTGGCGTCGGACTGGCACGGGTCGCCTTCGGGCACCACGTCGAGGCAGTTCTTCTCGCGGAAGACGACCACGTTGGTGGACTCGGTGCCCTTCCCCACCTTCACGTTGGCCTGGCGGCCGCCGCGCAGGAAGTGGAAGTCGGAACACGAGTCGCTGAGCGACTGCCAGCTCGAGAAGGCCGCGTCGATGGCGGTGAACTCGGTGTCGCCCGGGGTGCGCAGGCTGCCCGCGGCGTCGAGCAGGTAGGTGACGTCGCGCTTGTTCCAGGTGACGCACAGCATCGGCTGGCCTTCGGGCCTGGGCACCAGGGTGCGCCTGAAGGGCTGATCTTGCCCCTGGGCGGCGATCGCCCCGAGCACGCTCAGCGCCAGCGCGAGCCGGTTCATCCCGTGCGGCGCCTCGCGAAGACCAGCGCTGCCAGCGCGAGCGCCAGCGCTCCGGGGGCCGCCGCGCAGCCGCGCAGGTCGTTGCCCAGGCTGTCGGACAGCTTGGGAAGGGTGGCGCTGCCGTTGGGCAGGAGCACCGGGCAGTCGGCGGCGGGCCGGCCCTTGGCGTAGACGCGGCAGACGAAGTCCTGGGTGCCGGGGTCGATGGTGCGCTTCGACGTCTCCCCCGGGTTCGCGGTGGGGTTCATGATCGAGCCCGCCATCGGCGTGTGGGCGAGCCCGACGAGGTGGCCGATCTCGTGGGTGAGCGTGTTCTGCACGTCGGTGGCGACGCAGCCCTGGTTGTACATCTTGAGCACGCACGGCGGAGAGTCGACCGCGGTGAAGATGTAGCCCGGCGTGTTGAGCTCGATGTCCGAGTCGTAGATGAAGCCGCTCTTGGGGTTGAAGCTGGTGGTGGTGATGGCGATGGCGCCCGACGCGTAGCTCCAGCAGTCGTACTTGTTGTTGCAGGTGTCGTCCTTCCAGCAGGAGTCGGCCTGGGGGGCGACCGGCTGGCCGTTGACCATGTCGTCGCAGCGCCGCTGGCGGAAGACGACGATGTTCTCGTTGCTCTCCGCGCGCTCGTCGTAGCCGATGGTGCGGGACCCGGTGCGGCTGCCCTGCTGGAACGACAGCGAGCCGCAGGCGTCCATCTGCGCTTGCCAGGCCCCGAAGGCCTTCTGCATGGCGGTGAACTCGGTGTCCCCGGTGGTCTCCGGGTTGCCGTCGGCGTTGGCGTGCCAGGTGATCGCCGTGCCCTCGCGCCAGTAGAGGCAGTGGGCCTTGGGATCGGAGTCGGAGGTGCGGGTGCGCAGGAAGGACTGGCCTTCGGCCAGCAGCACCAGCGGCGCCAGGACGAGGGCGATCATGGCTTGGCGTCGAGCTTGGGCGAGGTGCGGGTGCCCGTCGAGGTTCCGGGCAACACGGGGGTGACCAGCGCCTCGCGCACCTGGGCCTCGAGGGCGCCCAGGGTCATCGACTCCCGCGCGCGGGCAGTGGGCTTGCCGGTCGACGCGTCGATGAGCAGCAGGTGCCCGGCCTCGGGGTCGGGCACCGCGAAGACCGCCTTGCCGTCGCTCGAGCGCTCGACCCGGTACTTGCCCTGGGCCATGCCGGCGACGATGAAGCGCTCGCTGCCGCGGCGCTCGAGGAAGACCACGACTTCCTCGCCGAGCTGGAAGCCAGCCAGGCCTTCGACCTTCTGGCCGACCTCGCCCACCACCCCGCCCGGCTGCAGCACCACCAGCGACTGGCGGGCCTGGCCCTTCCAGGTGTCCTGCACGTCCAGGGTGACGTCGGTGACCACCCGGCTGCCGTCCTTCGACAGGCGGCTCTCGATGGAGCGCACGGTGCCGCGGACGACGGTGTCGGAAGCCTTGGCGAGGGCCGCCAGGTCGAGCGCCATGACGGTGCTGCCCCAGGCGGCGGCGGAAGCGGCGAGCGCCGCGAGAGCAAGTGTCCGGAAACCCTTCATGATTGTACCCATTGTCGAGCGTTGCTAGGGCAGTTGCAATCCATGGTCCGCGTTCGGTTTGCCCCGTCCCCCACTGGCTACTTGCACATCGGAGGGGCGCGTACCGCCCTCTTCAACTGGCTGTACGCCCGCAAGACGGGCGGCGTCTTCGTGCTGCGCATCGAGGACACCGACCAGGAGCGCAGCACGCCCCAGTCGCTGCAGGCGATCCTCGACGGGCTCGACTGGCTGGGCATCGACTGGGACGAAGGCCCGCGCAAGGGCGGCCAGTACGGCCCGTACACCCAGATGGAGCGCCTCTCGCGCTACCGCGAGGTGGTCGACGGGCTCATCGCCAAGGGCCTCGCCTTCCGCGACTACACCTCGGCCGAGGAGCTCAAGGCGCAGAAGCTGGCCTTCGCCAAGGCCGAAGGCTGGAGCGAGGAAGAGGCGCGGCGCGCGGGCTTCAAGTACCGCAGCGTCTGGCGCGACAAGACCGAGAAGCTCGACCGGCCCCACACGGTGCGCTTCAAGATGGTCGACGACGCGGGCACCTTCGGGTTCGACGACCTGGTGCTCGGGCGCATCGACAAGCCGTACGGCGACTTCGACGACTTCGTGCTCCTGCGCGAAGACGGCGTGCCGCTCTACAACCTGGGCTGCGTGGTGGACGACCACGACATGGCCATCACCCACGTGGGACGCGGCCAGGAGCACGTGAACTCGACGTTCCCGCAGCTGTTGCTGTACCGCGCGCTGGGGTGGACGCCGCCCAAGTTCGCGCACTTCCCGCTCATCCTCGGGCCGGACCGGGAGAAGCTGTCGAAGCGCAAGCACCCGGAAGCCGACGTGATGCGCCACAAGGACAACGGCGTGCTGCCCGACGCGCTGGTGAACTTCGTGATGCGGCTCGGCTGGAGCCACGGCAACGACGAGCTCTTCACCCGCTCGGAGCTGATCGAGAAGTTCGACTTCTCGGGCGTGGGCAAGACCTCGGGCGTGTGGAACCCGGAGAAGCTGGCCTCGCTGTCGCAGCACTGGCTCAAGACCACGCCGCTCGAGGCGGTGGCGACCCAGGCGCTGCCGTTCTTCGTGGCCGGGGGCATTCCCGAAGCGAAGGACGATCAGAAGCTGCGCGAGCTGGTGCGGCTCTTGCGCGAGCGGGCGGCGAACCTGGTCGAGCTCGCGGCGAAGGCGAAGGTCTTCTACAGCCGCGGCGTCGCGGTGGACCCGGCCGCGGCGGCGAAGCACCTCAACCCCGACGGCAAGAAGGCGCTCGGCGAGGCGCGGAAGATCCTCGAGACCACGGCGTGGGAAGCCCCGGCGCTCGAAGGCGTGGTGAAGACGGTCAGCGAGGCGCTCACCGTCGGCATGGGCAAGGTGGCGCAGCCCATTCGCGTGGCGGTGACCGGCGGCACGGCGAGCCCGGGCATCGGCGAGACGCTGCAGCTCATCGGGCGCGACGAAGCGCTGCGGCGCATCGACGCCGCGCTGCAGGGGTGAGGGCGAAGCTCGCCGGGTACCTGCGGGAGCTCGGCGGCGAGCCGACGGCGGTGGTGTGTGGCGGCACCGCGCTGCTCGTGGTGTCCCACTACCAGGGGGCGATTCCGTACTTCCGGGTGGCCTTCGGCGACGCCTACGACAAGCACCCGGCGGCGGGCGCGCTGGGGCACTTCTGGTGGTTCGGCTGCAGCGTGCTGCTCTTCCTGGTGATGCCCCTGGTGGTGTCGGTGGCCTTCAAGGGCAGCTTCCACCGGCGCTACGGCCTGGGGCTGGGTGACGCCAGGGCGGCGCTGCCGCTGTGCCTCTTGTTCCTGGCGGTGATGCTGCCCACCACCTTCGTGGCCTCGAAGCTCGACGCCTTCAAGGGGCTCTACCCGCTCGCGGGGCAGGCGGCCTTCACCCTGCACCCGGCCGAGGGGCCGGAGCGCCTCTCGGTGCCGCTCTTCCTGGCCTACGAGGCGGCGTACCTGGCGTACTTCGTGGCCTGGGAGTTCTTCTTCCGGGGGTGGATGCTGAACGCCCTGCTCCCGCGCTTCGGCCGGGCGGGCGCCCTGCTCATGCCCATGGTGCCGTTCGCCTTGATGCACCTGGGGAAAGCCGAGCTGGAGGCCCTGGGGAGCATCGTGGCCGGCCTGGCGCTGGGGGTGCTGGCGCTGCGGACCCGAAGCTTCTGGTACGGGTTCGTGCTCCACGGGGTCATCGCGGTGTGGATGGACGTGCTGTCGAGCTGGGAGTACCTCACCAAGGCCTGAAGTCAGGGCTCGGGCAGGTCCACGTCCGATCCCTATTGTCGAACCCGGCGGTGGTGGTATGAGGCGCCCGCCGTTCTTGGGGAATCGTCCAACGGCTAGGACTCCAGACTCTGACTCTGGCTATCTAGGTTCGAATCCTAGTTCCCCAGCTGTGTTGCTCCCGCGGTCGTCCCGGGCGGTCTGATGGGGTGGGAATACGCCGCCACCGCCGACGGGCGCCTCTCGACCCACTTCCGCTGCACCTCGTGCGGCTTCGCGAGTCCCTGCACCATACGCGTGGCAGCCGGTGGCTACGCGAAGACCGAGGGCTTCACTCCGACCGAGGCGGGACGACGGCGAGCGATGGGCCAGGCGCTCGAAGGCCAGAAGCGGCTCGCCGACGTGATGATGTCCATCGCCACCTGCCCGCGCTGCCAGAAGCAGGACGCGGCCGGCGTGGCGGCGCTGGAGAACCGGCAGAAGAAGGTGCTGCTGGCCTTCGCGTCGTTCGACGTCGCGGCGGTGGCCGCAGTGGTGCTCGCCGTGCAGCGCGGCTCGACGGTGATGGCCGCGGTGGCGGGCCTGATCGCGGTGGGCACCACCATCGGGGTGCCGCTGTCGCTCATGACCCTCGGCTCGATGAAGAAGCGCGCGCTCACCAGCATCGAGTGGCCGGCCCAGCCGGCGGTGCGCTGAGCACGGGGCGCTTTGCGAGGCGGCGGGCTTCGGCTATCTCCGGCCCCATGAAGGCCTTCTGGGTGGCGCTGTTGTTGGCGATGCCGGTGCTGGCGAGCGAGCCCACGTTGCCCGACGGTGCGCGCAAGGTCGGCGAAGATCGCTACCACCTGCCGGGCGACTGGGAAGCGCTGCAGAAGTTCCTCAAGAGCAACTACCCGTCGAACGTGTACCCGCGCCGCAGCATCATCAACCAGCCGGGCATCAAGGCGATCCACGTCGCGAACCCGGGCAACAAGGGCGGCTGGGAAGGGCTCAACATCTACCAGGCGAACGAAGAGATCCGCCTGACGGTGGTGCGCACCACTTCTGGAAGCACCAAGCCTCGCAAGCGCTGAGCCCCGCCCTTCCCCCTGCCCGCCCACTGCGGCATAGGGGCGTCATGCGCGGACTTCTGGCGGTGCTGGTGCTGTGCGCTGGCTGCACCTGTGGCCCGGGCAACGGCCACGCGAGCGGCGGAGGGACTGCCGGCAGCGGCGGCGGCTCGGGCTCCGGCGGTTCCGGGGGCGCGGGCGGCTCGGGGCAGACGGTCACCGCGCTCGACGTCACGCCCAAGGACAAGACGTACGACGTGCGCGGCGCGCCCGAGACGCAGGCGTACGTGGCGATGGCGACGTACGCCAACGGCACCCGGAAGGACGTCAGCGCCGACGTTCAGTGGTCGCTCGCCGACCCGCGCTTCGGCAGCTTCAGCGGCGCGACCTTCACCTCGGCGGTCGATCTCGGCGGCACCACCCAGGTGCGCGCGGTGCTGGGCACGGCCAACGCGAGCACCTCGCTCACGCTGGTGCTCCACCGCACCGCCGAGGACACCACCGCCGGAGCGCTCCCCGCAGACGCCGGCACGCTCTTCGGCGGCCCGGCGGCGAGCAACCTCGCGCCGCAGCTCGTGTACCCGAACGATCAGGTGCTGGTGCCGCCCAACCTCGGGCAGCTCGAGTTCCACTTCATTCCGCAGGCCGCCACGTCGCTCTACGCGGTGACCTTCACCAGCGCGCTCACCGACGTCACGGTGCTCACCCGCTGCCAGAAGCTCGGCGTGGGCTGCGTCTACCTGCCGGCGCCCGAGGTGTGGAGCTGGGTCGCCAACACCAACCGCGGCAGCACGGTGCAGGTGCAGATCAAGGCGACCGACGACCAGGGAACCGGCGTGGGCACGTCGGCGGCCATCACCCTGCAGCTGTCGCAGGACGACATCCGCGGCGGGCTCTACTACTGGACCACGTCCAACGGCTCGGCGGTGATGCGCTTCGACTTCGCGAACCCGATGCAGAAGACGGCGCAGAAGTGGGTGGGCCCGGACAAGGCGAACAACAACTGCCTCGGCTGTCACGCGCTCTCGCGCGACGGCAAGAAGCTGATCGCCGAGTCGGGCGGCATCGGCGACGGGCGGCTGCTGCTCCTCGACGTCGAGAAGCAGACCGCGATCGTCCCCTATGCCTCGGGCGACAAGAGCATCTTCGAGTCGTGGGGCCCCGACGGCAGCCAGTTCGTCGGCGTCTACGGCGACCAGGGCGCCACCGACTACAACCTGATGCTCTTCGACGGGTCGAACACCAAGAAGGTGGGCTCCATCGCCGGCACCGGCGACGCGAGCCACCCGGCGAACCACCCCGACTGGTCGGCCGACGGCAAGTCGATCGCCTACGTGAAGGTGGGCGTGAAGGACGTCTGCCAGCGCTTCGGCCGCGGCAGCATCCAGCGGGTGACCGCGCTCGCCGACGGCGGGTGGAGCGCGCCCGAGCAGGTGGTGGCCGACGCGGCGAAGACCAACCGCTACTACCCGGCGATCGCCCCCACCAACGACTTCCTCGTCTACGACGAGTCGAGCTGCGCGAATTCGGACTACGAGAAGGACTGCAACGCGGACACCGACCCCACCGCCCGGCTCTTCGCGGTGCAGTTCGGCGGCAGCCCGGTGGAGCTCGCGAAGCTGAACGCCCCTGGCATCCGCGACGGCGCGACCAAGGCGCTCACCAACAGCTTCCCCAAGTGGAGCCCCTTCGTCTTCCAGCGCACCGGCGAGCTGGGCTCGAAGCTGCTGTGGGTGACCTTCAGCTCGAGCCGCGCCTACGGCCTGCGCGAGCCGCCCGCCGGCGGGAGCGAGAACCCCCGCGGCACCCTGCTCTGGATGGCCGCGGTCGACCCCGCGAAGCTCGCCGCGGGCATGGACCCGAGCTTCGCGGCCTTCGCGCTGCCCTTCCAGGACCTCGCCACGTCCAACCACATCGCCCAGTGGACGACGCTGGTGGTGGGCGACCCCGGCATCAACTGAAGGCGCCCGCGCCGTCAGCGGCAGGTGCAGGTGGCGGGCATGCAGCTCCCGCCGGGCGGCGTCATCGGGGGCGTGCACGTCGCCTGGCCCGTCTGGCAGGTGACCGAGCAGCCCGCGCAGTCGCCGATGGCGCCCACCATGCACCCGTTGGGGCCGCTTCCACTGCCGCCGCCCCCGGTGGTGGTACCTGCGTCGGTCGAGTTCGTGCCGCCGCCAGACGGCGCAGGCGGGACCAGCTCTCCCGGCCCGCCGCACGCCTGGTAGGCGGCGAAGGCCTGCTCGGGCGTGGTGGTCGCGCTGCAGGTCAGGTTCGCCGACCCGCCGCCGGTGCAGGTGCAGGTGCTCCCGGAGCAGCTGAGGGTGAAGACCATGCCCGCGCTCTGGCAGCTGCCGGCGTCGGCGCTGCCGCCGGTGCCGCCGCTGCCCCCGCCCGAGGTCCCTCCGCTGCACGGCGGCGGCGTCGTGCCGTCGGGAAGACAGGTGCTGCTGCAGCCGCAGGTGGGCGCGGTGCTGCCCGCGTCGGAGGACCCGCCGGAGCCACCGGTTCCACCGCTGCCGCCGCCGGTGGTCGCGGAGCCAGGGCTGCACCGCACCGCGCAGGCGCCTGGAACGGTCGCCACGAAGACCGAGAAGTGGGTGGTGAGCGCCTCGACGTGGGTCGCGTCGACGACGCGGGTGAACAGCCGCGTGTACTGGGTGCTCCCCTTGGGGGCCGTGTAGACGACGACGTCGCCGATCACCTTCCCCATCGGGAGCTTGGCGGGGTCGACGGCGAGGGTCACCGCCACCGGCTTGCTGAAGGTCGTGCCCTCCGGGCCCAGCGTGAGCGCGGTGCCGACCACGGTCGCCTTGCTGGGCACGGGCGCATCGGGCGTGGCGGTGATGGTGAAGGTGGTGTCGGCCGACACGGCGCCGGCGGGCACGTCGACCGTGCCGTCGGCGGTGGCCACCTTGCCGCCCGCGCTGCCAATCTTGCTCGAGCCTCCCGGGCCACTCGACCCGCACGCCGCCAGCACGAACAGCGATCCGGTGATCAGCCAGCGCATTTGGCATTCCCCCTGTGGACTGCGGTGCTGCCCGAGCTTGCCGGGGTGAATCCCCGAGAACAAGCCCGTGAGTTCGACCACTTGCGAATGGGCCCGGTTTGAGCGACTTCCATGGCTGAAACCATGCTCGCGCTCGCTCTCGTCGCCGTCACCCTGTCCGCTGCACCGCCGTCCACCACGCTCTCCAGCGCCAAGACCGAAGGCCACCTCACGGTGCTGGCGTGGCCGGGGTACCTGGAGCGCGGCGAGAGCGACAAGGCGTACGACTGGGTGACGCCCTTCGAGAAGCAGACCGGCTGCCGGGTGGAAGTGAAGACCGCGGGCACCAGCGACGAGATGGTCACCCTGCTGCAGGGCGCGGGGTTCGACCTGGTGACGGCGTCGGGCGACGCGAGCGTGCGGTTGATCAAGGCGGGGCGGGTGCAGCCGGTCGACGTGGCGACGCTGCCCAGCTTCGCGGCGGTGGACCCCCGGCTGGCGAACGCGCCCTGGTACACCATCGACGGCAAGCACTACGGGGTGCCGTACCAGTGGGGCCCCAACGTGCTCATGTACGACACGCGCGCGTTCCCCAAGGCGCCCGACTCGTGGTCGGTGATCTTCGAGCCGGGCACCCTGCCCGACGGCAAGCCGAACGGCGGCAGGGTCGACGCCTACGACGGGCCCATCGCGGTGGCGGACGCGGCGCTGTACCTGATGCGCAAGAAGCCGGAGCTGGGCATCAAGGACCCGTACGAGCTCACCGGGCCGCAGTACGCGGAGGTGCTGGCGCTCCTCAAGCAGCAGCACGCGCTGGTGCACCGCTACTGGCACGACACCACGGTGCACACCGACGACTTCCGCAAGGAAGGCGTGGTCGCCTCCAGCGCCTGGGGCTACCAGGTCAACACGCTCAAGCTCGAGAAGGCGCCGGTGGAGTCGACCATTCCGCGCGAAGGCTGCACCGGGTGGGCCGACACCACCATGCTGGTCACCGGAGCGCCCCACCCGACCTGCGCGCGCCTGTGGCTCGAGTACTCTCTCAAGCCCGAGGTGCAGGCCGCGGTGGCGGAGTGGTTCGGCTCGCTGCCCGCCGTGCCCGCAGCGTGCAAGGCGAAGGCGCCCGGCGGCACCGACTTCTGCAAGGTGAACGGGTACGCGCGCTTCGACAGCATTCACTTCTGGAAGACGCCCGAGCTCGCCTGCCACACCCAGAAGTCGTGCGTGCCGTACCGCACCTGGCTGGCCGACTACTCGGCACTCAAGGCCGCCAAGCCCTGAAACGCGGTTGACCTGAACACCCATTCAGTCGAGCATGGGCGGCCATGAAGCCCATGCCGGTGGCGAACCCGCCCAACCCCTGGGCGAGCAGCGTGCGGGAATACCTCGAAGAGGTGCCGCTCGCGCAGGTCGAGGTCTACGAGGACCACTCCAAGGAGATCCTGGCGAAGAACGACTCGCCGGACATCGGCTTCAGCTTCAGCGTGAACCCGTACCGGGGCTGCAACCACGGCTGCGCGTACTGCTACGCGCGGCCCGGCCACGAGTACCTCTCGTTCGGTGCGGGCACCGACTTCGACACCAAGATCGTGGTGAAGCGAAAGGCGCCCGAGCTCCTGCGCGCGGCCTTCGAGCGCCCGTCGTGGAAGGGCGAGCTGGTGATGTTCTCCGGCGTGACCGACTGCTACCAGCCGCTCGAGGCCTCGCTGGAGGTGACGCGCGGGTGCCTCGAGGTCTGCGCGGAGTACCGCAACCCGGTCGCGATCATCACCAAGGCCCCGCTCATCGAGCGCGACCTCGACGTGCTGCAGCAGCTGCACCGCGACGCGGCGGTGAGCGTGGCGGTGAGCGTGCCCATCTGGGACCAGGATCTGGCGCGTGCCATCGAGCCGGGGGTGGCGACGCCGAAGCGGCGCATCCAGGCCATCAACACGCTGGCGAAGGCCGGCCTCAAGGTGAGCGTGATGGTGGCGCCCATCATTCCCGGCCTGAGCGACGAGGGCCTGGCGCACGTGCTGGCCGCCGCGAAGGACGCCGGGGCGAGCTCCGCCGGGTACGTCTTGCTGCGGCTGCCGGGGAGCGTGAAGGACGTCTTCGCCCAGCGGCTCCAGGCGGCGCTGCCGCTGCGCGCCGAGAAGGTGCTGCACCGGGTGCGCGAGACGCGCGGGGGCAAGCTCTACGACTCGCGCTTCGGTCAGCGGGGCACCGGCACCGGCGAGTACGCCGACGCCATCGCGCAGACCTTCGAGGCGACCGCCCGGAAGCTGGGGTTCGATCGCGCGCACGGTCCGGCGCTGCCGGAAGTGAGCACGTTCCGGCGTCCGCCCAAGGTGACACCGCAGCTGTCGCTGTTCTGAGGCGTTGCAATCGCCCTGCCCGCCAGGCGTACTGCCTCGCAAGGGCAGCACCAGTCACCGGAGGCACACCATGGGCATCCTCGCGTGGATCATCTTGGGCGGCGGCGCAGGCTGGGTCGCCAGCATGGTGATGGGCACCAACGCCCGCATGGGCGCCATCGCCAACATCGTGGTCGGCGTGATCGGCAGCGTGATCGGCGGCTGGGTGTTCAGCTTCTTCGGCGGCTACGGGGTCACCGGCTTCAACCTCTACAGCTTCGGGGTGGCCCTGGTCGGCGCCTGCGTGCTGCTGGGCGTCGCCAAGGCCGTGATGCGGTAGCCCCCCGAGCGCCGGCTCACCACACTTCGCAGCGCGCGGGCCCCTGGCGCAGCATGGGGGCCTTCTCGTTGCACGAGAACGCGGCGCGGAAGGCTTCCACGTTGCCGAGCGGCCCGTTGACGCGCCAGTACGGCGGCGCGTGCGGGTCGGTGGCGGCGCGCACCCGCGCGGTCTCCGGGCGCACCTTGGTGCACCACGACTGCGCGAAGCCCAGGAAGAACTGCTGCGAGCGGGTGAAGCGGTAGCCGTCGTCGCCGCCCTTCTTGGCGAACCAGTCGTTCATCGCCGCGTGGGCCAGCTTGAGGCCGCCCAGGTCGGCGACGTTCTCGCCCAGGGTGAGGTCGCCCTTCACCTTCACGTCGTCGACCGCGGTGTAGCCGTCGAACTGCTGCTTCACGCAGGCGACCTTCTCGACGAACGCCTTGCCGCTGGCCTCCGACCACCAGTCCTTCAGGTTGCCGTCGACGTCGAACTGGCGGCCTTCGTCGTCGAAGCCGTGGGTGATCTCGTGGCCCACCACCATGCCCATGGAGCCGAAGTTCACCGCATCGCTCGCCTCGCGGTTGAAGAAGGGCGGCTGGAGGATGCCCGCGGGGAAGACGATCTCGTTCTTCTGCGGCTCGTTGTAGGCGTTCACCGTCGCGGGCGTCATGCCCCACTCGGTGCGGTCGACCGGCTGGCCGACCTTGGCGAGCTCGCGCCTGGTCTCGAACCGGTTCGCTTCCAGGCTGTCGGTGAGGAACGAGTCGCGGCTGGTGACCAGCGTCGAGTAGTCGCGCCACTGGTCGGGGAAGCCGATCTTGTTGTTGCCCACCATGCGCTCGAGCTTGGTCTTCGCCGCGGCGCGGGTGGCCTCGTCCATCCACTTCGAGGCCTCGAGGTCCTTCAGGAAGCTCGCCTGCAGCGCCTGCACCATGGCGTTGGTGCGGGCCTTGCCGTCGTCGCCGAAGGTGCGGCGCACGAATTCACGGCTGAGCGCGAAGCCGAGGTCGTGGTCGGTGTACGAGACGCACTTCTTCCACCGCGGGCGATCGGCCTTGGCGCCCGAGAGGTTCTTGGACACGAAGGCGAAGTTCTCGTCCTGCATGGCCTTGGGGAGCGCGGGCACCAGCGAGCGCACGATGGTCCAGGTGAGGTAGGCCTTCCACACGTCGGGCTTCACGTCCTTCGCGGCGGCGGCGATCTCCTGCGCGTACGCCTCGCTGGTGACGTTGAAGGCGGTCAGCTTGGGCGCGCCGAGGGCGGCGAGGTACGCGTCCCAGGGGAAGTCCTTGGCCTTCGCCTTGAGGCCGTCGAGGTTCCAGCGGTGGTACAGGTTCGCGGGCTCGCGGCGCTCCACGCGGGTCTGCTGCTTGCCGGCGAGGCGGGTCTCCAGCGCGACGATCTGCTCGGCGAGCTTGGGGGCCTTCTTGGCGTCCTCGCCCAGGAGCACCAGCATGCGGGCGACGTAGCCCTGGTACTCCTCGCGGATCTTCTGCTTCTTCTCGTCCTTCTCGACGAAGTAGTCGCGGTCGGGCAGGCCGAGCCCGCTCTGGTCGATGGTGGCGATCACCTCGTCGCTCTTCTTGAGGTCCTGCATCGACTCCACGGTGAAGAGCGGGTGGATGCCGACCTGGTGCAGCTCGCCGAGCGCCTTGGCGAGGTCCTTGGGGCTCTTCACCACGGTGTGCTTGGCGATGAAGGCCTTGATCTCCGGCAGGCCTTTCTCGAGCTTCGCCTCGTCCATGCAGGCGGCGTAGTAGTCGCCGAGCTGCTTCGCGAACGGCGTGCCTTCGGGCAGCTTGCCGGCGGCCGCTTCCTCGAGCGCCTGGTGCTGCACGTCCTCGTTGCGCTCGGCGATGGACACGAAGCCGCGCGAGTAGAGCGCGCGGTCCGCGGGGATCTCGGTGGCCGCCATCCACCCGCCGCAGGCGTACTGGTAGAAGTCGGTGCAGGGGTCGGCCTTCAGGTCCATCGCCGACTCGTCGAGCCCGGGCGGCATGGGCTTCGGCGCCGGCGGCGCGGCCGGAGCGGTGGGCGCGGCTTCCACCTTGGCGGCGGGCGCCGGGGTGGCACAGGCGATGGACAGCACGAGCGACGAGCAGACGAGAAGACGGGACATGGGACCCCTCCGGTGCAGCGGACGGCGTGCGCCCTACCGCTGCCCTGCCCCGATGTCGACGCCCTTCGTCAGCCGTTGCCGAGCATGCCGCTCTTGCAGTCGCCGTCGACCGGGTCGGCGCCCAGCCACACCTTGAGCAGCGCGTCGTTGAAGTCCTTGCCTTCGACGGTCGCTTCCTTGCCCGGGCCGGACACCGTGGTGCCCTTGCCGGGCACGTAGGTGATGGACAGCTCCTGGCCTTCCTTGAGGTCGGGAATCGCCTTCACCAGGGTGTCGAGCCGGTCCTTCAGCTTGGGCAGGTCGGCCTTGGAGTTCTTCTCGAAGCCGGCGGTGAGCGCCTCGGTGACCTTGTGGCTCTCGAGGTCGCGCAGCATGTGGAGCTTCACCTGGCGCACGCCGTCGGCGGCGATGATCTTCGCGGGGTCCTTCTCCTTGGCTTCCAGGTACAGGCTCGCCACGTAGACCTTGAAGACCACCTTGGTGCGCAGCCCCATGCCGTTGAGCACCAGGGTCTTGCCTTCCACGGCGATGGAGTCGGGCGACTTGACCCCCTTGAGCTCACCGGCGAAGGCGAGCGTCGCGACCAGCGAGGTGACGACCAGGGCGAGGCGGCTCATGTGCGGCTCCTTGGGTAGCGGTCGAACGGCTCAGTGCTTCCGGGCGAACTCGTCCATGTAGCCGACGAGCGCCTTCACGTCGTCTTCGGACACCGCGTTGTACGCCGAAACGCGCACGCCGCCCACGCTGCGGTGCCCCTTGAGCCCCACCATGCCCGCCGCCGTCGCGCCCTTGAGGAACTCGGTTTCCAGGGCTTGAGACGGCAGGCGGAAGACGATGTTCATCCACGAGCGGCTGGGCTTCTCCACCGGGGCCTGGAAGAGGTCGGGCCGGCGGTCGATTGCGCCGTAGAGCGCCTCGGCCTTCGCCCGGTTGCGGCGCTCCATGGCGGGGAGCCCGCCGAGGCGGTCGATCCACTGGAGCACGTTGCGCATCAGGTAGACCGCGAAGGTGTTGGGCGTGTGGTACAGCGAGTCGGCCTCGGCGTGCGTCTGGTAGCGCAGCACCTTGGGAATGTCCTTCCGGGCGCTGGCGAGGAAGGCCTTGTTCCCCAGGCCGACCACCAGCCCAGACGGCCCCAGGTTCTTCTGCGCCCCGGCGTACGCGAAGGCGAGCGCCTTCACGTCGAGCGGCCGCGACAGGAAGTCGGAGCTCACGTCGCAGATGTGCGGCACCGCCCCGAAGTCGGGGATCGGGTGGAACTGGGTGCCGAAGATGGTGTTGTTCGACGTGGTGTGGACGTAGGCGGCCTGCGGGTCGACCGCGATCTCCTCGCGGCGCGGCACGCGCTGGTAGCGGCCTTCGGCGTCGCGGGTGGAGATGACGGTGCGCGCCTGGCCGACGAGCTGCGCTTCCTCGACCGCGCGCTCCGCCCAGGTGCCGGTCACCACGTAGTCGGCCCGCTTGCCCGGGTGCAGGAAGTTCATCGGCACCGTCGCGAAGTGCAGATGGGCGGGCCCGGGGAGCAGCAGCACCTGGTGGCTCGCGGGCACCCCGGCGAGCTTGGTGATGAGCGCGATCGCTTCCTGGTGTACCGCCTCGTAGGCGGGCCCGCGGTGCGAGTGCTCCATGATCGACATGCCGGTGCCCTGGTAGTCGAGCAGCTCGTCGCGGGCCTGGGTGAGCGCTTCCAGCGGCAGGCCTGCGGGGCCGGGGTTGAAGTTGATCACGCGCATGGTGGGACTCTCGGCCGCTTGGGAGCGGCGGTGACAGGGACAGACGCTCAGGGCTCGAACAGGTGCAGGAACAGGCCGCTGCGCAGCTTGGGCTCGAACCAGGTGGACTTGGGCGGCATGATCTCGCCCGCGTCGGCCACCGCGAAGAGCTCCTCGAGCGAGGTGGGGAACATGCTGATCGCCGCCGCCCAGCCGCCGGCGTCGACGCGCTTCTCGAGCTCGGCGGTGCCCCGGATGCCGCCCACGAAGTCGATGCGCTGGTCGGTGCGCGGGTCGCCGATGCCCAGCAACGCCTGGAGCACGTTCTGCTGGAGGATCGCCACGTCGAGCGAGCCGGTCGGCGTCTCGGGGAACGAGCCGCTCTTCGCTTCGAGCTGGTGCCAGGTGCGCGAGAGGTAGAGCGAGAAGGTGTGGCGCCTTCGAGGCGTGGGCGTGCCCGGGCTCACCGTGAAGTGCTGCCCCAGGGCCTGCAGGAAGGTCGCCGGCGTGTAGCGGCCGAGGTCCTTCACCAGCCGGTTGTACGGGAGGATGCGCAGCTGATCGTGCGGGAAGGCCACCGCCAGCATGCGGTCGTGCGTGCCCTTGGCGCCCCGCTGCACGCGCAGGCGGTTGACGCGCGAGGCCGCGGCGGAGCGGTGGTGCCCGTCGGCGATGTAGAGGACCTCGAGCGCGCCCAGGGCCTGACCCAGCGCCCGGGTGTCGTCGGAGGACAGCGGCCACAGCGTGTGCCCCACCCCGTCGTCGCTGGTGAAGTCCACTTCCGGCGCCTGGGTCTGGACCCGCTGCAGCACCGCCGCGACGTCGGCGCGGGCGCGGAAGGCGAAGAACACCGGCTCGTCGTTGCCGCCGAGCACGTCGACGTGGCGGGTGCGGTCGTCTTCCTTGTCCGCCCGGGTGAGCTCGTGCTTCTTGATGCGCCCGTCGGCGAAGGCCGCGACGCTCGCGCCCGCGACCACGCCGGTCTGGGTGCGGCCCTGCCAGGTCTGCCGGTACACCAGGTAGCGCGGCGTCGAGTCGCGCCGCAGCACGCCGCGCCCGAGCAGGTCGACCAGCGCCTCGCGCCCCTTGGCGTACGCCGCGTCGGAGTGCTCGTCGGTGCCCTCGGGCAAGCCGACCTCGGGCCGCGAGACGCGGAAGAAGGAGTCGGGGTGCGCGCGCGAGAGCACGCGGGCCTCGGCGCTGCTCACCACGTCGTACGGGGGCACCGAGATCTTCGCGGCCAGCGCCGGATCGGGTCGGACGGTGCACAGAGGGTCGAGGATCGCCATGCCCCCCGACCTCTAGCACCGTTGGGGGGCGCTTGACGCGCTGCGACGTCAGTAGGCCTGGGCCGGCTTGGTGGAGGCGGGCGCCTTCGACGGC
Organism: Myxococcaceae bacterium; assembly: GCA_019694595.1. Classification (GTDB taxonomy): domain Bacteria; phylum Myxococcota; class Myxococcia; order Myxococcales; family Myxococcaceae; genus JAIBBQ01. Next base: position 144,150 of record JAIBBQ010000002.1, read on the forward strand.
GCGGCCTCGGCGGGCGCTTCCATCTGGTCGGTCGAGCGAACGGCCTTCTTCGACGGCATCGGCGCGCTCTGCACGCGGTTGCGGCGATCGGCGACGGCGCGGGCCGCGGCGGTGCCGGGGAAGTCGCGCAGCAGCAGGTCGCAGTAGCGATCGGCGGTGCCCGGCTCGCCCAGCGCCTCGAGCGCGTCGCACAGCCGCTTGAGCGCCTCGGCGCGCTGGTAGCCGGTGGCGCCGGAGTCGAGCGCGGCCATCGCGTGCTTCACCTCGCCCTGGCGGTCGGCAGCGTTGCCGGCGGCGCGCGCCTTGGCGAGCTCGGCCTCGACGAGCTTCTGGTTCACCGCGGCGTTGCGGTCGTCTTCGCCGTCGCGCATCGCCTCGCCCTTGGTCACCGCCGACGATTCCTTCTCGGCCCGGCCGCTGCCCGCCGACTTGGTCCCGCCCATCGACAGGCA